>NZ_SGTU01000158.1:0-883 GCF_005435195.1 Halorubrum sp. SP3 | reverse complement strand
GGTCACGATGTGGCGTACGGGGACAGTGTCACGGGCGACAGACCCGTAGTCGTGCGCGATCCCGAGGGGATTGTCCGAATCCTGCCGATCGCTGATCTCTTCGAGCGCTCGGATGCGACTGCGAGCGAGGATCTGATTATTGCCGCCGACGGAGGGCCTGTCGCTTCGGTGTCGGTCGAGAAGGAACGGGGTCGCGTGAACGGGTGGGAGGCGCTTTCGGTGACCGGAGACAGGGACCCAGAGTGGCAGCCGATCGAGCAGGTGATCCGACACGAGACCGACAAACCGGTCGTCAACCTCCAGCATAAGTTCGGTGAGTCCACGACGACCAGAGATCATTCGTACGTCGTCGAAGAGGACGGCGACCTCGTCGAAACGAAGCCAGAAGACGTCGAAGAACCGCTTCGGGTTCCCGGTCTTCCTGAGGTCGAAACAGTTGAGAAGATCGATGTTTACGACGTGTTAGAGGGGTACACGCGCGAGTACGGGGACGGTCGAAGCGTCGGCAGCGAGAACGCGGAGACGAAGGTCAAACGAGTCCACGCGAACGACGACTGGGTCTGGTTCGGTCACGAACACCACGACTCGATAGAGCGGAGCATCAAGGTACAGCGGCACATCGACTTAGATTCCGAAGACGGACGGGCGCTCGTGCGGTTGCTCGCCGCGTACGTCACCGAAGGGAGCTCCTCGACGATCGAAACGACCGACACCAGGTTCGGCGCGAGCATCGCTGAATCCAGAACAGGTTGGCTCGAAGGGCTTCAAGAGGATTACCAGCGTCTGTTCGACGGGGCGACAGCTAGTGTCATTGCGTCAGACACGTCCGGCGAACGGACCGTCAAGTACGGAACCGACAGCGGGGATCAGTCGGTAACGTACG
>NZ_SGTU01000157.1:0-883 GCF_005435195.1 Halorubrum sp. SP3 | reverse complement strand
TCCAAGGGCGCTTATCCACCGTACATCACCTCCCACTGTGAGAATCCGCACCTCCAGTTCGTACGGTTCGCCCTCGGTTGCGAGACGGTTGAAGGCTTTTCGGAGGGTCTCTCTATCCTCCGGGTGATAGGATGCAATTGCGTCTTCGAATGTCACATTAGTTTCCCGTGATACTCCGTGAATGTGGTACATTTCATCCGACCATCGCAAAGACTCTGACTGTATAGTAAATTCCCAACCACCGACAGCTGCGACTTCCTGTGTGTCTCGCAGAAACTGACTGCTCCGTTCAACTTCCTCCTTTCGCTGCTTGCGTTCTGTTACATCACGGTATAGCCACAGAATCGCCTCACCTTCTGGCAGGGTGTACGGCACGTAATCGCGTTCAACAACGCGATTGTCTGCGAGGGTGAGCTCCTCGTTTTGAACCGCCTCCCGGCGTTCAATCCGATCTGCTATGCCTTGGATAAACCCCTCAGGATCGGCGAACTGGTTTTTGAGCTCTTCAGCCGCCGCAGCACAGTCACGCCCAACAAGTTCGTCACTATCGATAGGTTTGCCAAGTGTTTCGCCCAGTAGGTCATTTGCCATGAGTACGTCACGCTCGGCATCTTCGACGAGCACTCCCATCGGCAGGTTTTCAACGATTGTACGGAGAACAGTATTCGTCTGCTTAAGCTTCTGCTCGCGCTCTTTGCGCTCAGTGATGTCCCGGTTTGTACAGATAAGACCGCCATCGTCAAGCAGTGAGAGCGTGATCTCTTGAGAGACTGTGGTCCCGTCGCGTCGCTTACCCACAGTCTCGCCTCGCCACTCACCTTTCTCTTCGACTACTGGCAAGACGTCCCGTTCGATCCGTGTGATCTCGTCGTCGCCATACAGT
>NZ_SGTU01000156.1:0-858 GCF_005435195.1 Halorubrum sp. SP3 | reverse complement strand
GGGAGCGAACGAGATCGTGCCGAATCCGTGGGGAGGTGGACCGGCGCGCAGCTGGCCGGCTCACCGTTCGGGAGTCCCGAGGCCGTCGGGGCGGCGGGGGCAGTCCAGATTGTGCCCATACTCAAGCTCGCTCGACGAGTTCCGAGTACAGCGCGCGCCGCACGCGGGACACCAGAACTCGCCCGGACCATCCGCAGTGAGATGGCAGAGCGAATTCGAATCGATGCCGAGGCTCACCGCCGATCACCCCCTAGAACAATGGAAACTGCGTGCCCGCAGAGGGGGGCGTTAAGCTGGTGAACGGAATCCGAATAGCGGTCTCTAAATCGTTTTGAGAATCTGGGCGTAGAGGTCGTTTCTAGCCTGTTGCTCGGCGTTTGAGGAACGACCCAAGAACCGACGGTTTCGGAGCGAGCACGGTGGGGTCTGGCGATTTGGTGGGTCGCGGCGTAGGGTTCGGGGTTCATAGGTCGGGGAGGAAGTCGCTGCGTTGCTCTGCCTGTTCACGGTCAGACCGCCGGTCGTAGTGGCGACTCAGAATATCCTCACTCGCGTTCAGCCGGTCCTCGACGATACGCCGCGGAACGTCCTCGCGGCGGTAGAAGGTCACCCGGCCACTCCGCACGTCGTGAGGAGATCGCGACGACGGACACTTGCTCGCGTGGTCGATGTCAGTCGCCTCGCAGGAGTCGATGTCCCGATCGTGGGGACAGCCTTCGCCGCGCCAGCAGGGACGAGTCACTCGGTACAGCACCTTCCGGAAGGTGTTGCCCGCCGGACGACCGTACCTGGTCGTGATCAGCGGCTTACGATCGTACTCGTCGGTCACCTCATCCCGGTGATACTCGATGTAGTCCT
>NZ_SGTU01000155.1:0-899 GCF_005435195.1 Halorubrum sp. SP3 | reverse complement strand
TCTGCATCACCGCGACCACGATCTGTCGATCCAGTTGGTTACTCAGACAGTGGATGAGTTCTTCGAGCGACCCGCAGCGGAGATGATTCTCGATCAGTGTGCGATCAAGCAGTTCCACCGGCTTGATGGGATGGATGACCACTGGGCGGCAGAGTTCGGCTTGAACGACGCCCAAAAGCGGTTCGTCCAAGAGGCGGTGCCGGGCAACGAAGCGTTGGGATACGCGGAGGCGCTGGTGGGTGTCGATGGCGAGTGGCGCGGCATTGAAGTGCGCGCACTGGATGCCGAACGGCAGGTCATTGAGGCCGACACCATGTAGGCGGCGGTCAATCTAGGGTGGGCAACCGCACACTCGGCGTTCAAGAGACGGTTCGAACGCCGGGACCACCCACAATAGTTTCTCTTAAATATCATGTTGGATACGTACCAGTATGTCCGTGCCGCTGCTGGCCGTCCTTGTGGACACCTCACTACTAACAGTCCTCGCTGTGGTGAGTGCTCTCAGCCTTGGCGTGACAATCGCGTGGGCCGTTCAGCGAGCCACTGCTGGCCCCCAGCCGCGAGACCAAGCTGTTCGTTAACGTGTATTGGCGGTGCCTGTCGCTTCTATACTATCAGCTTGGAGGGCCGAGCGCCTCAGGGAGAACGCCTGGGCGCGGCTTCTGAAGCACATACTGTACAACCCGATCTGTGCCTTCTGTGGACCCACCAATACAGCTATTTGAGTCCCAGAGTGTACCTGTGTCCATGTACGATTTCATCGTTGTTGGTGCCGGCCCACCAGGATCCCGGTTTGCGTATCACGCAGCGACCGAGGGGTACGACGTCGCACTCCTCGAAAAAGGCGAAGTTGGACAACCGCTCGCGTGTTCCGGGCATGTCTCGACGGATCTTTGGGA
>NZ_SGTU01000154.1:353-916 GCF_005435195.1 Halorubrum sp. SP3 | reverse complement strand
TATGTCGGCCGAGAGACCGCCGGTCTGCTCGTCATCGCCGGTGGTGCCGGTCTCCTCCCTGCGGTTCACAATCTCACCCTGTTCGCGCTCACGATTCCCTAACCGCAAATTCGTATTCCGCTGGCCCGGGGAATCGCTCAGACGCGACGTGCCGTCGTTCCGGGTGCTCGAACTCGAACTCCTTCGACCGGATCATTTCGAGAGTCTCCTCGATGGACGGCCGATCGCCCCAGAACGTTCCGTAATACGCGAAGCGAACGGTGCCGTTCGGGTCGAGAATGATCGTCGCGGGGCGGTTGATATACTCGGCGTGGACGGCGTAGGACATCGGATCGACGCCGTATTTCGCGCCGACCGCTCCCGCGCGGTCGAGGAGGTGCGGCCACCAGATCCGCTCCGCGTACGATTCGATGAACGACTCCTCGGCGAACCAGTACTCCGGTTCGAGCTCCCGTCTGACCATCACTCGGCCGCGGTAGCCGCCGTGACACTCGATCGTCGCCACGTTGACGTCCGCCTCGTGTAGTTCGTCGCGAAGCTCGATCAGCTCGTCGAACCCGCGG
>NZ_SGTU01000154.1:0-327 GCF_005435195.1 Halorubrum sp. SP3 | reverse complement strand
CCCGCGGTGACAGACTGGACACCAGTCGGCGAACACCCAGATCAGGACCGTCCACTCGCCGTCCCCGATCGCATCCGCGGGGTCCCATCTCCCTCCGTCGATGTCCGGCAACGCGAACAACGGCGCGGCCGCACCGACCGCCAGCTGCTCGAACGTATCCTCATCGAGGTTTCGATACGCGGCCTCCAGTTCAGGTTCGGCGAATTCCTCGAGTACCTCGTCACGGTTGGCTTCGCGGACGAACGCCACGAGCTCCGCTGACCGAAGCCTACGGTTTCGTTTGTAGGATCGAAGGTGGCTCAGTCACCTTGTCCAACATCAAGATCA
>NZ_SGTU01000153.1:0-916 GCF_005435195.1 Halorubrum sp. SP3 | reverse complement strand
AACTATGAAACCAAGCAACCAATCCAACGCGGACGACAGGGCAGTGAGTCCCGTCATCGGCGTCATCCTCATGGTCGCGATTACCGTCATCCTGGCGGCGGTCATCGGGACGTTCGTTCTCGGACTCGGCGACCAGTTAGGAGATACCGCGCCGCAGGCATCGTTCTCGACGGATAATGCGGCACTTAACGGTAGCAACATTGACTTTGATGTGACGAAGACGGGAGGTGGGGATCTCGACCCCAGCCAGATCGTGTTAGTCGTTGATGGGACCCGTGTGGGTACAGTCTCTGCTAACGCAACCTCAGTTAACGATCCATGGCGGACAGGAACGAGTGCTGTCTTTGAGAATATCGACAATGGACAGTCCTACACTGACGGACAGAATGTTGATATACGACTAGTTCACGACCCCAGCGGTAACAGTATCTACGAGACCACGATAACCGTTCGTTCACCGTAGAAATACTCTGGAACCGCAGCTTTCTATTTAACAATCTGCTGTAATTTGTTGAGTAAACTCCTTTTGAGCTGCCGCTCACGCTCGCCAGCGATCTTGAGACTGATTTGGCAGAAAATTCACGCTATCCCCTCATATATAATATCTCAATCCCGTCAGACCGGTGTGACTGAGCCGTTCCATTTGAACTAGTCCCAGCAGGTCGGCCACAGCTATGACGGCTGGTACCCGTAACACAACCGGTTAATCCACCTCACGCGACGAGCGCACTAACCAAAGCATATCGACCGCGGATCATGAATACGTCCACGTCTGGGCTACGGGTCGCGCCGAGAATTCCCTTGTATAAGTTTTCAACCTAATCTCACGGATTTCAACAGCATCGGCATTACACTGTCTTCCGAGAAATATACTGGATATGTTCGATCCCTGGGAAGTTCGTACTGACGAACCGCA
>NZ_SGTU01000152.1:0-923 GCF_005435195.1 Halorubrum sp. SP3 | reverse complement strand
TACTAAGCGAGGTTAAAGAGCTTAACATCGAAATAACTACTATACCTCTCTGGAAAAAAGAATCGCGTCGAAACGAACTGCTCGCTGAAAACACTCCCCTACTGCCCGCAGAGGTCGAATCGATATCTATGTACTGGCATGCGAGACGTCGCGGGGTCTTCGATCGCTTGTCTGATGAGGTTGATGTCCTCTCGACTCACTACTATTTGGATAATCTCCTCGTCTCCCGAAGAACTCCCATATCTACGCTTTTTCGGTTTCCCGGAATAAAGCACCCATCCGTTCGGTGGCAAACAATGTCCAAGTTCGCCTCGCCCGAGTGTTACCTCTCCAACAGCCAAGCAACAGCCGAACGATTGCGTGAGTGGCTCGACTTAGATGTCGATGGAACGGTGTACGCCGGTGTCGACCTCGACCAGTTCTCCCCAAATACCGAACCCGCATTCACATCTGACCGTGTCTCCATATTGTTCGTCGGTCGCCTCGACGAGGGAAAGGGTCTCAACGACCTTCTAGACGCATACGCGAGAATCACCGACGAAGCCAGACTTTACATTGTCGGAAGCGGAGTCCTAGAGGACGACCTGCGAGCAAGGGCCAGAGAACTCGGTATCGAGAACTCCGTGACGTTCGTCGGCGCAGTTGCTCACAATGAGATACAACGCTACTACGCTGCCGCAGACGTGTTCTGTCTACCTTCGTACCACGAGGGATTCCCGGTGGTGAATATGGAAGCACTGGCGAGCGGGTGCGCACTGGTTACTACACGTTTGGACGCTGTCAAGGAGCAAGTTACCGACGGTGAGCAAGCGCTCCTATTCGAACCTGGTGACGTGGACGGTCTAGTGGATGCCCTTGGGCGCGCCGTCCGCGAGAGGGATCTCCGCGATCGACTGGCCGCGAACGGTCTGGAACGGTCGAAA
>NZ_SGTU01000151.1:0-923 GCF_005435195.1 Halorubrum sp. SP3 | reverse complement strand
GACACCGCCGCGTTCGAGCAGTTTCGGACGGTCGGTGACGAGACGCGACAGCGGGAGATTCAGGTGGTGTTCGGACCACGTCTCCAGCGTCTTAAACTCCTGCGGGGACGGGTCGTGTTCCGTGGGTGGCGCCGTGAGCTGTGCCGTCTCGATGGTCTTCGACTCCATCATCCGCTCGCCCTCCTCGTGGTTCTCGTACATGATCCGCGGCTGAACCGTGATCATCTGAACCCCCATCATCGCTGCTGCGTACAGCGAGAGGGCGGGGTCGGTGTGTTGGGTCGGATAACCACACCGAACGTCTAACGTTCCGTCCTCGTCGGCGTCCTCGGGGACGAGATCGGCGTCCGAGAAATCGAAGGAACGTGTTTCGTACTCAACGCCAAACTCGTAGGTGGATTCGCCCATCAGCGATTCGAACGACCCCCACCCGAACAGCCGCTTCCACGGGCCGAGTTTCGCGTAGACGTGATCGAGACTTTGGGCGAATAGCCCCGTCTGGAGTTGTTCTTCAGCAGTTTTCATCAGCGCACCTCGATTCGATTTGTGAACACCACAGTAGGTGTCACCAGGTGATACCGTCTGTCCGCAAAACCGCACGTTCGGGTAGCGTCGACGCCAGCGACTCAACGGCGCGTTACACACGTCCATCGAGTCCTCGCCGCGACTCACGGGTTCCTTGTTCCCTGAGAACGGCGAGTAACGTCGATTATTGTCGTACAGCGCCTCGTAGGTGTCCGAGAGGTCGTCTGGTGTAAAAAAGATCGGATAAACGTTGTTACGTTCATCCGAGGGCGGCCAGTCGCCACGGACCTTCTCCCCGAGGGTGTGATCGTCGGATTCGAACCACTCCTTCAACGTCGCCAGCTCCTCGGCGGTACAGTCACACCGAGCAGGGTACTCGTCGGCTCGCACAGCCGAGC
>NZ_SGTU01000150.1:0-929 GCF_005435195.1 Halorubrum sp. SP3 | reverse complement strand
TGCTGTGTTGAATAGCGATCTAATCAGCTGTTATCACGGAGTAGAAGGACGAAGCCGAGGAAATCGATTCTGTCCATGGAAGTCGATCTCCTCGACTTCGTTGAGCAGTGTCGTCGCCTAGTCAAACAAGCGTTGGGAAAGCACGCGGGCGAGCCCGCCAGCGGCGGGTTCGCCCGCTGGAAACACGTTGTGCTCCACTGTCTTCGGCTCGAAGACGGCCACAGCTACCGAGAAACGCCGAATCGGCTGAAGTATATGGCCGAGATTCGTGACGCACTCGGCTTAGATCCAGACGATCTCCCAGACTACAGCACGATCTACAAGTCGTTTGATCGGCTGAAAATGTGGGTATGGCGGGCGCTGCTGCGCGTTTCCGCGCAGCAGCACCCGCAGTCCGGACACGCTGCGCTCGACAGCACGTTCTTCGACCGGCGACGTGCCTCCTCGTACTTTCGCCAGCGGGCAGGACGGACGATACAGACGCTGAAAGTGACGACATTGACTGATGTGGAATCACTAGCTGTTCTCGACGTTCACATCACAGCGCGGTGGAAGCATGACACGAAGACGGGACCGCAGGTCGTCCGGCGAAACGCGGACGACCTGCAGTCCGTCGCCGCCGACAACGGCTTCCAAGACTGGCACACCGAGTACGAAATCGCCGCACACGACATCGATTACCTCGTTCATTATCGCGGCTCGTCAGCGAACGCAGCCGCGAAAAACGCTCTGAACCGGGCAAAGGGCTACTCTCAGCGGTGGATGGCCGAAACATCCTACTCGACAACCAAGCGCTCGCTCGGCGATGCCGTGCGAGCGCTTGGCTGGTATCGGCAGTTCCGTGAAATCGTCTTGATGTTCGCCATTACCAACATAGAACCACTGTGTGAGCCGCTGTAACCGTGACTCAGCATCTATTCAACACAGCA
>NZ_SGTU01000149.1:0-932 GCF_005435195.1 Halorubrum sp. SP3 | reverse complement strand
ACTTCCACTATACTCATGATCAACTTATTTCTCCGGGCTTCATGGATTCTGGTATATGAGCTTCGTAGCCCTCCTTGACGGCGAAAAAGCGATTTCACCGTTTGAGGTTGATCAGCCAGATCCCGATCTCACATGTGTTGAGTGCGAAAAACCAATGTACGTCGTTCGTGAACACACACGGAACAACGGCGCGCTCGTCTCGCGTCACTTCAGACACAATCCCGGCGTCGACGACAGCAACTGTAATCTCACCGGCGAGAGCGATATCCACGAGAAGCGAAAGACGATTGCTCTCTCGAAGGCGCTCGTCGAGTTTGAGGGCAACTGTACCGAGTGGGGACTCGAAGAGCAGATCGGGTCTAAACGGGCAGACTCCTTTGTCCGGTTCAAGGAACCGCACCCGAACTACGGCCACGGACTAGCGATTGAGTACCAACACAAGAACATCAACAAGAATCGAGACGAGTCCACCCAGAACTACCTCGACGAGGGATTCACCACTGTCTGGCTCTGGGACAGTCAGTTCACGAGTGACGACGATGTAAACCTCTTCGGGGGCAAAGTCGTCCCCGTATGGCCTACGGCAGTCCCAGACCGCTCTGAGTGGGGGCCGACAGACGAATTCGAACTCGATACACTCCCGCTCCGCTCATGGACCACTTCTGGCGAAGACCGTTCTCCCGGGTTCAGCTCTTACTCAACCCTAGATCGTGTCTCTCGCCATCGCCAGACGGCTCGGGACGTTTGGGACTTCGAGCTCCCAGATGCGCCATCTGTATTGGTTCGTCTCCCAGACGAGTGGTACGACCGCTGTATCCGCGCCCTTTGGGACACCACACCGTGGGACCTCCGGTTCGACGATTCTGGCTCCTACGGCTTAGAGAGATGGATCGCTAGCACAAGCGACGAGCAACCAGAAGTAGAGATTTCGG
>NZ_SGTU01000014.1:62077-82494 GCF_005435195.1 Halorubrum sp. SP3 | reverse complement strand
CCTACGAGTACGAGACCTCGAGCGAGGACGCCGGTATCACCCACTACCACTGCGTACCCCACACCGCGGTCGGCATGCACGGCGGCCTCGCCGTCGGCGGCGATGTCGCCACCGTCGAGGTCGGCGGCGGCGGCAACACCGGGTGGCCGGAGAGCATCGCCTACGTCGGCGTTCCGCTTCACGCCCACTGGGTCGGCATCTCCGCGATCCTCGGTATCGGGCTGACGTTCGTGTTCACGTTCTACATGCTCAAGTACGGCGAGTCGGCCCACACCGGCCACGGAGGTGCCAGATGAGTTCCGGCGGCTCCTCGTACGGCGATATCCACCGGTACGAGCCGGCCCGCGAGAGCACCGCGGCCGCGATCGCGATCGTGTTGCTCACGGTCATCGAGGTCGTCTTCGTCGCGCTGTTCACCTACGGACTGATGTCCGCCTGGGCGTCGACGGAGGCCGGGAACATGTACGTCGGCGCGCTGCTCGCGCTCATCTTCATCGACCTCGCGTTCATCCTGCTGCTGTACCGGAAGGAGTTCCTCCCGGACGTGATGATCGTGAAGAAACGCCGCCGCAAGTGGGAGGACCTGTACGTCCGCGAGGAGGACAAAGACGGAAAGACCTTCGACACCGACGGTCTCACGGACACGCTGAAACGGGCTGTGTACCCGTACTACAAGAAGTGATTCGACAATGAGTCTGAAAAAACAAGACGACATGGACCACAACGCGTGGCTCAAGAGTCAGGACCTCACCGCTATCGAGACGGCGTTCCTGACCACGCTCATCTGGCTCGACAAGCGGCTCCGCATCGTCGACTACCTCGAACTCCTGGAGACGATGTACTACCGCGCGAACCTCCAGATGCCGAAGAGCCACACCGAGCAGTACGACCTCGACAACAAGTTCTGGTACTGGTACCCGCTGTACTCGCTCGGGTCCCTCTCTATCATCGCGTACTTACTCGCGGCGGTATCGGGGGCGTTGCTCGGGTTCTACTACGCGCCGTCGACCGCGGGCGCGGCGGCACAGGGCGACCCCACCGCGGCGTACGACTCGCTGGTGATGATCATGAAAGACGTCCAGTTCGGCTTCATGCTCCGCTCGATCCACCGCTGGGCGGCGCAGTTCATGGTCGCGGCGGTGTTCCTCCACATGCTGCGGGTCTACTTCACCGGCGCGTACAAGGAACCGCGCGAGGTCAACTGGATCCTCGGCGTCGTGCTCATCGCCCTGACGCTTCTGTTCGGCTTCTCCGGGTACGTTCTCCCGTGGAAGCAGCTGTCCTTCTGGGCGGCGCAGATCGGCGTCGAACTGGCGCTCGCGACCCCCATCGTAGGGGAGTGGGCGGCGCAGCTGCTGTTCGGCGGGTTCACCCTCGGGCAGGCGACGCTCGTGAGAATGTACATCCTGCACGTGTTCGTGTTGCCGTTCGTGGTCACCGCGCTCATCGCGATCCACGTCGGTATCGTCTGGGTGCAGGGCATCGCGGAGCCGCACTAATCCAATGACCGACGACACCACCCCCATGACCGACGGAGGCACCGACGAGGAGGCGCGTACCGACGGCGGACCGCCGGCGACGGTCCCGCCGGACGACGAAACCCCGACCTGGTCCGAGCGGAAGGAGCGCAGCCAGGGGCTCGCGCAGCTCACCTACCAGTACTTCGAGCGTTCCCGGCGCGAGGACGAGGACCTCCGCGCGGAGTCGACGTACGTCGAGCGCGACGTGCTCGGCTTCCCGACGTGGCCCCACGAGACGATCCGGAACCTCGCGATCACGTCCTTCTTCCTGGGGATCATGCTGCTCGTGGCGGCGATCTTGCCGTCCCACTTCGGGGATCCGGCCAACCCCGGTTCCACGCCGGCGATCATCCTGCCCGACTGGTACCTCTACTGGTCGTTCGGCCTGCTGAAGCTCAGCCCGATCAACCCCGGACTCGCGGTGTTGGGCGGTAACATCATCGTGTCGAACGAGCTGTACGGTCTCATCGCCCACGGAGTCATCTTCGGCGTCATCACGCTCGTGCCGTTCCTCAACAAGGGGAACGCGCGGCGTCCCGTCGAGGAGCCGGGCTGGGCGGCGCTCGGGGTGACCGGCGTCGTGCTGGCGATCACGCTGGCGGTGCTCGCCATCCAGAACTTCTTCCCGTTCCAGCTCGAGCTGCTGCTCTCGCTCACGTTCATGCTCCCGGTGGCCGCCGGCCTCATCACCTACGCGGTGTTGAAGACGATGCGAGAGGGGTACATGTACGACCTCAACCGTCGGTACTACATGCTGCGGCCGCCGAAGTAACGCCCGCCTCGCGTCCCGGACCGCGTCGCGGTCGAAATCTCTCTCCCCTTCCGACCCGCTCCGCATCACCCATGACATCCTCATCAGACGGCGATTCCACGCAGTCGTTCGACGAGACCGGCGACCCGATCGCGGGCGACGACGACGCCGACCCGCGAAGCGAGCCGACGGGTCCGCGGGCGGGCCCGGGCGGCCGCGAGGTCGTCGTCCCGTTCCGGCTGTACAAGGCGGTGACAGTTTTCTCGACGCTCGCCGCGGTGGTCACCTTCCTGATCGGGTTCACGCTCGTCGACGCCGCGACGCTTCAGATAAGCTTCGTCCGGACGATCATCGTCTACCTGCTCGACAACGCCGGTATCCTGCCGCCGGAAGACGTGCTCGTGGCGATACTGGCGATCACGGGCGTGGGGTTCATCCTCCTCGGAACCGCCGTGTACGTGCTCGGGACTCGGTTCCGCGGACAGGGGATGGGAAAGTCTCAAGACGACCCCAGCGAAACGTGAGGTAATGGCAGACGAGTTCATCAAGGGCTTCGCCCTGTTCGCGATCGGGGGCCTCGGGTGGATCACCTTCGGGGGCTGGTACCGGACGCCGTCGTACTACGACGTGGTACAGCTCGTGAACCCGGCGGAGGGCGTGAACACGGCGTACGGCGAGGTCGGCGTGTTCGCGGGCGACGTGTTCTTCTGGCTAATGGTGCTCGGCGCGCTGACGTTCTGGGTCCTCATTCCCGCCAGCCGGCAGCTCCGCGACGCCATCAACGACGACGACGACGCGGCCGCGAACTGAACGCACCCTCGCTCGTCTCGCTTTTTCCAGTCCGCTTCGACGCCGTTCGGGAGTCGCGCCCGACGCCCGCCGACGAACCGGGAGCTTTTCACCGCCGCTCGCCCCACCCTCGCGCATGAGTGAGTCGACGCGGGGTCTCGCAGTTCTCGGTGACGGCGCCCCGGCGGCGTCGATCCGGTCGGCGGCGACCGCCGCGAGCGCCCGTCTCACCGATCTCACTGAGGCCGACGCGGTCGTCGCGGTCGGCGGCGACGCGCTTCGCGACGCGATGCGCGCGGTCGCGAAGGGGGACGCGCGCCGGGTTCCGGTCCTCCCGGTCGGGACCAGCCGTCACGCGGTCGCTCCCGGCCTCGCGGCCGACCGGATCGGCGGCGTCGTCGGTGGTCTCGGCGGGGCCGAGGCGCGGTTCGACGAGTTCTCGCGGGTCGCGCATCCGGTTTTAGCGGTCGAGGGCACCGGGGACGGTCGGCGTCGGTTCGCGGCCGCGGACGTCGCGTTCGTGACGGCGGAGCCGGCTCGGATATCGGAGTACGGGATCGCCCTTTCGGACGGCGAGACGGTCTCGGTGCGCGCGGACGGCGCCGTGGTCGCGACGCCGCTCGGCAGCGACGGGTACGCCGCGGCGGCCGGCGGTCCGGTGGTGTCGCCGGGAGGCGGCCTCGCCGTCGTTCCGATCTCGCCGTTCACGACGCGGCCGGACACGTGGGTCGCGAGCGGCGGCGTCCGCGTCGCGGTCGAGCGCGAGGCGGAAGCCGTCGCGTTGGTCGTCGACGGGACCCGACGGGGAGCGGTCGAACCCCACCGTTCGGTCCGGATCGAGACCGCGACGACCGTGGACCTCCTCTCCCCGACGGTGGAGTGACGCTTCGACGGGCGCGTCGATCGGAAAGGCTCTAATACGTCCTGAACGGAAATGGTGGATATGGACCCACTGCAGTTCCTCGTTCCCCTCGGCTGGCTGTCGGTCGTCGGGCCGGTGCTGCCGTACGCGATCTTCGTGATGACCGTCGCGAACCTCGCGACGCGGCACCTCGCGCACAGGCGGCACGTCGAACAGGGGCGAGAGGCCGACAGCGTCGACGCGTACACGCCGCACGTCTTCACGAACGTCGGGCTCGTCCTGCTGAGCTTCCTGTTCATCCTCGACTCGCCGGTGAGCGGGACGATCCTGTCGGTGCTCGTGCTCACGATGTTCATTGCGGACTTCTTCGAGTTGGAGGCGCGCAACGTCGAAGCCCGCAACGACATGGATATCGAGGCGCCGAAGAGCTCGATCGCCGCGTCGCTCATCGTGTTGGTGTGGTCGTCGTACTACGCGCTGTTCTTCGTCATCGAAGGGTTCTGGAACCAGTTCGTCGTCGCCTGACGGACTCCGGACCCGACCTCTTTCGGCCCGGCGCGACACGTTACCCCCGGTTTTCTCGTCCGTCGCCCGCTTCGCTCAGTACGGCCAGTCGCCGGTGAGCTTCATCCCCGTCGCTTTCCCCTCGGCTCCGAGCGCCGCGGCGATAGCGTCGCGATCGCGGCGCGGGATCGACGCGTCCGCGTCCGCGAGGTCGACGACGAGCTCCGTCAGGAGGATCGCCTGTTCCCGGAGGTTCCGCGACTCGAGCTTGTCGAGCGTGTCGGCGTGCGTGTGTCCCCAGCCGCGGCCGCGCCCCTCGGTCTCGCCGGAGACCATGTACCCCGGAATTCCCCGCTTCACGAACGGCCAGTGGTCGCTGTGGGGGACCAGCTCTCCGCCCGTCGAAATCGGGTGGTCGAAGCGGTCGCTCACGCGCTCGGCGGCCGCCGCCAGCGCGTCGAACTCGTGGTGATCGAGCCGCAGCGTCCGACCGAACACGTTGCTGTCGACGTTGACGACGGCGCGGACCGCCTCCCGGTCGGCCGCCTCGGCGGCCACCGACGACCCGACGAGACCGACCTCCTCGGCGCCGAACGCGGCGAACCGCACCTTCACGTCGAGTTCGTCCTCGCGCGCCGCGAGCGCCCGCGCGACCTCAACGATCGTCGCGGTACCCGCCCCGTTGTCCATCGCGCCCTCCGCGAGGTCGTGGGCGTCGACGTGCGAGGAGACGATCAGGCGCTCGTCGGTGTCGGGGCCGAGCTCCGCGACGGCGTTCCCGCTCGTCGCTGTCGGCGTCTCGCAGTCGACCGCGACGGTCAGCCTGTCGCCCTCGTGCCGTCGCGCGAGCCGAGCGCCGGTCTCCTTCGAGACGCCGACCGCCGGGATGTCCCCGATGGGCGCGTCCGCGGTCCCGACGCTTCCGGTCGGCGGGAGCGTCCCCTCGACGTGGTTGGCGAAGACGAAGGCGGCGGCGCCCGCGTCGACCGCGCGGTAGTACTTCTCCCGGCGGTGGATGAACCGGTCGACCGAGTCGGGCGTGTCCGACGAGACCATCACGACCGTCCCCTCGAGGTCCGCCTCGAACTCCTCGGGGACGCCGTGCGCGAGGTCGACGAACTCGCCGGTCGCCTCGCCGCTCGGGCTCCGCGGCAGCGCGATACAGGCGTTCGGGCCGACCGCGACCGGCTCGTCGGTCGCGGCGCCCCGCACCGCGCTGTCGCCGCGCTCCCAGCCCTGGATCTCGAACGCCTCGACCGCCGCGTCGCGCGCGCCCGCGTCGGCGAACGCGTCTCGGGTCAGTTCCAGCGCCTCGCGCTCGCCCGCCGAGCCGGCCATCCGGTCGCCGACGTCGACGAGGTCGAGGAGGTGGTTCCAGCCCGCGTCGCTCGTGAACGTCTCGCCGATCCAGTCGGTCATGCGTAGGCGTGTCGCGGCCCGCGCTCAAGCGTTTCGGTGGCGGCGGTGGCGGCCGGGACCCGACGGCGGGGGCGGCCGGAAGCGAGCGGGAGGGCCCGGCTGGGGCGCTCAGACCGGCACGGCCGGCAGGAGGACCGTCGCGGCCTCGGCGGCCGCGAACGTCGAGTCGTACAGGTGGTTCAACAGGAGGTACGTCACGACGCCGAGTACGAGCGAGAGGATCCACGCGCTCGCGGCGATCCGCCCGACGCGACGGTGGGGCGTCTCGTTCCGAAGCTCACGCTCCGTGTGCGTGAGGCCGAGGACGATCGCGTAGAGGACGACGGGGACGGAGACCACGGAGAGGACGATGTGAATCGCCAGCATGATCAGGTAGGCGGGGTACACCGGGTCCCACAGCGGGACCCAGGCGTACGCCGAGTCCAACACGAACTCCTTGGTGCCGCCGCCGGCGACCTTCGGGAGGTACATCCCGAGGAACAGGAGGATGAGGCCGAACGAGGTCGTCATCGCCGCGGCGTGTTTCTTCACCTCGTCGTTGCGGATCCAGTACCACCCGAGCGAGAGGGTGATCACGGTGACCGTGTTGACGGCGGCGATGGCGTGCGCGAGGAGGTTCACGGTCTCCTGCGTGAGCGTGGGGAACAGCGCCTGGAACTCCGGCACGAGGAACACGCCGCCGACGGCGCCGTAACCCACGAGCGTGAGGAGAACGGTTATCTCTGTGGCCCGCGCTTTGGCCCGCTCGCGAACGCTGGCGGTGGACATATCGGACGGAGGGAACGGAGCGATAAGTCGGCTTCGGGTGCTCCCGTCGGGCGGGACGTTTCGCCCCCGCCCGTCCCGAAAGCGTCGTCGCGACAGCGGCGTCGCGACTACCGCTCGATGACGCCCGTCGCGGTCGCGACCTCGACCGCGGCCTCCTCGTTGATCCCGCCCTGGAGGATGGTGTAGCGGTCGCGGATCTCGTGGGCGCTCGTCAGGGCGGCGATCAGCTCCGCGTCGTCGATCCCCAGTTCGCTCGCGGTCGTCGGCGCGTCGAGTTCCGCGAGCGCGTCGCGGATGGCGTTCCAGCGCCCGTTCTCGCCGCTGTGTAGGTACTCGGTCATGATCGACGCGACGCCGACCTGGTGGCCGTGGAGCGCCTTGCCGGGGGCGATCCGGTCGAGCTGGTGGGAGATGAGGTGTTCCGCGCCGGACGCGGGCCGCGAGGAGCCGGCGATCGACATCGCGACGCCCGAGGAGACGAGCGCCTTCACGACCACCCACGACGACTCCTCCAAGCCGGGCCGGATCATGTCGGCGTTCTCGACGAGCAGCTCCGCGGTCATCTCCGAGAGCGCGCCCGCGTACTCGCTGTACTCGACGTTGCGCAGTCGGCGCGCCAGCCGCCAGTCCTTCACCGCGGTGTAGTTGGAGATGATGTCGGCACAGCCCGCGGTGGTGAGCCGCCACGGCGCCTCCGCGAGCAGCGTCGTGTCCGCGACGACGGCGAGCGGCGGGTCGGCCGCGACCGAGTGGCGCGTGTCGCCCTCTGGGATCGAGGAGCGCCCGGAGACGATGCCGTCGTGGGAGGCGACCGTCGGGGCGGAGACGAAGCCCACGTCGAGGTGGTCCGCGGCCATCTTCGCGATGTCGATGGGTTTCCCGCCGCCCAGGGCGATCAGGTAGCCGGGGTCGACCGCCTCGGCGGTCGCCTTCAGTTCCTCGACGGCGTTGAAGGAGGCCTCCTCGACGACGGCGGTCGCGGGGTCGTCGAACTGCGCCCGGACGCGGTCACCCGCGATCTCGTTGGGCGTCGGGCTCGTCACGATCAGCGGCCGCCCCGTGAGGTAGAGGTCGCCGACCGCCTCCCCGAGGTCGTCGAGGACGCCGTGTCCCACGAGCACGTTCCGCGGGAGCTTGATCCACGTCGTCTTCTCGAACATACGGGTCGGTCGCACCGACGGGTCAAAGCCGTTGTCCATGCGGATCGCGAACCGTTCGGTCGCGGAGGCGGTGGCGGGCGGGAAGTCGGTCGGTCGCGCTCGCTACGCCCCGAGCGCCGCCAGCGTCGTCGCGGCGTCGTAGAGGAAGTAGACGCCGAAGCCGGCGAGCACGGCGGCGGAGCCGACGGCGACGATCGGCGCGAACGCCTCGATCCGGCGCTCGGCGGCGACGAGCCCGGTCGGGAAGCCGACGATCCACGTCAACACGCCGAGGAAGAAGCCGCCGATGAGCGCGGGCGAGCCGGTGGCGACCACGAGGACCCCGGCGAGGTCGCTCCCGACGACGGGGAGCCGGGCGAGCACGTCGAGCTGCCCCGGCCGGAGGAGCCCGACGCCGATCGTCAGCCAGAACAGCACCTGGTAGGGGTTCGTTAAGGCGAGCACCAGCGCCTTGCGGAACCCCTTCCCCTCCGCGGCGATCGGCTCCTCGCCCGAGGTCGGCCGGAAGGACGCCCGCGCCCCCTGCGCCGCGCCGACGGCGAAGTACAGCATCAGGACGCCGCCGACCGCGACCATGACGCCCTGTAACAGCGGGAACGACTCCACGACCGCGACGACGCCGACGTACGCGAGGACGAAGAAGATCGCGTCGGCGGTCGCCGCGCCGAGCCCGGCCCGGAAGCCGGCGAAGCGACCGCGGAGGACCGACTCCTCGGCGATCACCGCGTTCATCGGGCCGGGCGGCGCCGCGAGCGCCAGGCCGAATAGGACGCCCGCACCGAGCGTAACGAGGGTGCTCACACCGTTCGACACGCCGGGTCTCGTGAAAAACCTCGCGACAGAGCGGCGGTCGGTTGCGGTCGGTTCCGGCCCGTGCGCCCGAGATCGATACACTGAGGAACAGATCCGATCACGGAGGAGCGGAACGGCGCAACGAACGAGCGGAACGGCGCGACGAGCGAGCGGAACGGCGCGACGAGCGAGCGGAACGGCGCGGCGCGCGAGCGGAACGGCGCGACGAGCGAGCGGAACGGCGCGGCGCGCGAGCGCCGATCCCGCGGCTACACGTCTTGGAGTTCGGCGTCGCGGAGCGCCTCGTTGAGGTCCTCGCGGACGCGCTCGCCGGTCTCCCGATCCATCGCCGTGGTGACGATCCGGTTCTCCTGAACGCTGGAGCCGTCGCGCAAGAGGAGTCGGACGTTGCCGTTCGTCCCCGCGCGCGTCGCCTTCGCGCGGAGCCCCGTCCGCGAGCCCGTGCCGCCGGCGTCGATTGGACCGGGGACGATCTTCTTGACGTGCGGATGCTCCGCGACTGTCTGGACGGCCTTCCGCCCCTTGCGATCGCCGATGAGCGTGGAGTGTGAGCCGCCGATCTTCTCGCGCGGCGGCGTCTCGACCACCGCCAGCGACCGATCGCCGCGTCGGCCGAGGACCCACCGGACGACCGGGCTCACGTCCTCCGGATCGTCGCCGTCGCGCGCGTCGTTCGCCGTCGCCGCGCCGTCCCGGCCGCTCTCGCTCGCGCCGCCGTCGGGGACGCGGTAGAACTCGTGGTGGAGCTGTGCGCGGGTCTCGCGGAGCGGTTCGCGCTCCCCCGCCGCGTAGACGGTCTCGGGTCGCTTCCGTCGGACCTCGTCGGCGACGCGGCCGGCGAAGTTCCGGAGTTGAACCTCGGTCAGGCGCTCGTCGTCCTCCGGACGCGTGGTGATCGTCGTCTCGCCCACGACGGCGTCCTCGTCGAGCATCGTCAGGTGCGCGCGGTCGGTCTCGAACTCCGCGACGACCGCGTCGGCGTTGGCGGTGTTACAGGTCAGACAGTAGTCCCCCGGCCTCTCGATCGGGGTGCCACACCGCCGGCAGTTCATACCGGTCGAACGGTCGTACGGGGTAAAAGGGCGTCCGTTCGGCGTGCCACCGGCTCGTCGAGCCGCGTTCCGCGGTCGCGACCCCGTCCCGTAGCAACAGGTTATAACCTTCGCCGGTCTCCGTACCGGACATGGACGGAGATCGACGGCGCGACGGCGGGGACGGCGCCGAGGGGGACTCCGGCGACTCGCGGGCGGCCGAGGCGGACGCCGGCGAGCCGGAGACCGTCGAGGACCGGCTGGAGCGGTTGGTCCGCGACGGGCGGCTCAACGCGCTCGCCGCGTGGGCGATGATCGCGGTCCTGGCGGGGGTCCTCGTCGAGAGCGCGCTCGATTACGACCTCCCGTCGGCGGCCATCGTCGTCGGACTCGGTGCGGTCGTGCTCGCGCCCACGGCCGCGGCCCGTGACTGGCGGGCGATGCTGCCGGCGGAACTGGTCGGTCTCGCGCTGCTGCCGGTCCTCGTACGCGCGGTCTTCGGCGGCGAACTCGGCACGTTCGCGACGTACGTCGCCATCGCGGCGCTGGCGCTCGTGGTCACCGTCGACCTCCACATGTTCACGTCGCTGCGGGTGACCCACTGGTTCGCGGTCGCCTTCGTCGTGATGGCGACCCTGGCGACGGCGGCGGTGTGGACGGTGTTACGCTGGAACCTCGACCAGAGCGCCGGGACCGCCTACCTGACGACGAACGACGCGCTGATGATCGAGTGGCTGTACGTGACGCTGGCGGGGCTCGCCGCCGGACTCCTCTTCGACGGCTACTTCCGGCGGCGGGGGCGGCGCCTCCGGCGCGTCATTCGGCGGGTGGTGCGCCGATGACGCTGCTCCCCCGTCCCTCGCTCGAATCGCAGCGGCGGCTCACCGGCGCGATGCAGGTCCTCCTCGTCGTCATCGTCGCGTACGGCTTCCTCGCCGGCGAACAGAAGGCGATAAGCAACGGCGTCATGGCCTTCCTCGTCACGCTGATTCCGGCGGCGCTCGAACGTCGGTACGACCTCCCGCTGGACCCGTGGCTCGCGCTGTGGATCACGATGGCGGTGTTCCTTCACACGGTCGGGTCGGCCGGGTTCTACGCCCGGGTCGAGTGGTGGGACCACATGACACACGCGCTGTCGGCCTCGCTGGTCGCCGCGGTCGGGTACACGACGCTGCGGGCGGTCGACCTCCACAGCAACGGGATCCGGATCCCGTCGCGGTTCGCGTTCGTCTTCATCGTCGTCATGGTCCTCGCGTTCGGCGTGCTCTGGGAGCTGTTCGAGTTCGGCCTCGACATCGTCGCGACCGAAACGGGGATCGACATGCCGCTGGCGCAACACGGGCTCGACGACACGATCCTGGATCTCATGTACAACACCGTCGGCGCGGTCCTGGTGGGGCTGTTCGGACAGGCGCACCTCTCGGGCGTCGCGGAGATAGTCCGGGACCGACTGCTCGGGAGCGTGCCCGAGTAGAACCGACGGCGCGGCCGCGGCTCGAAGCTCAGTTCAGGCAGGCAGCGACGACCCGCAGCGCGGCCTCGCCCCGCACCTCGTTCGCGAGCAGCGGCACGCGCTTCACCTCGCGGGCGCGGAACAGGTCCGTCGCCTCGCGGAGCGCGTTCTGTTGGACCTCCCAGCGGCGCGCGCAGAACTCGCAGGTGTCGGGGTTCGGCTCCACGACCCAGTCGGGGTCGATCCCGTTCGCGCCCCCGCCGGTCACGTCGTCGACGCCCTCCATCACCCGATTGACGACGAGCGTGTTCACCGGAATACCGAACTCGTCGAGTCGGGCGACGAGCCGCTCGGACTCGACGACGCTCATTTCCTCGGGGATCATCACGACGCGGAAGTCGGTCTTCGCGGGGTCGCGGAGGACGGCCCGCAGGCGCTCGATGCGCTCGCGGAGCTCCTCGAGGTCGGCGGAGGGGTCGGGCTCGTCGTCGCCCCCGCCGAACATCCCCTTGATCCCGTCCATCATCCCCGAGAAGCGCTGGCGGAGCTTCATCACGCGGCCGAGCATCGAGTCCATTATCTCGGGCAGCTGGAGCAGCCGGAGGGTGTGGCCGGTCGGCGCGGTGTCGACGACGACGCGGTCGAACCGCGGGTCGTCGAGGTACTCCAGCAGCTGGCGCATCGCCGCCGCCTCGTCGGCGCCGGGCATCGTCCCGCCGAGGAGGCCGCCGAGCCCCTCTCCGTCCTCGCCCGCCGCCCCGGCGTCGGCGCCGCCCATCGGCCCGTCGCCGCCCATCCCGCCCATCGCGTCGCCCATCTCCCCGAGTCCCCCGAGCGGGTCGGCGTCGGCGCCGAACATCCCCTCCTCCATCGCGGCGTCGGGGTCGATCTCGGCGGCGTAGAGGGGAAGGTCCTCGCGGACGCGCGCCGGCTCCGCGGGGATCTCCGTCTCGTAGGTGTCGGACAGCGAGTGCGCGGGGTCGGTGGAGACGACGAGCGTCCGGACGCCGCCCGCGGCCGAGGCGAGCCCCGTCGCGGCCGCCATCGTCGTCTTTCCCACGCCCCCCTTCCCGCCGTACAGCACGTAGTCGGGCGCGTCGACGCCCGCCGGGAGGTCGGCGAGGTCGTCGTCGACGGTCAGCGCCTCGTCCGTCTCCGCGGGCTCGACGGCGGTGTCGGCCTCGTCGGCCCCCTCGTCTTCGGGCTCGTCGACCCGGTCGACCGGCTCGACGTCGATGTCGTCCATACCAGCGTGTCGTTCCGGCGGACACCTGTACCCGTCGGTCCCGATAAGATAGCGTTGCGATCCGTTTCGAAAGACGGGCGATCAGTAAGGTCGCTGACTCGACGACGAGCACTCACGAAGCCCCAGCCGCTCGGTAATACGCGACCGACGAGAGGCCGGCGGTGAACACCGCCAAAGCCCCAGCCGCGAGGCCGCCGTACGCTCGTTGCGCTCCTCGGTCGCTCACTTCGTTCGCTCCCTGCGGTGCTTACGTCGCCTACGGCGGCCTCGCGGCTGCCCCTTTGAATCCCACCCGACCGCGACCGCACCACCGGAAGACGGTCCTGCTCGCTCCCTTCGGTCGCTGCGCAGGCTGCGACTTCCTTACTCCCGCTCGCTCCCTCTGGTCGCTCGCGGGACCGCGCCTCACGCCTCCCCAGCCTCGTCGCTCACGCCCTGCGGGCGCTCGCGACTCCCTCGCACGCGCTCCTCGCGGCCACCACGGGCGGCCCCTCGGAGGCGCGCGCCACCGCACCGCCGTTCGTTTGTGAATGAACTATTCGATCACGCCCTCGCGCTCGACGTCCATCCCGAGGTCGGCCATCGCGTCGAAGAAGCCCGGGAAGGAGACGTCGACGTGCTCGGCGCCCCGGATCGTCGTCGTTCCCTCGGCCGCCAGCGCAGCGACCGCGAGCGCCATCACGATCCGGTGGTCGCCTCGGCCGTCGACGGTCGCGCCCGCGAGGTCGCTCTCGGAGCCGTGGACCGTGAGCACGTCTGATTCCTCCGTGGTCTCCGCGCCGAGCGTCCCGAGCTCCTCGGCCATCGCGGAGACGCGGTCGGTCTCCTTGTACCGGACGTGCTCGCAGTTCTCGATCCGGGTGTCGCCGTCCGCCACGGCGCCCAGCGCGGCGATCGTCGGAAGCAGGTCCGGCGTGTCACCCACGTCGACGGTCACGCCGGAGAGATCGGCGCGCTCGACCGCTATCTCGCCGGCCTCGCGGTCCCAGTCGACGGGCGCGCCCATCTCCTCGACGACCTCGACGATGGCGGCGTCGCCCTGCGCGCTCGGCCGCGCGCCCTCGATTCGGACCGTCTCGCCGGGTTCGGCCGCGACCGCGCCCGCGCCGAGCAGGTACGAGATGGACGAGAAGTCGCCGGGGACCGCGTACGTCCCGCCGCTCGGCGCGTAGGTCTGGCCGCCCGGGACGGAGAAGCCGGCGGCGCCGGCGGCGCCGTCGAGCGGGTCGCCGGCCGCGTCGACCGGGGTCGCCTCGACGCCGAAGTCGGCGAGGAGTTCGAGCGTGATGTCGACGTACGGCGCGGATTTGAGGTCGGTCGTGAGCTCGACCTCGACTCCCTCGTCGATGACCGCGCCCGCCATCAGCAGCGCGGTGACGTACTGCGAGGAGACGTCGCCCGGGATCGCGACCTCGCCGCCGGAAAGTGGGCCCGAGACGACGAGCGGCGCCTGCCCGTTGCCGCGGGTCGACTCCGCGCGGACGCCGAGCTCGCCGAGCGCGTCGAGGAGCGGGCCTTGCGGCCGCGAGCGCAGCGACCCGTCGCCGGTGAGCACGCTGGTGCCGTCAGCGAGCGCGGCCGCGGCGGTGACGAGCCGCATCGTCGTCCCGGAGTTCGCGCAGTCGATCACGTCGTCGGGGACTCCGGGGCGCCCGCCGAACCCCTCGACCGCGAGCGCATCGGCGTCGTCCGGGATCTCGGCGGGTCGGTCGCCGCCGCGCTCGCTCCCGGCAGGCGCGGCCGACCCGCCGAACGCGGCCACGGCGCGAGCGGTCGCCCGCGTGTCGGCGGAGACGAGCGGCGACTCGACGGTCGCGCCGCCGCTGTAGCCGGCCGCGAGCAGCGCGCGGTGCGTGTAGCTCTTCGACGGCGGCGCGCGGGCGGTCCCCCGGAGGTGTGAGCGCGTGACGTGGACGTCCATACCCACTCTGCCGGCCGCGGCGACAAGTGGGTACCGGCCGCGGCACGATTGCGCTCGGTGCGGCACCGAACTCCGAGCGCGGTCGACGCGACGGCCGAACGGAACCGGGTCCCCGCGGCGCCGCGGCACACCCTTTATATCACCGGGAGCGTTAGCGACGCGTATGCCCCAGTGTGAGATGTGCGGCGCCGACGAGGCCTCGTTGACGACGACGAAGGTCGAAGGCGCCGAACTGGAGCTCTGTAGCTCGTGTACGGACTTCGGCACCGAGGTCCGCGACGAGTCGACGGGCTCCGGCGGCGGCAAGTACTCCACTAGCTCCAGCACCGGGACGTCGTCCTCGTCGTCCGGCTCGTCCGGCTCGTCGAGCAGTTCCGGAAGCTCCGGCGGCTCGACCCGTCCCCGCGACATGTTCGACGACATGGACGAGATCGCCACCGACTACGACGAGCGGATCCGGGAGGCGCGCGAGTCGCGCGGGCTGAGCCAGGAGGAGCTGGCCGACCAGCTCAACGAGAAGGCGAGCCTCATCCGCAAGCTCGAACGCGGTGACACGCTCCCGACCGACGAGGTCCAGCGCAAGCTCGAACGCGCGCTCGACATCTCCCTGGTCGAGGGGCAGTCGGCCGACGACGCCGACTGGGAGACCGACGACGCCGGCACGATGACGCTCGGCGACGTGGTCAAGCGGAAGGACTGACGCGCGGACCGACCGGCCCGGTCACCGCCGGGCCGCGCTACTCGCTCTCCTCGCCGCCCGCGTCGCCCCTCGTCGCGCCCTCTCCCGGAACTCCGGTCCCGTCAGCGTCCTCGGCGGCCCGAACCCCGTACCGCTCCGTGAGGTAGTCGATGATGTAGTCGACGGTCTCCGGGTCGTAGCTCCAGAAGCCGTAGAACTCGCCCGGCGCCCGCTCCTCGGCGAGCAGCGCGCACTTCGCCTCGTCGTAACCGCCCCCGTCGTAGGCGACGAACCAGGTCTCGCGCAGCTCGGCGGTCCGACCCGTGTGAACGGTGTAGTGGTCCGTCTCGGGCGCCTCGCCCTCGGCGGCCGCGTACGCGTGTACGTCCAAGTCCGCCTTCTCGCCCAGCAGGTCGTACGTCTCCGACTCGCCGCTGAGCACGTCGAGCGTCTGGAACCCCGCGTGGAGCTCCCCGTTCCCGACCCGCCACGCGCGGTCCTCTATCTCCCGGGACGCGGCGACCATGTCCTCCCGGGAGTAGGAGGTGAACATCGTCTCGTCGAGGTGGTCCAACACCGGCCGTCCGACGCGGTCGCCGGCGCCGCCCCGCGCTCGGGGCTCGCCGTCTCCGGCGCTGGAACCCTCCGTCTCGTCCCCGCTCGGCCGCGACAGGAGGTCGTCGACGGTCGCGGCCGTGACGAACTCCCCGTCCCGCGCCAGCACGGCGAACTCCTCCGGCCCCGACGCGGTCTGGTCGGCGACGATCCGGACGTTCCGGTCGGCGAAGTGCCGTCGGAGCTCGTCCGTCACCGCCGGGTCGGCGTTGAACACGGTCAGCGTGGCCTCGTGAGCTTCCACGCCCGCGATGAGCTCGATGAGGGACATCTCTTGTCGGACCCACAGCGTCGGGGTATAAGGTCGTTTCTGCTCCGGAGGCCGGGAGCGCTCCTCGGAACCGAGGCTCGCGGGTGGGTCGTTGGGACGACGACTCGCCCGGGAGCGCCGCGAACCACGAAGCTATTTGCGCCGCGCCGCCCGAATGCGCGTATGTTCATCCTGGTGAACCTCAAGGCGTACCCGTGCGATCCGATCGACGTCGCGACCGCCGCCCGCGACGTGGCCGAGGCGTCCGGCGCGCGGATCGCGGTCTCGCCGCAGGCCGCCGACCTCGCCCGCGTCGCGGACACCGGCGTCGAGACGTGGGCGCAGCACGTCTCGCCGAACGCCCACGGCTCGCACACGGGGTCGACCCTCGCCGAGGCCGCCGCCGATAACGGCGCCGAGGGGACGCTGATCAACCACTCCGAGAAACGGCTGAAGCTCGCGGACATCGACGGCTCGGTCGGGGCCGCCGAGCGAGCCGACCTCGAGACGATCGTCTGCGCGAACAACCCGGCTCAGGTCGGGGCCGCCGCCGCGCTCGGTCCCGACGCGGTCGCCGTCGAGCCCCCGGAACTCATCGGCGGCGACGTCTCCGTCGCCACCGCCGACCCCGGGATCGTCGAGGACGCCGTCGCGGCCGCCGAGGCCGTCGACCCCGCGGTCGACGTGTTCTGCGGCGCCGGCGTCTCGACCGGCGAGGACGTCGCGACCGCCGGCGACCTCGGCGCCGCCGGCGTGCTGCTGGCCTCCGGCGTCGCGAAGGCCGACGATCCCGAGGCCGTGCTCGAGGACCTCGTTAGCGGGATCTGAGTCGCCGGCACGGATCGGTCCGGCGACCGCTTGCGTCTCGACCGGCCGCGAAACGCCGCTGCGTTTGCGGATCTGTATAAAGACACCGATGTGAGCGACTCACACGATCGAGAAACCGCACGACGGCAGCGACTTTTATCTCCCGGTGGGATCGCGCCGTCTAGTAACCTTTAACCGAAACAAGCCGCTACCTATGAGCAAGATGGCGAGCAACAAAATTCTCGGTATCGACCTCGGTACCACCAACTCCGCGTTCGCGGTGATGGAGGGCGACGAGCCCGAGATCATCGCCAACGCCGAGGGCGACCGGACGACGCCCTCGGTCGTCGCGTTCGCCGACGACGACGAGCGCCTCGTCGGCAAGCCGGCGAAGAACCAGGCCGTCCAGAACCCCGACCGCACGATCCAGTCGATCAAGCGGCACATGGGCGAGGACGGCTACTCCGTCGAGATCGGCGACGAGGAGTACACGCCCGAGCAGGTCTCGGCGATGATCCTCCAGAAGATCAAACGCGACGCCGAGGAGTACCTCGGCGACGACGTCGAGAAGGCGGTCATCACCGTTCCCGCCTACTTCAACGACAAGCAGCGGCAGGCGACGAAGGACGCCGGCGAGATCGCCGGCTTCGACGTCGAGCGCATCGTCAACGAGCCGACCGCCGCCTCCATGGCGTACGGCCTCGACGACGAGTCCGACCAGACCGTCCTCGTCTACGACCTCGGGGGCGGTACGTTCGACGTGTCTGTCCTCGATCTCGGCGGCGGCGTCTACGAGGTCGTCGCCACGAACGGGGACAACGACCTCGGCGGCGACGACTGGGACGAGGCGCTCATCGACCACCTCGCCGACGAGTTCGAAAACGACCACGGGATCGACCTCCGCGACGACCGGCAGGCGCTCCAGCGGCTGAAGGACGCCGCCGAGGAGGCGAAGATCGAGCTGTCGAACAAGAAGGAGACCACGGTCAACCTCCCGTTCATCACCGCGACCGACAGCGGTCCGGTCCACCTCGAACAGTCCGTCACCCGCGCGACGTTCGAGAACCTCACCTCGGACCTCATCGAGCGTACCGTCGAGCCGACCGAGCAGGCGCTCGAAGACGCCGGCTACTCGAAGTCGGACATCGACGAGGTCATCCTCGTCGGCGGCTCCACCCGGATGCCGCAGGTCCAGGAGCAGGTCGAGGAGCTCGTCGGCCAGGAGCCGAAGAAGAACGTCAACCCCGACGAGGCGGTCGCGCTCGGCGCGGCGGTTCAGGGCGGCGTGCTCTCCGGCGACGTCGACGACATCGTTCTGCTGGACGTGACCCCGCTCTCGCTCGGTATCGAGGTGAAGGGCGGCCTCTTCGAGCGGCTCATCGAGAAGAACACCACCATTCCGACCGAGGAGTCGAAGGTGTTCACCACGGCCGCGGACAACCAGACCTCCGTCAACGTCCGCGTCTTCCAGGGGGAACGCGAGATCGCCGACGAGAACGAGCTGCTCGGCGCGTTCCAGCTCTCCGGCATCCCGCCGGCGCCGGCCGGAACCCCGCAGATCGAGGTCTCGTTCAACATCGACGAGAACGGTATCGTCAACGTCGAGGCCGAAGACCAGGGCTCGGGCAACGCCGAGTCGATCACCATCGAGGGCGGCGTCGGCCTCTCCGACGAGGAGATCGAGGAGATGCAAGAGGAGGCCGAGAAGCACGCCGAGGAGGACGAGGCCCGTCGCGAGCGGATCGAGGCCCGAAACGAGGCCGAGACGACGATCCAGCGCGCCGAGACCCTCTTAGAGGAGAACGAGGAGGAGCTCGACGACGACGAGCTCGTCGCCGACATCGAGGCGGCCATCGAGGAGGTCGAGGACGTGCTCGAAGACGAGGACGCCGACACCGACGAGATCGAGTCCGCCACCGAGGCGCTCACCGAGGAACTCCAGGAGATCGGCAAGCAGATGTACGAGGGGCAGGCCGCACAGGCCGGTCCCGGTGGTGCCGGCGGCGCCGGTCCCGGCGGTATGGGCGGTATGGGCGGCGCCGGTCCCGGCGGTGCGGCGGGCCCCGGCGGTGCCGACGACGACGAGGAGTACGTCGACGCCGACTTCGAAGACGTGGACGACGACGAGGAGTAACCCTCTCAGACCCGGTTCTCGACGTTTCGACCCCGTCGCTTAAACCGACCGACCGATCAACACCATTCAACGAACGCAACGCATGAGCGAAGATTTCTACGACGTCCTCGGCGTGTCACGGGACGCCAGCGAGGAGGAAATAAAGAAGGCGTACCGCAAGCAGGCCGCCGAACACCACCCGGACGTCAGCGACGACGAGAACGCCGAGGAGCGGTTCAAGAAGATCCAGAAGGCCAAGGAGGTGCTCACCGACGAGCAGAAGCGGAAGCAGTACGACCAGATGGGCCACGATCGGTTCACCGAGGCCGACAAGCGCGGCGCGACGGGCGGGGGCGGCGGTCCGGGCGGCGCCGGCGGTCCCTTCGGCGGCGCGGGTGGCGCCGGGGGCGCCGGCGGGTTCGAGGACATCTTCAACCAGTTCTTCGGCGGGGGCGGCGGTCGCGGCCGCGGCGGCGGTGGCGGCGGCAACCGCCCGCGACAGGGGCGCGACCTCAAGACGGGGCTGACCATCGACCTCGAGGAGGCGTTCGCGGGCGCGACCAAGGAAGTCACGCTCACGCGACCGACGACCTGTGCCACCTGCGACGGCGCCGGTCATCCCCCCGACGCCGACGTGGAGACCTGTTCGCAGTGTAACGGCCGCGGACAGGTCCAGCAGGTTCAACAGACGCCGCTCGGGCGCGTTCAGCAGACGTCGACGTGTCCCCGCTGCGGAGGCGAGGGCGAACTGTACAGCGAGGACTGCCCCGACTGCGGCGGGGACGGTGTCGTCCGCGAGGAGGCGACGCTCTCGGTCGACATCCCGGCCGGTATCCGCTCCGGACAGAGCCTCCGGATGGAGCGCGAGGGCGCTCCCGGCGAGAACGGCGGTCCGAAGGGCGACCTGCTCATCGAGGTCGACGTCGACGTCGGCGACCGGTTCGAGCGCGACGGCGACGACCTCCGCGTCAACGAGGCGATCTCCTTCCCGCAGGCCGTCTTCGGTGACACCGTCGAGGTGGAGACGGTCGACGGCAGCGTCGAGATGGACGTGCCGGCGGGCACGCAGAGCGGCGAAACGTTCCGGCTACAGGGGAAGGGAATGCCACGACTCCGTCGACGCGGGCGCGGCGACCTCTACGTTCAGGTCGGCGTGGTCGTCCCCGAGTCGCTCAACGAGGAGCAGCGCGAGGCGCTGGAGGCGTTCGCAGAGGCCGGCGGCGAGGACATCGATGTCGGCGGCGGCTTCTTCGAGAAGCTGAAGAGCTCTTTCTGAGCGGCCTCGACCGATCTCGGTCTCCGTCTCGCCTCGCCTTCCGCGGCCCGTAGCTTTTCCGTCTCTCGGCCCGTCCGCTAGACCATGGGCTACGACACGACGGCCTACGACGACGTCGAACCGCGCGCGCCCGGCATGTACTTCCTCCGTGACGCGCTCGACTGCGAGCGCCTCGGCGTGACCGTCGTCGAGGCCGACGACGGGTGGGAGGGAATGGAACACGACCACGCCGACGCCGACCATGAGGAGGTGTACGTGCTGCTCCACGGCGAGGCGACGCTCACCGTCGACGGCGACGCCGTCGAGCTCGCTCCCGGTGACGCGGTCCGCGTCGACCCCGGATCCGCGCGCGACCTCGTCTTCTCGGCCGACGGTTCGAAGATGATCATCGCCGGCGCACCCTGACGCCGGCTCGATGATCGTCATCGCCGGCGCACCCT
>NZ_SGTU01000014.1:0-62067 GCF_005435195.1 Halorubrum sp. SP3 | reverse complement strand
TCATCGCCGGCGCACCCTGACGCCGGCTCGATGATCGTCATCGCCGGCGCACCCTGACGCCGGCTCGATGATCGTCATCGCCGGCGCACCCTGACGCCGGCTCAATGATCGTCATCGCCGGCGCACCCTGACGCCGGCGTCGACTCGACCGCGTTCGGCCGCAGCTCCGCCGGCCGACGCCGCAGCGTTAAGGCTTGTCCGCCACGAGGGACTCGTATGGATCTCGTCGGCGACCTCCTCGCGCGCGACCGGCGTACCCGGGACACGGCGCTCGGTACGCCGGACGGACGGGAGCGAACCTATCACGACCTGATCACGAACGGCTACAAGGCGGCGAACGTGCTCCGGTACCTCGGCGTCCGGGGGGGTGCGACCGTCGCCGTCGACCCGACGCCGGGGTTCCACACGACGCTCGCGTTCCTCGGCGCGGCCGCCGTCGGCGCGCCGGTCCGGTTCGACCCGGAAGCGGGGATCGAGGCGGGCGACCGCGTCGTGCTCGCGCCGGTCGCAACCGCGGCCGACCTCGATCCGGCACCGGGTACGAACCTCGCCGCGTTCGGCGGATCGCCGGAGCGGGCCGACACCACGCACTGGGAGCAGGAGCTGTGGAGCGAGAACCCGGGGACGCCACCGAGCGAGGTCGGTCCCGCGGACGCCGCCATCGTCGGACCGAACCGGGAATTCAGCCACCGCGAGCTGTGTTCGCTCGCCGCGGCCGCCGTCGAGGAGGCCCGGCTGAACGAGGGGACGCGCGTGGTTCTCCGTCGACCCTTCTCGGACCCCCCGGCCGTCGCGGCCGGCCTCGTCGCTCCGCTCTCCGTCGGTGGGACCGCCGTGCTCGCGTCGCCGCGCGCCGACGGCGAGGCGGACGACGACGCCGACGAACCCCGCGGCGACGTGGCGGTGGCTCCGGCGGATGTGGCCGTACCAGAGCCGCGATGCGTCGATCCGGCGTCGCTCGCGTCGGCGGCCGAATGACCGTCCCCGATTCGGACTCCCGAATCAGTCGTCCGCGGGGTTCGGCTCCGCCGGCACTCGCTCTCCGTGTCGCAGGCAGGCGGACTCGTGGTCGGGGGCGTGAACCGTCCGTTCGGGGACGGTCTCGGCGCAGGGCGTCCTGATCGCGTCTGCGAGGACTTCCCCCGCTCGCTCGGCGTCGTCCTCGAACAGGTGTTCGATCGCCTCCGAGAGCGTCCGTTCGAGGTCGGGGTCGTCGACCGTCTCGCCGATGTCGAACTCGTGGCGGATCTCCTCGCTGACCGCCGATTCCGTCGGTTCCGTTCCGCCGGCCGCGAGGTTCTCGCGGATCTGTTCGACGTCGACTTCGCCCGCGGCGACGTTGTCGCGGAGGTTCAACAACCCCCGCCAGTCCTCCTGGTCGATGTCGACGCCCTCCGGCTGGATCACCTTGTGACACCGCGTGTGGAACCGACAGCCGCTCGGCGGGTTCGTCGGGCTCGGCACGGTGCCTTTCAGCTCGATACCGCCGACTTTCGACCGCGGGTCCGGCGTCGGTATCGACGATAGCAGCGCCTCGGTGTAGGGGTGCTGCGGGTTCGTGAAGATCTCCTCGACCGGCCCGATCTCGACGATCTCGCCGAGGTACATCACGGCCACGCGGTCGCAGACCTGCCGGATTACGGACATGTCGTGGCTGATGAACAGCAACGACAGTCCGAACTCCTCTTGGAGGTCGTTGATCAGCGAGAGGATCTCCGCCTGGATGGAGACGTCGAGGGCGCTCACCGGTTCGTCGGCGATGATGAGGTCCGGATTCAACACGAGCGCCCGGGCCAGCGCGATCCGCTGCTTCTGGCCGCCGGAGAACTCGTGGGGATACCGGTCGAAGTCGCTCGCCGAGAGCCCGACGCGTTCGAGTAGGTCCTCGACGATCGCACGTCGTCGGTGGCGGTCGTTCATGCCGTGGACCTTGAGGAGTTCACCGACCGCGTTCCCGACCGACATCCGCGGGTCGAAGCTGGATGACGGGTCCTGGAATATCATCTGTGCGCCCCGCCGGAACTCCATCAGCTCGTCGTCGTCGAACTTCGTCACGTCGTTGGGATGCGTCCCGTCGGAGTTCCGCGTCGCGCCCTCGCGACCGTTCCCGTTGAAGATGACCTCTCCCGAGGTCGGCTCCTCCAAGTGGATGACCGAACTCGCCGCGGTCGACTTCCCGCAGCCGGACTCGCCGACGAGCCCGAGGGTCTCGCCCTCCGCGATGTCGAAGCTGATCCCGTCGACGGCGCGGGCGGCGCCGACCTGCCGGTTGAAGATACCCTTCCGGATCGGATAGTGCTTCTCCAGGTCGCGGACCGACAACAGCGGCTCAGTCATCCGCGGGCCCCACCTCGCTTTCGCCGTCGGTCGGCGCGGTTCCGTCCCCGTCGATCGGCCCGAACTCGTCGTTCCGGACGATCGAGGGGTTTCCGCCCGGGCCGTAGTGGACACAGGAGACGCGTTGGCCCGGCGCTACCTCCACCTCCTCGGGCTGTTCGCCCGTGCGGCACGCCTCCTCGGCGTACTCGCACCGCGGCGCGAACCGGCACCCCTCCGGCGGGTCGTAGGGGTCCGGGAGGGTTCCCGAGATCCCGCCGCCGGTCCCGCCGAACTCCGGGAGACACTCCAACAGCTGTTGGGTGTACGGATGCCCGGGGTGATCGAAGATGTCGAGCACGCCGCCCCGCTCCATCACCTTCCCGGCGTACATCACGACGATCCGGTCGGCGATCTCCGCGACGACGCCGAGGTCGTGCGTGACGAACAGGATTCCCATCTCGAACTCCTCCTGGAGGTCGTCGAGGAGCTTCAGGATCTGCGCTTGAACCGTCACGTCGAGCGCGGTCGTCGGCTCGTCGGCGATGAGCAGGTCCGGGTCACCGACGAGTGCCATCGCGATCATCACGCGCTGTTTCTGTCCGCCGGAGAACTCGTGGGGATAGTCGTCGAAGCGCGAACTCGCGTTCGCGATCCCGACGCGGTCCATGAGGTCGACCGCCCTCGCGCGGGCCTCGTCGTCGGAGACGTCCTGATGGATCTGAAGCGCCTCGACGATCTGCCACCCGACGGTGTAGCAGTGGTTCATCGCCTCCTGCGGGTTCTGGAAGATGTGCGCGATATCGTTGCCCCGAATCTGCCGGAGCTCCGACTCGGGGAGCGACAGCAGGTCGCGCCCCTTGTACCGGACGGTCCCCTCGATCTCGCCCGGCGGCGTGTTGATGATCCTGGTGATCGACTCCGTCGCGACCGTCTTGCCGGACCCCGACTCGCCGACGATACAGACGGTCTCGCCGGTGTCGACGCTGAAGTCGATCCCGTCGACCGCGGTGAGGGTTCCGTTGTCGGTGCTGAACGTCGTCGTGAGGTTCTCGACCTCGAGTAGTGGTTGATCGGCAGACATTATCCGTTCTCGGCCTCCGCTTCGGGGTTCAACGCGTCCAACAGCGCGTCGCCGAGGAAGTTGAACGCGAGGATGGTCAGGAACAGCACGATACCGGGCGCTAACACGATCCACGGGGCGAACGAGAGGTCGCTCCGGCCGGTGGCGATGAGCTGTCCCCAAGAGGGAACCGTCGAGTCGCCGACCCCGAGGAACGCGAGCTGCGCCTCCGCGAGCAGGAAGCCGGGGATGAGCAGCGTGAGCTGCGTGATGATGCTGCTCGCCGCGTTCGGCACGACGTGCCCGCGGATCACCTGATACGTGCTCGCGCCGCTGATGCGGCTCGCCTTGATGAACTCCTCTTCGGAGATGGACAGCGACTTGCTCCGGATGTACCGGGCGGTGCCGCCCCAGGCGAACAGCGAGAAGACCACGATGAACATGCCCAGCCCCGCGCCGTAGATGTAGAGGATGAGCAGGAACATCAGGAACGTCGGGAACGAGAGGATGATGTCGACGAACCGCATCATGATCTCGTCGACCCAGCCGCCCGAGTACGCGCTCAGCGTGCCGAACGTGATCCCGATCGTGGCGACGATGGTCGTCGTGATGAACCCGATCTGCATGCTGATCGTCATCCCGTAGACGATCATCGTGAACACGTCCTTCCCGCCCCCCGTGGTTCCGAGCGGATGTTGCCAGGTCCCGTAACACCGACCGTTCATCACCTCGCCGACGCAGGTCGCCGGCGTCGTGTCCGCGACGGAGGTGAACACCGGCGGCTGGTAGGCGATGAGGAGGTCCTGCTGTGGCGCGTTCAGGATCAGCGGTCCGACGATGCCGCCGACGAACACGACGCCGAGCCAGCCGAGGCTCACGACCGCCGGCCGGTTGCGCCTGAACTCCTTCCAGTAGTACCGCGTCATCCGCGGGTTCTGGTACAGCGGTAAGACGAGGTACCAGAACGCTAAGAACAGCGTGAAGATGAAAAAGAAGTCGAGCGTCTCCAGATTCTGCTCGAGGCCGATAAACTCGAACGTCGGAGTCCGCTCACCGAGGAACTGCCAGTCGTACACGCCGAGCAGCGCGAGCGGGATCGTCGTCAGCAGCATCCCGAGCGAGTTGACGGACAGGTCGAACCGCCCCGACCGCGAGAGGTCGTTCCAGTCGACTTGATCGAATCGTTCGGATTTCTCAGTAGCCATTGTTCTCCGTTGTGTTACCTGTCATCGTAGCTGATCCGCGGGTCGAGCACGGTGAACACGAGGTCCTCGATGAGGTTCCCGATGACGGCGACGAACGTGAAGAACAGCGTCGTCCCCAATACGAGGTTCGTGTCCTGTTGGATCAGCGCGTTGTACGTCAACCGTCCGAGCCCGGGGATACCGAACACGACCTCGACGAGCAGCGACGCGCCGAGGAACAGCGCGAGGAGCTGTCCGACGAGGGTCGTCGAAAGCGGGACGAGCGTCGGCCGCATGACGTGGTAGGCGTACGCGCGGAGCGGTGATACTCCCTTCGCCTTCGCCGTCTTCATGAAGTCGGCGTTCTGGAACTCCGCGGACTCGTTCCGGGAGACCCGCATGACGGCGCCGATCGATCCGGTGACCAGCACGAACACCGGCAGCGTCAGCTGGATCGCGTTCTGAACGCTGAACACCGGAACCTCCGGCTTGTAGATGACCGGTATCCACTCCAGCCACACCCCGAAGATCAACAGCAGGATGATCCCGAAGAAGAAGTTCGGGATGGCGTAGCCGAAGAAGGCGAACCCGGTCGCCGCGTGGTCCTTCCAGCTGTACATGTTCGCTGCGGAGTAGACGCCGACGAGCGGCCCGAGGATGATCGTGAGGATCGTCCAGGGGATCGAGTACTGCGCGGTGTAGTACAGCGCGTTCGTGACCGCCTCGGTCACGGGCATACTGGTGCTCACCGACCAGCCCCAGTCGAGCGTGTAGACGTTCCGGAGGAAGTCCATGTACCTGACGTACAGCGGCTCGTCGAGCCCGCGCAGCTCGCGGACCCGCTCGGCGGCCTCCGCCGGGTCGCCCCCCTGGAGCGCCGCCTGCGTCGCCGCCCGCCGGACGGCCGGGTTCGGGGCGGCCGAGAGCAGCAGGAACGTGACCGTGACGATGATGAGCGATACCACTGCCGCCCAGAGGACCCGAGCGCTAACGTATCTTCCAAATCCCATGTGATGTCTAAACTGGTGAGGTGAAAACGGGGTGATTCGGGCTTACTCGTCCGTCGACGGGTAGAACTGGGACCAGCGGGGCTGCCACGTGAAGTGCGGCGACGCGAGCCCGCGGTAGACGCCTTGGATGAGGTCCTGCTTGCTGATCGCCGCCGCCATCGCCTGGCGGAACGGGACCAGCTGGAAGAGGTTCCCCGGACCGGCGCTCCAGCCGTTCGCGCGCTGGTTCACGGAGATGATCGTGTTGTACGGTGTCGGGACCTGAAGGACGTCGACGTTCTCGTTCTCTTGGTACGACTCGTACTGCTCCGGCGGAATCGCGGCCGCGTCGGCCTCGCCGGTCCTGAGCGCACCGAGGCGGGAGGCCTGCTCCCGAACGACGCTGATCGAGGCGGACTCGAAGTACGGCCCCTCCGAGAACAGGTCGGGCCCCTCGTCGATGTCGCGGAGGTAGTACTCGTCGTTACGGGTGTACTCCGTTCCGGAGCCGCGGTTCCACGCCGTGAGCTCGAACGCGCCGAGGTTCCCGGCGAACTGGAGTTCGAGCAGCTCCTCGTCCTGCTCGAGACCCTGGACGTCCTCCTCCTCGACGTACGGCTGGAGAAGGTCCTTCGGGATCGGGTACAGGAGCGGGTCGTACGTCTTGGGCCACAGGATGTTCGGGGACTCGAGCGTCGCCTCGAACTGGAACTCGCCCGTCTGCTCGACGGTGACGCCGTCCCAGCTGGTCGACGCCGCGGTGGGCGCCCAGTCTGCCTGGTGGAGCTCCTGGATAAGGTAGACGAAGTCCTCGGCGGTGACCTGTCCGTACGGCTCGCTGAACTGGAGGTTCTCCCGCACGTCGAACGTCCACACCTCGCCGTCCTCGGTGGACATGTCGTACAGCAGCGGGAAGACGTCCTGGTTCTCGTCGAACGTGTACCCCTGGTCGAGCGCGCGGGCGATCGCGGTCCCGGCGCCGTTCTCGGTGTTAAACAGCGGGTTCAGGGTGGTGAACCGCGCCGAGGTGACCGTGTCGTAGGAGCCGCTGACCTCCGGCTCGCCCTCGTACCACGCGGGCAGGTCCCAGCCGTTCGAGAAGTTCTCGATCGGCCCCTCGAGCTCGGGGTTGTAGCCGACGAGGTCGTCGCTGAACAGCAGGGTGATGTACGGCTGCTCGTAGGCGATGTTCTCGAAGATATCGACGAACGCCTGCTGGAGCTCTTCCACGCTCGACGCCTGTTGCGCCTGATCGAAGAGCTCCTGCGCGTCGAACTGCGGGTAGTAGCCGACCGGGTTGTAGAACGCGGTGGCGCCGTCGAAGAACGCCGAGTTCGTGAGCGGGTTAAGCGGGTAGGTGTTCAGCCCGAACACGATGGACATGTCCCACGCCTGGTTGCTCGTGACCGACTGCGGGCCGGGGTTCGTCGGCGTCGGGTTCTCCCACGTGACCTCCTCGCCGTCGACCGTGTCGGTCCCCCCTTGGGGCTCGGCGGTCCAGTACTCGTTGTTGAACCGCGTGCCGTCGATGGCCTCGACGATAACGTTGATTCCGAGGTTCTGGCCGAGTTCCTGCGCGATGAAGTTGGCCGTCAGCTGCGAGGTCTCCTGCCCCGTGCTGTGGTAGATGTTGATCTCAACCTGGTCTCCGTCGGGGTTGACCATCGTGTCCCCGTCGAAGCTGTAGTCGTACTCCGACTGCTCGAAAGCGCGCTCAGCCAGCGTGTGCGCGACGTCACGACCGTAGAGGGGGTCCACACCGAACTTCGGGAAGTCGGGGAGTTCGAGCTGGTTACCCCCGCTGCCGGAGCCGCCCTCGGAGCCGTTCATTCCGTCGGAGCCGTTGCCGCCGCCGGACCCGGAGCCGCCCCCGCCGTTTCCGGAACAGCCGGCGAGCGTTACCGCGCCGGCGAGGCCGAGCGCAGAGAGCCATTCTCGCCGGTCGATATGCCGGGAATCATCACGATCCTCAATGTTTCGCCGTGGCATACCGTGTAGTACGAGCGTGTGTATAAAAAACTTCAGACTTCGGGACAGTTGTCAGGGACGTTCATCTTACATTCGTCTTGACAGTCCTCTTATTAGAAGGTGAATTCGCACTCTATGTACGCGTCTCTTCGTGTATCTGAGATTTTTCCCGATATTTCTGCCTAGATTTAACTTCTATACTGCTAACCGCCGTCCAGTCCGACGTACGAACCGCTTCGATACGACCCACGGACCGCTCCCGGGATCGCACGTGACTCGTCCCCGACTATCCCACCGCTTTTCGCTGCGCCCGATCGCGTCGATCGACGTTTCACTCGTTCGCCGGGCCGGTCAGGGGCGGTGACGCCGTCGGTGGAGTAGTTCCGCTCCGCTCGCCCGCACGACGGCCCCGCTCGGTTCTCCAGTTCACTCTCGGTTCTCCCCTTTACTCGCCGTCGTCGGCGGACGACTCCGTCACCGCCTCGTCGCTGATCGCCCGGTCGTACCGCACGATCTGCTCGCGGTGAAGCGAGTAGATCATGTCCGCGAGCACGCCGAACACGAGCAGTTGGATCCCGAGAATGGTCGCGCCGACCGCACCGACGGCGATTATTTCGTGACTGATCCCGAACGCGAGGTATCGGTAGAGGACGAACGCCCCCAACGCAAGCCCCGCCGCGGTCGACGCCACGCCGACGCTCCCGAAGTAGAACAGCGGGTTGTTCGTCTTCGCCTTCCGGTACAGCTCCAGGAATATCACGCCGCCGTCGCGGATCGGATGGAGGTTCGTCGCGGACCCGCCGGGGCGTTCCCGGTACGTGATCGGCACCACCTCGACCGAGACGCGGTTCTTGACGCACTCGACGGCCATCTCTGTCTCGATGCCGAACCCGTCGGCGGTGAGGTGAAGCCGCTCGAACGACTCGCGGGTGAACGCGCGGTACCCGGAGAGGATATCCCGGTAGCTGTTTCGGTGGATCGCTCGGAACGCGGCGTTGATCAGGCGGTTCCCGATCCGGTTGAGGCGGCTCATCGCGCCCGGACGCATGTCGGCGAACCGGTTCCCGATAACGTGGTCGGCCTCGCCGGCGAAGAGCGGTTCGAGCATCGCGGCCGCGTCGTCGGCGTCGTAGGTGGCGTCGGCGTCGGCCATCAGGACGTACGGCGCCTCGACGTGGTCGCGAACCCCCTCCCTGACGGCCTGCCCCTTCCCCCGTCCCGACTGTTCGACGACGCGAGCGCCGGATTCGCGGGCGATCGACTGCGTCTCGTCCGTCGAGCCGCCGTCGATCACGAGGACGTTCTCGAACCCGACGTCGCGGAAATCATTGACGACGCGTGCGACCGTCTCGGCCTCGTTCATCGTCGGCAACAGGACGCAGACGTCGTCGTGGTCGGTCATCAGACGAGCGATCACGGGGGAGTCGGTAAACTCTGTCCCTCCCCGTCGACGCCGGTTCGGCCTCGCTCGGTACCCACCCCGTCTTCGGGGCGAACGTCGGGCGTACATCGCCTTCGGCGCTGGCGGCCGCGTCGCTGCGGCCACCCACACGCTCATGTACGTGAGTATTGATCATGGTTGTATGTCCCACCCACCGGACGAACGCGTCGACGAACTGCTCAGCGCCGCCCGCACGGCGACGGGGGATGAGCTGCGGAGCCTCACGTACTTCACTCGGGACGACGTCGAGCAGCTGTACCTCCGCAGCGACCTGAGCCGGACCGCCGACCTGGTCGGCTTCGCGGAGAACGAGCGCCACGGGTTCCACGCGCAGTCGATGTACGCCGACACCCAGCTCGGCGACTACCTGTTTACCGTTCGGGTGTTCGAGAACGGGTACCTCACGCGGGTGATCGCCAACGATCACGGGACGTGGGTGACCACGGACTCGATGGAGATGGACCGGTTCGAGGAGCTGGCGAGCGCGCTCGCCTCGATCCTCCGGCTGTTCGACCCGGCCTGACCCCGCGCCGACGCGGCCCGGAAGCTACCCGAGGTGGCTCTCGAACTCGCTGACCAGCTCCGCGGCGTCGACCGGCTTCGTCACGTAGCCGTCGGCGCCCGCCTTCACCGCCTCCATCATCTTCTCCTGCTGGTCGACGCTCGTACACATCACGATCACCGCGCCGGGCCAGCGCTCCTTGATCGCGGCGGTCGCCTCGATACCGGTCATCTCCGGCATCACGACGTCCATCGACACCGCGTCCGGCTCGTACGCCTCGAAGAGCTCGACCGCCTCCGCGCCGTGTTCCGCCTCGTCGACGACCTCGAATCGGTCCTCCAGCGCGTCCCGCACGACGGTCCGCTGGAAGGAGGAGTCGTCGACGACGAGTACCCGCTCGGTCATACCGATCGTCCCGGTCTGACCGACATAAGCGCGCGGATCGCTCGGCGCGGCGACCGCTCCGTCCGGTCGGCCTCCGCCCGGCGTCGGCAGGCGGGTATCCCTTGTATATCCGATAAAACATATAATGAACATGGGAACAAGGTTAAGGTCTATCCCGCGATACGATCGCGTATGGAAACGCGGAAGGTCCAGCGGTTGGGGCCGTCGACGCTGGCGATGACCCTCCCGGCCGAGTGGGCGCAGGAACACGGCGTGAACAAGGGCGACGAGGTGTCGCTGCGGATGGGCGGCAAGGGGACGCTCACGGTGCTTCCCGAGTCGGTGAGCACGGAGGAGTCGGAGGCGGTGATCCACGCGGACGGGCTCGACGCGCGCTCGCTCGAGCGCGCGATCGTGGCGCAGTACGTGCTGGGACGGCGCGTGATCCACGTCCGCAGCGAGGGCGCGCTCGACAGCGAACACATCAACGCGGTGTACAAGGCGGAGACCCAGCTGATGGGCCTCGGCGTCATCGAGGAGACGCCGGAGGACATCTCGATCCGCTGTTCCGTCGATCCCGAGGACTTCACCCTCGACAACCTGCTCGAACGGCTGGAGAACACCGGGTCGACGATGCGGGGCGAGGGCGTGAAGGCGCTCGCGCACGGTAACCCCGACCTCGCGCAGCGCGCGCTCAACCGCGAGCGGCAGGCGAACAAGATATTCGTCCTCCTGCTCCGGCTCATCTTCACCGCGTACCAGAACCCGAACCTCGCCCGCGCGGTCGGCCTCGAGGAGGGGTTCCCGCTGATCGGCTACCGCTCGGTCGCGAAGAACCTCGAACTCACCGCCGACAACGCGGAGGACATCGCCGAGATCGTGATGGAAGCCGAGGGGCACACCCTCGACGTCGACAGCGCGACGATGCGACAGATCCGCGAGTTCACCGATCAGGTGGACGACCTGACGGCGCTCGCGGTCCGGGCCGTCGTCGAGCGCGACTACGACCTCACCGTCGAGTGCCGCGACCTGTTCTCGCGGCTGGAGGACCGCGAACAGGAGATCCTCGACGAGCTGCCGAACGACCTGGACAACGAGACGCTGCTCATGACCCGCGAGGTGCTCGTCAGCCTCCAGCACACCGCGGAGTACGCCATGCGGAACGCCGAGATCGCGGCGAACCTCGCGCTCAACGAGGCGTCGGAACACGTCGAGATCATCTGACCCCGTGGCGGCGTCAGCGCTCGTCGCTCGCGCCCGACCGCGTCGCGCGGTTCGCATGAACTAAGTGGCCCCCCGCGAAGCGGTTCGTATGAGCGAGGGTTCCATCGAGTCGGACAAGGAGGTCGGCGTCGCGCTCGCGCTCGGCGCCATCGCGTTGGTCGGTGCCGTTGTGATGGCGGCGTACCCCGGGCAGCTGGGGAAGGCGTGGGGGTTCGCGGGCGCGTTCGTCTTCGCGACGCTCGCCGTCGGCGCGGTCCAGCTGTTCGACTGATCGCGACGCGGACCGGCCGATCGGTCGTGAAAAACGAGAAACCGTTAAGCATGTCAGACGCGTATATCCGGCAATGAGCGAGTACACCGAGGAGGAACAGCGGATCCTCGCGTACCTCACGGACAGCGTCACCCGTGGCGAGCGGTACCTTCGCTCGAAGACGATCGCTGACGCGATCGGTCTCACCGCGAAGCAGGTGGGCTCGCGGCTCCCCCGGCTCGCCGAGAAGTCGGACGACGTCGACATCGAGAAGTGGGGCCGCGCCAAGTCGACGACCTGGCGCGTGACGCCGGACGGCTGAGGACGCGACCCGGCCCCGACGCTGTCGCCGCGTTCCCCGCACCCGACTCCGCCGACGCGCATTTTTAACCCCCGTAGCCCCAAACGGAGGTATGACCGTTCGAGTCTCCCGGACGTTCGAGTTCGACGCGCCGCCGGCCGACGTGTGGGCGTTCATCTCGGACGCGGAGCAGCGCGCGGACGCCATCAGCGTGGTCGACTCCTTCGAGGTCCACGACGACGGCAGCGCGACCTGGCACGTCGCGCTACCGATACCGATGATCCGCTCCACGATCGACGTCGAGACGGAGGACGTGGAGCGCGACCCCCCGAACCGAGTGAAGTTCGTCGGGAAGTCGCGGGCGTTCCGCGTCACCGGCGAACACGAGATCACCGAGACCGACGACGGCGGGTGCCGGCTCGCGAACGAGTTCGTCGTCGACGGGCGCCTCCCCGGCGTCGAGTCCTTCTTCAAGCGCAACTTCGACGCCGAACTGGACAACTTGGAGGACGCGCTCCGCGCGTCGCTGGCCTCGCCCGCATGAGGCTCGCCGGCGTCCAGCTGGCGGTCGAAGGCGGCGAGGTCGAGGAGAACGTCGAGCGGGCGCTCGACCGCGTCCGGGCGGCCGCGGCCGACGGCGCCGACCTGGTCGTCCTGCCCGAGCTGTTCGACGTGGGCTACTTCGCGTTCGACGCGTACGGCCGCGCCGCGGAGAGCCTCGCCGGCGACCGGCTCGCCCGGTTCGCGGCCGCGGCCGACGACCACGACGTGGCGGTGCTGGCCGGCACGGTCGTCGAGGACCTGTCGGCGTCGGCCGCCGACGGGCTCGACGTGCCGTCCGAGTCCGGACTCGCCAACGCGGCCGTGTTGTTCGACGCGGACGGCGAGCGCAGGCTCGTCTACCGGAAGCGCCACCTGTTCGGGTACGGCTCCGAGGAGACGGACCGGATGGTCCCCGGCGAGCGGACGCCGGTGGTCGAGCTCGGGGGCGTCACCGTCGGGGTGACGACCTGCTACGACCTCCGGTTCCCGGAGCAGTTCCGCGGGATGGTCGACGCGGGCGTCGAGTGCGTGCTGGTGCCGAGCGCGTGGCCGTACCCGCGGATCGAACACTGGCGGACGCTCGGCCGCGCGCGGGCCATCGAGAACCTGACGTACGTCGCCGCCGTCAACGGGAGCGGCCGGTTCGGCGACGACGCGCTCTGCGGCCGGAGCGCGGTGTACGACCCCTGGGGGACCGCGCTCGCGTCGGTCGGCGACGAACCCGGGGTCGTGACCGCGACGGTGGACCCCGAGCGGGTCGCGGCGGTCCGCGAGGAGTTCCCCGCGCTCCGCGACCGCCGCTGAGTCGGCGTCTGGTACGGGAAGCTGCCGGTTCGCGGTCTCGGTGACCCCGTCGCCCGCCTCCGCGAACGCCGCCCGGCGCCGGCATCACGCGCCGTCGGTAAGCGCGTCCGTATCTCGCGCCTCCGGATCTCACACCTTTATACGCCTGAGGCACGTACCGATGCTTGCCGAAGACCGACGCTTTTCTCGTTGGGATTCGGCGTTAACCGATCCGCGCGCCCGTCCCGACCACCCGGGCGGCGACGCCGAGGACAGCCTGGGGGTCCGCTGTCCGGCCCGCCGCCCGCCGCCTCTCGCCGCCGCTTCGCCTTTCGCCCGCCTCCCCTTCCCACTTCCACCTCTCTCCCCTTCCACCGACGCCCAGTCGCGTCCCCTTCCGATGTACGCAGCCGTCGCTGTCTCCACGACGCACTACCGAACTCCGGACCGATTCGGGGACGACGCGGCGGGACTCGCCTCCTTCGCGCGCGAATATCTCTACTGATAATTCGGCCGGTAGGTTCTTACGTCGCTCGGCGGAGGAAGCAAACGCCGCGGACGAATCCGACTGGCCCCACCCCGTTCCGGGCGGGCCGGTCGGCCACTCGCTTCCACCGTCCGTCGTCCGTCGGCTTGGGTTCGGGTCCACCCGCTCCCACACCGAGCCCGAACCCCTTTCGGTACGTGCCTCGCTTCACGGACAGCGACCGCCGTCGGAGCGCGGGGCCGAAGCGCAAGGACGAAACCCCGGGCCGACGAACCGACGGTCGAATGTTCCCCCGCGAGTACCGCGGCGTCGCCTTCGTGGTCGGGCTGTTCCTCGTCGTCCAGGTGGGCGCGCTGGCGCTGGTCCCCGAGTTCGCCGCGAGCGGCTATCAGGCGGTCGAGAACCCCGACAACCCCGCGAACAGCGTGCTGTACGTCCTCGCCATCGTCGCGATGACGGGCGTGATGCTGGCGGCGTTCCGGTACGACTTCGACGGGGCGATCCGGCTGTTGATCGTCGGCGTCTCGGCGTGGCTCTCGTGGTACGTCTTCTCCGCGCTCGTCTCGCCGCTCGCGGCCGCCGTCCCCGCGGTCGCGGTCGGCGTCGGGCTGCTCGTCCACCCCGAGTGGTACGTGATCGACGTCGCCGGGATGTTGATGGGCGCGGGCGCCGCCGGGCTGTTCGGCATCTCGTTCGGGCTGCTGCCGGCGCTCATTCTGCTCGCCGTCCTCGCCGTCTACGACGCGGTCTCGGTGTACGGCACCGAGCACATGCTGTCGCTCGCGGAGGGCGTGATGGACCTGAACATCCCCGTCGTGTTGGTGATCCCGTTGTCGCTGTCGTACTCGCTGCTCGACGGCGAGTCGGCGAGCGACGAGGCGTCCGGGGTGGGCGAGGAGGCGGAAACGGACGGGGAGCCCGACAGCGGTGCCGATTCCGACATCGACGACGGGTGCGACGACGGAAGCGACGCCGCCGAACCCACCGAAGGCGGCGACCGCGACGCCTTCTTCATCGGCCTCGGCGACGCCGTCATCCCGACGGTGCTGATAGCGAGCGCGGCGACGTTCTCGCCGGCGGCCGACCTCGCGGTCCCGCTCCTCGGCGTCAACCTCCCTGCGCTGCTCGCGATGGTCGGCACCCTCGCGGGGCTGCTCGTCCTCATGCGATGGGTGATACAGGGCCGCCCGCACGCGGGCCTGCCACTTTTAAACGGCGGCGCGATCGGCGGCTACCTGATCGGCTCGCTCGTCGCCGGCATCCCGCTGATCGAAGCGCTGGGGCTCGCGGGCTTCTTTTAAATAGATTCGGGCGTCCGATAATTTGTTTATAAACTAGTGAGCGTCACGAACACCCCCCGAAGCCCCAGCCGCGAGACTGTACGACGACATTGTTTATAAACTGCCGATCGCCACGAACACCACCAAAGCCCCAGCCGGGAGGGCGGCGCGCGCTCGCTGTCGTTCGAGACGCCGAAGGCGTCTCGTGATGACGAGAGAGCGAAGCTCTCTCGAACCACGCTCCTCAGTCGCTCACTCCGTTCGCTCCCTGCGGTGCTTACGTCGTCATCAGAACGCTTCGCGTTCTGATTGGCTCACGAGAGCTTCGCTCTCGTGAACGCCTGCGCCGCCCTCCCGGCTGCCCCTTCGAGTCCCGCCTGACCGCACAGCAACCGCGCCTCACACCTCCCCAACCTCGCCGCTCACGCCCTCCGGGCGTTCGCGGCGTCCCTCGCGCGTGCTGCTCGGCCGCAGAGCGGCCTCGCAGGCACGCGCCACCGCCGAGAAATTCGCTATTCGTCGTCCGCGGGATTCCCGTCGCGCGTCTTCACGGCGACGCCGGAGCCGAGCTGTTCGGCCTCCGCGCCGGAGAGCTCGGCGCGGCCGACCCCGAAGATCGCGCCGCTCTCGTCGACGACGAGGACCTCGTCGCCGGGGCGGATCCCGTCGTCGGCCGCGGTGACGAACTTCGCGAACGCGTTGCGCCCCTCGCGCACGAACGGCTCGCTCTCCTCGCCGACGACCATCCGGTGTCGCGGGGCGGCGAACGCCTCGCCGATCCGCTTCCCGCCCGCGAGCCCGAGGGTGAACCGACCGTCGGTGCCGTACGAGACGAGGCGGTCGCCCTCGCTGCTGCCGGGGGTGTCGTCGACGTCGCCGTCGATCACCTGCCGCGGGCGGCCGCCGCTCGACCGGCGCACGGTGAGGGTGTCGGCCGGGGGGAACAGGGCGTCGCCCGCGCCGGCCCCGAACTGGTAGTCGGCGGCGGTCCGCAGGTCCGCGAGCGTGTCGGCGTCGGTCATGGCCGGGATACCGACCGCGCGCCCAAAGCGATTGCGACACCGTCCGGCGACGATACCGCCGTGGGGAGCCGACTCTGCGGGGACTCGTGCGGGACTACTCCGCGCGGACGGCGACCGTCGCGGCCGGGGCGCTTCACCGGAACGGCGCGGGCGACACGCTTCGGAGCCCTGAATCGGGGCGTACCAGCCCGGACGCGACCCGTCAGAGTTCGATCCGGTCGACGATTGCCTCGTTCCCGTCGGTCCCGTCGCTGTGGGTGTTGATCGCGACGGTCCGGATCCGCTCTTCGAGCAGCGATCCGTCGATCTTCGCCTTCAACAGGGAGTCGACCTGGTAGACGCCGGCGGCGTTGTTCATCCGGATCACGACCTGAACGGGCGTCTCGTCGCCCGCGCGCAACGAGACGCGTTCGATCGCCTGCGAGGAGACGGTGTTGATCCCGCGGCCGCCCTCCTCGTAGGGGACCCGAGAGCGCCCGCGTTCCATGTCCAGCCCGTCCGCGATCCGGACGACGCCGGCCTCCAGCGTGAGCGGCTGCTCCTCGGTGTGGTGGCATAAGATTGCGTGGAGCACTTCGGCCTTCACGCGGACTCGGTCGGCCACGCCGTAGAAGTCGGTGAGCAGGTCGTCGAGCAGGTCGGCCGCGAGCGGGATCGAGTAGTACGGGTGGTCGTGGCGGTGGACGACGTGGCCGATGTCGTGGAGCGTCGCGGCCAGCGCGACGATCACCGGCTCGTCGGCCTCGTCGAGCCCCTGCTGGCGGGCGCCGTTGAACTCGACGCCGCCGGACTTGAGCAGGTCGTACAGCCGGAGCGCGCGGTCGCGGACGATCTCGACGTGTTTCGCGCCGTGGTCGTTGTACCCCTTCCGCGCGACCGGATTGACGTTTTGCGCCTCCAGGTACGCGACGATCTCCTCGTCCGATTCGAGCCGCGACATGACCTCGTTGAGCCGCTCGTCCGGGAACGCGTGGTCGGCCTCCGGGTCGTACTCGTGGCGGTCGGCGTCGGTGTCGGCGTCGACCTCGTCGGGCGTATCGAGGTCGTCTGCGGCCGGATCGGGCGCGTCGTCCGGTGTCGGATCGGGCGCGTCGTCCGGTGTCGGATCGGGCGCGTCGTCGGCAGGGTCGGTCATACGTCTCCCAGAAACCTTCACCGGGGATAAATGTGCGAGGCGCGCGGCGCTGCCGGCCACGGAGTCGCCGCGGCTTCGTCGACCGAACGGCGACGACCCCGCCGTCGTCCCCGGCGCTTATGCCGCCGCCGGCTGTGGGTCCGCGCATGCCCTTCGACGCCGACCGCGTCTCGACGGTGACGTTCGACTCGTACAGCACGCTCGTGGACGTGGAGGCCGCCGAGGCCGCGCTCGCGGACCGCGTCGACGACCCCGAGCCGGTGTCGCGGCTGTGGCGGTCGCGGTCGCTGGCGTACACGTTCGTCGCGAACGCGGTCGACGCCTACCAGCCGTTCTACGAGATGAACCGCGACGCGCTCACCTACGCGCTCGACGCGCACGGCGTCGACCTCCCGGACGCGGAGCGCGACGAGATCCTCGCGGTGTACCACGAGCTGGAGGTGTTCGACGACGTGCGCGACGCGATCGGCCGCCTCCGCGACGCCGGCTACGACTGCTACGTCCTCTCGAACGGCGACCCCGAGATGCTGGCGTCGCTCGTCGACCACGCCGACATCGCTGACCTGATCGAGGACGCGATCAGCGCCGACGAGGTGGAGACGTTCAAGCCCGACGCCGAGCTCTACCGGCACGGCGCGGCCCGAACCGGGACGCCGATCGACGAGGTGGTCCACGCGACGGCCGGCTGGTTCGACGTGCTCGGAGCGCGACACGCCGGGATGCAGGCCGCGTGGGTCGACCGGAAGGGAACGCCGTGGGAGCCGTTCGGCGGCGACCCGGACCTCACGGTCGAGACGCTCCACGAGCTCGCGGACCGGCTCGGGGCCTGACGGCGCCGCCCGATGCGACTCCGCGACGCCGACGCGGCCGACGGTCGGTTCCGGTTCCGCGGCCGCCCGCTCGTCTCGTGGCTGCTGATCGCCGCGCTCGCGCAGCTCTCCGTCCGGGCGCTCGTCGGCGGCGCCGCCCTGATCGCCGCGCCCTCCGGCCGGATCGTCGGCCTCTCGACCGACGCGCTGGCCCGCACGCCGTTCGACGACTACCTCGTCCCCGGCGTCGTCCTCTTCGTCGTCTTCGGGCTCGTCTCCGCGGCCGTCTGCTACGGGGTGTACGCCGGTCAGAAGGGGGCGCCCGCGGCCGCGGCCGCCGTCGGCCTCGCCCTGCTGGGCTGGCTGGCGGTCGAGGCGCTGGCGGGCTTCGACAGGCCGACGATCTGGTTGAACCTCGCGACGGCGGTCGCGGCGCTCGCGCTCGCGTCGCGTCCGTGCGTTCGCGACGGGGGCCGCGGAGCGGATGCGTGAGAGGCCGCCGCGGAGCGGGCCAGCGACCGCCCGCCGCGGCAGTTTCGACCCGAGACACAACCTATAAGCGCGCGACCGATCCATACTGCGATGTGACCCGCTCCGCGTCCGCACGCGGTCCGCAACCGGCGCCAGCGACGCGGCTCTTCTCGAAAAAACGCGCGTGAACCGTCCGCCGGCGGGAGTGGCGACCCCGTCCCGGACGACCCCCGACCCGCGACCGGAGACGGTCGCGCGGCCGTTCCGCTTCATGACCGACACCGAATCCCACCACACGCACCCACACCGAACCCATGACGGACACGACGACAACGACCCCGTACGCGACGACCGAATCGACAGACGGAGAAGCGACCGACGCCCCCTTCGAGGGCGTCTATCCGGCGATGACGACACCGTTCACCGACGGCGACGCGGTCGACCACGACCAGCTCGCCGCGAACGCCCGGTTCCTGGAGCGCGCCGGCGTCGACGGGGTCGTCCCCGTCGGCTCGACGGGCGAGTCGGCGACGATGAGCCACGACGAGCACGTCGCCGTGATCGAGACGGTCCGCGACGCCCTAGACGACATCCCGGTGATCGCGGGCACCGGCTCGAACAACACCGCGGAGGCGCTCTCGCTGTCGCGGCGCGCGGCCGACGCGGGCGCCGACGGCCTGCTCCTCATCTCTCCGTACTACAACAAGCCCGAACCCGCGGGCTTCCTCGAACACTACCGGACCATCGCCGACGAGGTCGACATCCCGCAGATCGTCTACAACGTGCCCAGCCGCACGGGGCAGTCGATCCCGGTCGACGTCACGGTCGAACTCGCGGAACACCCGAACATCCGGGGGTACAAGGCTGCTTCTGGCGACCTCAACCTCATCAGCGAGGTGATAGAGCGGACCCGGGACGAGGCGTTCGCGGTGCTGTCGGGCGACGACGGCCTCACGCTGCCGGTCCTCTCTATCGGCGGCGCGGGCACGATCAGCGTCGTCGCCAACGTCGAGCCCGAGCGCACCTGCGCGATGGTCGGCGCCGCGCTCTCGGGCGACCACGACCGCGCGCGGGCGCTCCACCACGAGCTCTCGCCGCTCGTCCGCGAGCTGTTCGCCGAGACGAACCCGATCCCGGTCAAGGAGGCGATGCACATCCGCGGGCGGGGCGGACCCCGCGTCCGCTCACCGCTCTCGCGGCTCTCGGAGGACCGTCGCGAGTCGCTCCGCGACCTGCTGGCCGCGTACGACGAGCGCGCCCCGGGAACGATCGACCCGACGGCCGTCGACCCCGCGGCGACGGAGGGCGCCGAATGAGCGATGCCGGCGACCCCGCCGGTGACCTCCGGATCGCCGTCACCGGCGCGGGCGGCCGGATGGGCCGAGAGGTGATCGAGGCGGCCACCGACCGCGAGGCCGTCGCCGTCGCGGTCGCGGTCAACCGCACGGAGATCGATCCCGTGGCGGCCGTCGCGGTCAACGACGCCGACGACCTCGACGAACTGCTCGCGAGCGAGGCGCCGGACGCCCTCGTCGACTTCACCGGTCCCGACTCGGCGGTCGCGTACGCCGAGGCCTGCGCGGACGCCGGCGTCCCGCTCGTCACCGGGACGACCGGGTTCTCGGACGCGCAGGTCGATAGCCTCCGGGCCGCGAGCGACGCGGTCCCCGTCCTCAAGGCGTCGAACTTCGCGCGCGGCGTCGCCGCGCTCCGCCGGGCGGTCCGCGAGGCCGCCGCGGCGCTGCCCGGCTACGACGTGGAGCTGACGGAGACGCACCACAACGCCAAGCGCGACGCCCCCTCCGGCACCGCGAAGTCGATCCTCGACGACGTGGAGGACGCCCGCGACGACCTCGACGAGCGCGTCTACGGCCGCGAGGGAGACGCCCCCCGGAGCCCGGGCGAGGTCGGCGTCCACGCCCGCCGCGCGGGCGACGTGACCGGCGAACACGAGGTCCTGCTGGCCGGGAACCGCGAGACGCTCGAGCTCACGCACCGCGCCGGCGACCGCGGGGTGTTCGCCGAGGGCGCGCTCGACGCCGCCGCGTGGCTCGCTGACCGCGACCCGGGCTGGTACGGGTTCGGCGACGTGCTGGACGCGGGCGAGGAATAACTGCGGGGAATCAGCATATCGACGAGTAAATACCGACACTCATCCATACACTACCCAATGAGCCTCGAAGCCGACGTCGCCGACCTCTGGAACCGGTATCAGGACGGACTGACCGCCGCGGACGCGAGCGACGCGGACGCGGCCGTGATCGACGAGTTCCTCGCCGCCTTGGAGGCCGGCGAGGTCCGCGCCGCCGAGAAGACCGGCGACGACGTGACCTCGTGGGAGGCCAACGAGTGGGTCAAGCGGGGGATCCTGCTCAACTTCGGCCTCCGCGAGACGGAGCCGCGAGAGTACGGCGGCGTCACCTACCACGACGTGCTCCCGCTGCGCGACACCGACGACCTCGCCGAACGCGGCACCCGGAACACGCCGGACGGGACCGCGATCCGCCGGGGCGCGTACCTCGGCAGCGACTGTATCATGATGAGCCCCTCGTTCGTCAACATGGGCGCGTACGTCGGCGACGGCACTCTCGTCGACTCCTGTGACACGGTCGGCTCCTGCGCGCAGCTCGGCGAGAACGTCAAGCTCGGCGCCAACACGCTGATCGGCGGCGTCCTCGAACCCGTTGAAGACGCGCCGGTGATCGTCGAGGACGGCGTCTCGCTCGGCGCCGGCTGCCGGGTCACCTCGGGATTCCGCGTCGGCGAGAACTCGATCGTCGGCGAGAACACGCTCCTGACGCCTCGGATCCCCGTCTACGACCTCGTCGAGGAGGAGGTCCTCTACGGCCACCTCCCGGCCGAGCGCCGCGCGTTCACCCGAATGGTCGAGTCGTCGGTCGGCGACCACGAGCTCTTCGAGGGCGGCGCGTACAAGCCCGCCGTCGTGGCGACGCACGTCGAGGAGGACACCCTCGAAGCGACGCGGCGGGAGGACGCGCTCCGCGAATGAGCGACCGCGACGCGGGCGGTACGGGCGACACAGGCGCGGAGGCGGCGGGCGAACCCGCCGGCGGCAACCCGCCGGTCCGCCGCCTGAGCGACTGGGACGCCGAGCGCCTTCACGGGCTCGCCGCCGCCCACGAGACCCCCCTGTACGTCCAGGACCTCGACCGCGTCCGCGAGAACTGCGAGCGGCTGCTCGCGGCGTTCCCCGACGCGGACGTGCGGTACGCCGTCAAGGCCCACACCGGGCGCGCCGTCCTGGAGGCCGTCCGCGACGCCGGCCTCGACGCGGAGTGCGCCTCTGCGGGCGAACTCGACCGCGCGCTCGTGGCCGGCTTCGACGGCTCGCGGCTGCACTACACCGCGGTCAATCCGCCGGCCCGCGACCTCGACCACGCCGCCGGCGTCGCGGCGGGGGAGCCGGGGATCACGGTCACCGTCGGCGCGGTCGACACCCTCGACCGCCTCGCGGAGCGCGGCTACGACGGCCGGGTCTGCGTCCGCGTGAACCCCGGCGTCGGCGCGGGCCACCACGAGAAGGTCACCACCGGCGGCGCGGCGAAGTTCGGGATCCCCTACGACCGCGCCGCCGATGCGGCCCGCGAGGCGGCCGAGCGCTTCGACCTGGTCGGGATCCACGCGCACGCCGGCTCCGGCATCGACCCGGACCAGCTGGACAGCCACCGCGAACTGGTCGCGCGGATGGGCGAGCTGGCCCGCGACCTCGCGGACCCGGACGCGGCCGGCGACGGCGACGCCGCCGCGAGCGCCGATCCGATCGCCCTCGAATACGTCGACGTCGGCGGCGGGTTCGGCGTTCCCTACGAGGAGGACGCCCCGCCGCTCGACCTCCCGGCGGTCGCGGCGGCGACGCGGGAGGCGGTCGCGCCGCTCCCTGAGGACACCGACCTCGCGATAGAGCCCGGACGCTACGTGGTCGCCGACGCGGGCGTCCTCCTGACGCGCGTGAACACCGTGAAGCCGACGCCGGACGAGACGGTCGTCGGCGTCGACGCGGGGATGACCGACCTCCTGCGTCCGGCGATGTACGACGCCTATCACCCGATCCGCAACCTCGGGGGCGGACGGGCGCGCGACGGGGGCGACGCCCCCTCGGTCGCGGAGCGGGAGGCAACCCCTGTCACGGTCGCCGGACCTATCTGTGAGACCGGCGATACCCTCTGTAAGGACCGAGCGCTCGCCGACCCGGCCCGCGGGGACCTCCTCGCGGTCGGCGTCGCGGGCGCGTACGGCTACGAGATGGCGAGCCAATACAACTCACGACCGCGGCCCGCGGAGGTCGCGCTCGACGACGGAACCGCGACGATCGCCCGGCGTCGAGAGACGCTCGGGGACCTGCTGACGGTCGAGCGAGGGGCGGATCCCGACGGCGACGACCGACCGGAGGGCGACCGATGAACACCCACGCCGTCCCGGTCGAGAAGTACCACGGCACGGGCAACGACTTCCTCGTCGTCGACGCGGCCGCCGAGGACGTCGGCGACCGAGCGGCGTTCGCGCGCGCCCACTGCGACCGCGAGACGGGCGTCGACGGGGGCGACTTCGGCGCCGCACTCCCGCGCGACGGCGACGCGGACCGCGACGCATCCGGGGGTCGACGCGGCGCCGACGGCGTCCTCTTTCTCAGCGTCGATGAGCGGTTCGACCCGACTCGGGTCGTGATGACGCTGGTCCAGCCGGACGGCTCCACCGCGACGATGTGCGGCAACGGCGCCCGCGTCGTCGCGCGGTGGGCCCACGACCGGACGGGCGACCGCGAGTTCATGATCGACACCCAGGCCGGCACCCGGCGCGCCACCGTGACCGCGGACGCGACCGCCGCCGCCATCGAGATGGGCGTGCCGACGTTCGACCCCCGCCGCGTCCCGGTCGCCCGCGACGGCGCGCTCGCGGACGAACCGCTGATCGACGAGGCGGTCGAGGGGTTGACCGTTACCGCCGTCAACACCGGCGTTCCGCACGCGGTCGCGTTCGTCGACGGCGGTCGCGACGACCCCGACGGGATCGACGGGGTCGACCTCGACGCGGTCGCGCCGCCGGTCCGCCACGCCGACGTCTTCCCCGAGGGCGCGAACGTGAACCTCGCGGCGGTCGTCGACGACGGCGCCGGCGACGGCCCCGCGGTCCTCGACCAGCGTACCTTCGAGCGCGGCGTCGAGGGCGAGACGCGCTCCTGCGGCACCGGCGCGGTCGCGGTCGTCGCGGTTGCCCGCCGACTCGGGCTGATCGACGGCGACGACGCCGTGAGCCGCCCGCCGGGCGGCGAACTGGAGATCACGGTCCCCGACTCCGGCCACGCCACCCTCACCGGTCCGGTCGCCCACGAGTTCTCGGGGACGCTCCCCGCCGACCCGCGATGAGCGAAGGGTCCGACGCCGGTTCCGACGCTGACGCCGGCTCCGGCTTCGATCCGGTCTCGTTCCTCGAAGCCGCGGTTCGGATCCCCTCGCACGAGTCTGTCGACGAGACCCGCGAGTTCGTCGTCGACCTGCTGGAGCGGCGCGGCGCCGACCCCGCGGTCGTCGCGGACGGGTGCGTCCTCGCGGAGAGGCGCTCGCCGGCGCCCGAGGCCGGCCCGAACCTCGTGTTGAACACCCATCTCGACACCGTGACGCCGCACGTCCCGTTCGATCGGGGGGAAGCTCACGGGGACGAGCGGGGAGGGTCGGCGTCGAACGAGGGGGGTGAGGGAGACGCCGGGGAAGTGATCCGCGGCCGCGGCGCCTGCGACGCGAAGGGCCCGCTCGCGGCGCTGCTCTCGGGGTTCCTCGCCGCCGACCCCGACCGCGGCCGGGTCACGCTCGCGCTCACGCCCGACGAGGAGGCGCTCTCCCTCGGCGCGGCGGCGCTGACGGGGCGGCTTCCGGGGACCGTCGACCGGCTCGACGGCGACCTGTTCCTCGTGGGCGAGCCGACCGGCCTCGACGCGTGTCCCGCCGCGAAGGGCCGTTTTCAGGCGACGGTCGAGCTGTCGGGGACGGCCGCCCACGCCGCGGAGTCCGCCGGGGCGAACGCGGTCGCGGCCGCCGAGGACGCGCTCGCCGCGATCCGGACGTTCGACGCGGACGCGACGGTCCACCCGCAATTGGGGCCGCCGAAGCTCACCCCGACAGTCATCGAGGGCGGCGCGGCGACGAATCAGGTGCCGGCGGACTGCGAGGTCACCGTCGATCGGCGGAGCGTCCCGCCGGAGACGGCAGAGGGATTCCGGTCGTCGCTCGCGGACGCGGTGCGGGAGTCGCTCGCTGCCGGCGCGGCCGGCGACCGCGGCGTCGACGCGGCGGTCTCTCTGACCGACCGGGAATCACCGTTCCTAGAGGCGTTCGCGACGGATACGGACCACGAACTCGTCAGCACGGTCGCGGACGCGGCGCGCGAGGCGGGCGACGCTGTCGGCCTGCCGAGCGAGCGCGGCGGCGACGTCCGGCCGTTCGGCGCCGCGACGGAGGCCTCCTACTTCGCGCCGGCGCCGACGGTCGTGTTCGGACCCGGGGACCTCGCCGACGAGGCGGGCGCGGTCGCGCACGCCGAACGGGAGTACGTGCGTGTTCGCGAGGTGGAGGCGGCCGCGGCGGCGGTCGAGGACGCGGTCGCGACGCTGCTCGGGTAGCGGCGCGAGGGGGGCGTACCGCCGCCGACTAGAGCAGGAACGTCTCCTCCTTCTCCGCGAGGTCGACGAAGTCGTCGGCGGCGTCGATCAGTTCGTCGGCGGCCGAGTTGCCGAACCCCATCGCCTCCACCCGGACCCCCTCGTGACGGAGGTGCGAGCAGAGTCGCGCGAAGTCGCCGTCGCCGGTACAGAGGACGACGGTGTCGACGTGGCTCGCGAGCGAGACGGCGTCGAGGCTCATTCCGAGGTCCCAGTCGGCCTTCTTCGAGCCGTCGGCGAACGTCTTGATCTCCTTGATCTTCGTCTCGAAGCCGATGTCGCGGAGCGCCTCGAAGAAGCTCTCCTCCTCGGGGGAGTCGGCGCGGATCACGTACGCGATGGCACGCACCAGCGACCGGTCGGAAACGGCCTCATCGAGGAGGCCGGAGTAGTCGATGTTCCGCGAGTAAACGCTCTGTGCGGAGTGATACAGGTTCTGCGAGTCCGCCAACACCGCGACGCGCTGGTCCGGGTGAATGTCGGTCATACGTCCCCCTTCACCGCCCGCGGTTAGGGGCTTTGGGATCGTCGCGCCCGCGATCGCGGCGTCGCGGTTCCACCGGTGACCACCATGGTTTATATCCGGCGCTGAAGACCGTGGGCCATGGACGAAAAGCGGTTCGTCGTCGCCCTCTTCGGCCTCGCGGTCGCGTCCGTCGCCGGCTACGTGGCCTATCGGTTCGTCGCCCCGCTCACCGTCGCCGTCTTCCTCTACTACTCGACGCGGCGGTTCTACCACCGGCTCGAACGCTTCCGGCTGCCGGCCCGGATCCGCGCGGTCGTGTCGCTGTCGGTCATCGGCGTCCCGCTCATCGGCCTCGTGAGCTACACGCTGGTGCTGCTGATCTTGGAGGCGCGGCGGTTCATCGAGACGTACCCGGTGGCCGACACCATCGGCGCGGAGAACTCGGTGATCGGCGACCTCGCGGAGCTGTCGAACCCGACGATGGACGAGCTGCTCGCGGCGTACCGCTCCGGCCAGTTCGACCCCCTCATCGAGCTCGTCTCCGAGCAGGCGTCGCTGCTGGCGAGCACGCTGTCGGGGCTCGCGTTAAACCTCCTCATCACCGTCGTCGTCACGTACTACCTGCTCATCGACGGTTCCCGGTTCCACGACTGGCTGCTCACCTTCGACGACGACGCGGTCGTCCGCGAGTACCTCGAGACCGCCGACGACGAGCTGGAGGCGGTGCTGTACGGGAACCTCCTCAACGTCATCGCGATCGCGATCATCGCCGTCGTCACCTACCTCGCGTACAACGCGATCGCCCCCGCCGCGGTCGAGATCCCGTATCCGACGCTCGCCGGTGCGCTCACCGGGGTCGCCAGCCTGATCCCCGTGATCGGGATGAAGATCGTCTACGTCCCGCTGGCGGCCGCGATGTCGATTCCGGTCGCGCTCGACGGCGACGTCTCGCTCCTCGCGTACGTCGCCGGGTTCCTCGCCGTCGCGGCCGTGATCGTCGACACCATCCCCGACATCGTCCTCCGGCCGTACTTCAGCGGCGAGACGACGCACGTCGGGCTGCTCATGCTCGCGTACATCTTCGGCCCGGTCGTGTTCGGCTTCCACGGGCTGTTCCTCGCGCCGATCGTCCTCGTGTTGGCGCTGACGTTCGCCGACACCGCGCTGTTGCGCCTGCTCGGCGTGCGGCCGGATCGGGAGCCCGAGATCCCCGAGCATCAGCGCCGGCTGGACGAGTTCTGAGCCGTCGCGGGCGCCGCGTCGACGCGGTCGCTGCCGCGGCGCGAACGCTCGACCGATCGGCCGCGGCGAGCCGAAGTCATATATCCCCGCTCGACGACCGGGGCACGTATGCGACTACACGTCATCGGCCTCGGCGGGGCCGGGGGTCGGATCGCCGACCGGCTCGCCGCCGCCCACGACGACGACCCGTTCCTGGCGGGCGTCAACGCGTTCGACACCGACATGGACGCGCTCGGGACGCTGGACGCGCTCCGCGAGGAGCGCCGGTACCGGTTCGGTGACGCCGCGGGCGGCGACGGGCTCGGCGGCGACCTCCACGCGGGACGCCGCCTCGGTGACGCACACGCGAGCGAACTCGGCAGGGCGATGGACGACCAGCGCCCGTCCCTCGCGGAGGCGTTCCTGATCGTCGTCGGCCTCGGCGGCGCGGCCGGGGCGGGCGCGGCGCCCGCGCTCGCGGAGGAGCTCTCGCGGCTCTACGACGCGCCGGTCTACGCCTTCGGGCTCCTTCCGACCCCGAGCGAGACCGAGGAACCGGACGGGGGAGAGGGTCCGACGAGCGCGGCCTCCGGAAGCGAGTCGCCGTCGGCGCCGCACCGCCCGCTGGCCGAGCGGAACGCCGCGCGGACGCTCGACGCGCTCTCGGACCGCTGCGCGGCGGTTCTCCCGTTCGACAACGCGGCGTGGCTCCGTCCGGGGGAGACGCTCGACGGGGCTCGCGACCGGCTCAACGGGGTCGCCGTCGAACGGATCTCGGCGCTGTTCGGCGCCGGTGAGACGCCAGAGGGGGCGGAGACGCCCCAGCAGGTGCTCGACGCGAGCGACGTCGCCCGGGCGGTGGGAAGCGACGGCGAAATCGCGGCGATCGGCCACGCGACGCAGGCGGTGGAGTCGCCCGGCGAGGGGTCCCGGTTCGGGCTCGGGCTGTTCGGCTCCTCGGAGCCGGCCGAGGTCGACACGAGCGCCGCGGTGTCGGCGATCGAGACGGTCATCCGGAAGGCGGCACGGGGGAAGAACACGATCGCGGTCCCGGAGGGGCGGGCCGACCGAACGCTGCTCGTGGTCGGCGGCCCGCCGGCGTGGCTCAACCGCGAGGCGATCGCTGACGGGCGGCGCTGGCTCGCCGAGGAGACCGGCTCGGACGCCATCCTGAGCGGCGACGCGCCGGTCCCCGAGGGAGACGCCGTGTTCGCGGTCGTGATCCGCTCGGGCATCGACGAGCCGGACCGGGTCCGCGAGCTCCGCGAGACGATCGCGTGACCGAGCCGCCGACGGCGCGGTCGAACGCGCGGACGCCGACCCGAACGGATTAAGCGCGTGGCGCGCCCAGTAGATCCGTGACGACGCAGGCAGAACTCGGGATCGACGTCGACGTTCGCGACGCCGCGGCCGTCGCGGAGCGCCGCGACGAGCTCGTCGCCGCCGTGCGCGACCACGCGGGACGGATCGCGTATCAGCTCGCCAAGCTCCAGGGGGGCGACTACGGCCGCGAGAGCCTCTCGACGCCCGGCGGCGAGTGGACGGTGAAACACGAGGCGGGCGAGCTGGAGTTCCTGTTGTTCTCTCCGAACTCGGGGTCGGACACGTACGTGATCTCGACGAAGCAGCCGCCGGAGCCGGCGGCGCTGTCGAGCGCGCTCGACGACTACGCGGCGTTCGTTGCGGCGTGGAACGATCACGTCGCGTCGCTTTCGGGCGTCCTCGACGGCGTGAGCGCGGAGTTTCCCGAGCCCGCGACAACCGACGGCGTGGTGGCCGAGCGCGACCGGGTCCTCGACGAGATCCGCGACACCTGCGCGCTCATCGCCGGCGAGGTCCACCGGTACGAGAGCGACGACTACGGGACGTTCACGGCCCGCGTCGAGGGCGATCGCTGGGAGCTAAAATACGACGAGGGGGAGGTTTCGTACCTCCGAATCGGCGGGTCCGGCGGTCTCTACCTCCTCTCGCAGTACGAGTCTCCGTCCGCGGCCGACGTTCGAGAGTACGCCGACCGGTTCCGCGGGTTCGTCGAGGCGTACAACGAGTTCGTCGACGAACTCGAAAGCGATCTCCGGCGCGTCTCCGTCTGAGTCGGCGGGGTCCGGTCTCCGATTGATCCGTGTACGTGCGTATTCGTCACCGCCTTTGGTAATACTTATTCACCGGTGTCCAGTACCGACGCCCACATGTCGATCACCCTTCCGGGGCCGACGCTCGGCGTCGTCGGCGGCGGACAGCTGGGCCGAATGATGGCCGAGGCCGCCGCGCCGCTCGGCGTCGACCTCGTCGTGCTGGACCCGACGCCCGACTGCCCGGCGGCGCCGGTCGCGACCGATCAGATCGTCGGCGGCTTCGACGACGCGGACGCGATCGACGAGCTCGCGGCCCGCGTCGACGCCCTGACCTTCGAGATCGAACTCGCGGACCCGGACCGCCTCGCGGCCGCGAGCGAGGAACACGGGGTGCCGGTCCACCCGGACCCGGCCACGCTGGAGACGATACAGGACAAGCTGGTCCAGAAGGAGGCGCTCGCGGACGCCGGGATCCCCGTCCCGGAGTTCGTCGCGGTCGCGACCGCCGAGGGGCTCGAACGCGTCGTCGAGGAGTTCGGCGGCGTGATGCTGAAGGCCCGCGAGGGCGGCTACGACGGGCGCGGGAACGTCCCGGTCGAGACGCCCGACGAGGCGGCCCCCGCGCTCGACGCGGTCGGCGGCGCCGCGATGGCCGAGGAGTTCCTCGACTTCGAGCGCGAGATCGCCGTGATGGGGCTCAAGGGCGCCGACGGCGAGACGCGGACCTACCCCGTCACGGAGACGGTCCACCGCGAGGAGATCCTCCGCGAGAGCGTCAGTCCGGCGCGCGCCGGCGACGCGGTCGTCGCCGAGGCGGAGTCGGTCGCCCGCGACGTACTGGAGGTCCTCGACGGCCGCGGGGTCTACGGGATCGAGCTGTTCGAGACGAAGGGGGGCGAGGTGCTGGTCAACGAGATCGCGCCGCGCCCGCACAACTCCGGCCACTGGACGATCGAGGGCGCGCGCACGTCGCAGTTCGAGAACCACGTCCGCGCCGTCCTCGGGTGGCCGCTCGGCCCGACCGACCTCGTCGCGCCCGCGGTCACCGCGAACGTGCTCGGTGACATCGAGGAGACCCAGCCCGCCACGCTCAGGAACGTCGAGTCGACCCTCGACGCGCCCGACGCCGACCTCCACTGGTACGGCAAGGACGACGTGTACCCGCTCCGGAAGATGGGCCACCTGACGGTGACCGAGGCGGTCGGTGACCCCGAAGACGCCGACCGCGACGCGCTGCTCTCGCAGGCGCGGGAGCTCCGGGACGGGCTGACGTTCCGAGACGCGTAGATTTCCGGGGCAACGGCGACGACTGTTTATAAACGAACTGCGGTGGCGCGTGCCTGCGAGCGGCCGCCCTCGGCGGCCGCGAGTCAGCACGCGCGAGGGAGTCGCTGGCGGCCAGAGCGGAGCGAAGGCCGCCAGCGACGAGGCTGGGGAGGTGTGAGGTTGCGGTGCGGTCGCGGTCGGGTGGGGCTCAAAAGGGCAGTCGCGAGGACGAAGACGCGCGACGTAAGCACTGGAGGGAGTGAGCGAAGCGAACGACCGAAGCGCGCAACGAGCGCATCGAGTCCTCGCGGCTGGGGCTTTGGCGGTGTTCGCTACCGATCCGCTGTCAGTTATTTATAAGTGAGCAGCCAGGGCTTCGGCGACGTCGACCGCGACGGCAACCGCGGCTACCCACTGGTTCGCGCAGTCGCCGCATCCGGGAGTTCCTTGTAGCCCTCCGCCGAACTTCCGTCTATGACCACGGTGGACGACCTGATCGACCGGCTCGAATCGGAGGCGGCGGCCGACGCGGACCCGGCGACCACCCCGGACGTGGGGATCATCATGGGGTCGGACTCGGACCTTCCCGTCATGGAGGACGCCTACGACGCGCTCGACGACCTCGGCTTCGCGGAGCAGACCGACTTCGCCGAGGCGCCGGACGCGCGGTTCACCTACGAGAGCTACGTCGTCTCCGCGCACCGGACGCCGGAGCTGATGTACGCGTACGGGGAGACGGCGACGGACCGGGGCCTCGACGTGATAATCGCCGGCGCGGGCGGGAAGTCGGCGGACCTCCCGAACATGACCGCCTCGGTCGCGCACCCGGTGCCCGTGATCGGCGTGCCGGTTCAGGAGAAGTCGGTCGACTCCGTCATCGGGATGCCGACCGGGGCGCCCATCGTCGCCGTCGACGCTGGGAAGTCGTACAACGCCGCGCTGTCGGCCGCGCAGGTGCTCGCGCGCGAACACGACGCGATCGAGGAGCGCTTGGTCGAACTCCACGACGAGCAGAAGGCTGGCGTCGCCGACGTCTCCGCCGATCTTCACGATCTGGGTCTCGACGGGTTCCGCGACCGATAAGCAGCTGCCGACGTGGTAACTGCGTATGAATTCTCAGACACTCGTTTATAACCGGCTGCGTACGGAACCGCGGAAGAGGCTTCCAAAGCCCGAGCCGCTCGTTTATAAGTAGTCGACACCGGATCGGCGGCGAACGCCTCCAAAGCCCCAGCCCCTCGGCTGTCCGACGAATTTTTTTATAAACTATCGATCGACACGAACACCTCCAAAGCCCCAGTCGCGAGGACTCGGTGCGCTCGCTGCGGTCCTCGTCACTCGTTTCACTCGTTCCTGCGGTCCTTGCGTCGCGCGCCGTCGTCCTCGCGACTGCCCCTTTGAGTCCCGCCTCGAACCGCCACGCACAGCACCTCACGCCTCCCCAGCCTCGTCGGTCGCCGAGCGAAGCGACGGCGACCGACTCCCTCGCGCGTGCGACATCGCGCCCTGCGGGCGCTCGTCGGCACGCGCCGACCGCACCGGCGCTCACTTATAAACAAACTCCGTACCGCGCACCCCCGAATCGGTGCGCTTCCGTCGACTCGCCCTCCGATCCGGATCGACGGTTGCCGGTCACTTCGCCGGCGCTTCCACCGCGAACGGCCGATACCGGCCCGCACGCCCGCGGACGCACAAGACTCAACGCTTATGAGGGGGCGGTCCAAACCCCAGCACGTTACGGAGACCTATATGAGCGATTGGATAGCGATTGGCGCCTTGGCGGTCGTCGGCCTGCTCATCCCGATAGCGATGATGACAGTGTCGGCGTTGCTCCGTCCGAGCGTGCCTGAGACCGGTAAAAGTACCACCTACGAGTCCGGCGAGACCCCGACGGGCGGGACGCGGATCCGGTTCAACATCCAGTACTACATGGTCGCGCTGTTGTTCGTCGTGTTCGACATCGAGACCGTGTTGCTGTTCCCGTGGGCGGTCATCTACCGCCCGGCCGTCCAGGCCGGCGTGCCGATGGCCGACCTGCTGTGGCCGATGTTGGCGTTCGTCGGAATCCTCGCGGTCGGACTCGTCTGGGCGTGGCGGTCGGGGGCGATTAGCTGGGCCCGCAGCCCCCGCGCGACCAGCAGAAAGACGACGGAGGACATCAACTAATGAGCAGCGATCAACCGTTTATCACCGACGAATCGCAGGTCGTAACCGAGACCAGAGACGCCCGGATGACCGGGCAGGGGGACCGGTTCAACTCCCGGCTCCGGGAGGCGTTCGGCTCCTCGCCGTTCATTCTCACCAAGTTCGACAAGTTCCTGAACTGGTGTCGGGGCTCCTCGATGTTCATGCTGCAGTTCGGCATCGCCTGCTGTAGCATCGAGATGATGCACACCTACGCGGTGAAACACGACCTCGACCGGTTCGGGAGCGGGGTCCCTCGCGCCTCCCCGCGGCAGGCCGACGTGATGATCGTCCCCGGGACGATCGTGTCGAAGTTCGCCCCGCGGATGAAGCGCGTCTACGACCAGATGCCCGAGCCGAAGTTCGTCGTCGGCATGGGCTCGTGTACCATCTCCGGTGGCCCGTTTCAGGAGGGGTACAACGTGATCAAAGGCGCCGAGGAGGTCATCCCGATCGACATCCACGTCCCCGGCTGTCCGCCCCGCCCCGAGGCGCTCGTGTACGGCGTCGTGAAGCTACAAGAGCGCGTCGCCAACGGCGAGGCAGCGCCCGTCACCGTCAAGCCGTACGAGCTAGAGGAGTTCTCGGACCTCGAACGCGACGAACTCGTCGACAAGCTGACCGACCAGATCGACGACGACGAGCTCGTCATGCGGTACAACTTCGCTGATTCGCCATGAGCCTCGAACGACCGGACACCGCCGACGACGCGGCGATCGAGCGCACCCCCGACGAGCTGGAGGCGCTGCTCGGCGACCTCGTCGTCGGCCGCGACGACCACCTGAACGCGCCCGCCTTCGTCATCCGCCCGGACACCGTTCAGGAGACGCTTCGGACCCTGAAAGAGCAGGCGGGATACGACCACCTCTCGGTCGTCTCCGCACAGGAGTACGAGAACCGCTACGAGTCGATCTACCACCTGAAGAAGTACGACGACCCGACCCAGGAGGTCAGCGTCGTCGTCCCCGCCGACAAGGACGACCCCGTCTCCGAGTCGGCCGAGCCCGTCTTCCGCACGGCCGACTGGCACGAGCGGGAGGCGTACGACCTGATCGGGATCGAGTACGACGACCACCCCGACCTGCGCCGGATCCTGCTGCCGGAGACCTGGCAGGGCCACCCCCTGTCGATGGACTACGACAAGGACCGGCCGCAGATCGCCACGCTGCCGGAGCACGCCAACCCGCTCGAGGACCACCACAAGGACGCGGAGTCCGACACGATGTTCCTCAACATCGGGCCGCACCACCCGGCGACCCACGGCGTCCTCCACCTGAAGACGGTCCTCGACGGCGAGCAGGTCGCCGACGTCGAGCCCGACATCGGCTACCTCCACCGCAGCGAGGAGCAGATGGCCCAGTCCGGCACGTACCGCCACCAGATCATGCCGTACCCGGACCGCTGGGACTACATCTCGGCGGGCCTGCTCAACGAGTGGGCGTACGCCCGCGCGGCCGAGGACCTCGCGGACATCGAGGTGCCCGAGTACGCACAGGTGATCCGCACGATGGGCGCGGAGATGTGCCGGATCGCCGCGCACATGCTCGCCTTGGCGACGTTCGCGCTCGACGTGAACGGCGACTTCACGGCGACGTTCATGTACGCCATCAACGACCGCGAGCGCGTCCAGGACCTGCTGGAGGACCTGACGGGTCAGCGGCTGATGTTCAATTACTTCCGGCTCGGCGGCGTCGTCTGGGACCTGCCCGAGCCCCGCGAGGAGTTCTTCTCGAACACCCGCGACTTCCTCGACCAGCTCCCGGAGTCGATCGAGGAGTACCACAACCTGATCACCTCGAACGAGGTGTTCCAGATGCGGACGATCGACACCGGAATCCTCCCGCCGGAGGTCGCGAAGAACTACGGCGCGACCGGCCCAGTCGCCCGCGGCTCCGGCGTCGACTACGACCTCCGCCGCGACGACCCGTACGGCTACTACGACGAGCTCGACTGGGACGTCGTGACCGAGGACGGCTGCGACAACTTCAGCCGCCTGCTCGTCCGGATGCGCGAGGTCGAGGAGTCGGCGAAGATCATCGAGCAGTGCGTCGACCTGCTGGAGGACTGGCCGGAGGACGAGCGGACGATCCAGGCGAACGTGCCACGCACGCTGCGCCCGGACGACGACACCGAGATCTACCGCGCCGTCGAGGGCGCGAAGGGCGAGCTCGGCATCTACATCCGGTCGGACGGGACGGACAAGCCGGCCCGCTTCAAGATCCGGTCGCCGTGCTTCTCGAACCTCCAGACCCTGCCGGAGATGGCGAACGGGGAGTACATCCCCGACGTCATCGCCGCGCTCGGTAGCCTCGACATCGTGCTCGGGGAGGTGGACCGCTGATGGCCGCGGCGCCCGCGCAGCTGTTCCCCGAGTTCATCGTCGACACGCTCGGGCTCGACAGCGTCATCGGCGAGGTCGCGGCCTCGCTGGTCGCCGCGTTCGTCGTCGGGAACATCATCCTCGCGTTCACGGGCGTCGCGGGCCCGTGGGCGAAGCGGAAGATCACGGCCGCGTTCACCGACCGGATCGCGGTCAACCGGATCGGCCCGTACGGCCTGCTCATCATCCCGGCGGCCGCGGTCCAGCTCCTCGCGAAGGAGCTCATCATCCCCGAGGGCGTCGACCGCCCCTCGTGGGACATCGCCCCGGTCCTCCTGCCGGCCTCGGCGCTTCTGGGCTTCTCCGTCATCCCGATGGGGCAGCTGGGACCGATCAACCTCCACCTCGCGGACCCGGAGGTCGGGTTCGCGCTGGTGTTCGCGTTCGCGTCGATCGCGTCCGTCTCGCTGGTGATGGCCGGCTACGCGTCGAACAACAAGTACTCGCTGCTCGGTGGCCTCCGCGCCGTCGCGCAGAACCTCGCGTACGAGATCCCGCTCATCGTCACGGCGATGTCGGTCGTGATCTTCGCCGGGACGCTCCAGATGAGCGGCGTCGTCGGCGCGCAGACGGAGACGCTGGTGACGATCGCCGGAGTCTCGATCCCGTCGTGGTACGCGTTCGTGAACCCGTTCGCGTTCGTGTTGTTCCTCACGGCGAACATGGCCGAGATCGGGCGGAACCCGTTCGACATCCCCGAGGCGCCGACGGAGATCGTCGCGGGGTACCAGACGGAGTACTCCTCGGCGTACTTCGTCCTCTTCTACCTCGGGGAGTTCGTCCATATCTTCCTCGGCGGAGCGATCCTCGCCGTGACGTTCCTCGGCGGCGCCTCCGGACCGGGCCCGGAGAGCATCAGCTTCATCTGGTTCGTGGTGAAGATCTGGGGCTTCTTCCTGTTCACGCAGTGGGCCCGCGCCGCGCTGCCGCGCGTCCGCATCGATCAGCTGATCGAGATCGGCTGGAAGGGAATGCTGGTGCTGTCGTTCGCGAACCTGGTGCTCACGGCCGTAATCGTGGGGGTGATCGCCTGATATGATCGGACTCATGAAATCCATGGCGACGACAATGAAACACGCGCTTGACGGGTCGACGTTCACGGTGGAATACCCGGAGGACGCGCCCGAGGTGAGCCCGCGGTTCCGCGGGGTCCACAAGTTCAGCCAGGAGCGGTGTATCTGGTGTCGGCAGTGCGAGAACGTCTGTCCGAACGACACGATCCAGATCGTTCAGGACGACCAGCGCAACGGCGAGCAGTACAACCTCCACATCGGGCAGTGTATCTACTGCCGGCTCTGCGAGGAGGTCTGCCCCGTCGACGCCATCCTGCTGACCCAGAACTTCGAGTTCACCGCGGACACGAAAGACGACTTCGTGTTCAACAAAGAACAGCTCAAGAACGTCCCGTGGTACAAGGGGATCGACCCGCTGGAGTCCCGCAACCCAGATCGCGGCGCGTGGATCGGGGAAGGCGACGGCGAGGTCGACTACCAGTAGCGGGCACGTCTCGAAATCTTCAAAGGGGTTCTCATAGGAGACAAACACAATGGTTTATGCTACTATCGCGTTCGGGCTGTTCGCCGCGGTCACGCTGGCGTTCGCCCTCGGGGTCGTCCTGGCGCGCGACGTGTTCCACGCCGCGCTGCTTCTGGGCGGAGCCCTCACGAGCGTCGCGGTACACTACGTGATGCTGCGGGCGGAGTTCATCGCCGCCATGCAGATCCTCGTCTACGTGGGCGGGGTCCTCATCTTAGTCACGTTCGCCGTGATGCTCACGCGATCGGACACGGAAACGGAGGTGAGTAGCGCGTGAGCAACGACGAGAGCCGCGGCTCCCGGATCGCGCCCGCGATCGCCGTGGGCGCGCTGTTCGCGGTGTTGGCCGCGACGGTCAACGGGGCGACGTTCGGCTTCGAAGCGGTCGGCTTCCCGGCGGACGCCTCGATCGTCCACAACCTCGGGTACGCCCTCTTCAACCTCGGCGCGTACGACGTCGCGACCGTCCCCGCGGAGGGGTTCCTCGCGGCGTTCCTGATCGCCGCGGTCGCGCTCGACGTCGCGGTCGACGGCGCCGTTTACCTCGCGAAACGCGAGGAGGACGGCTCGGTCATCGCGGCGGTCGGAGGGGCGTTCACCGACGGCGGCCGCGACGGGGGTGACCGGCGGTGACCGCCGTCGCGTCCACGATCCCGCCGTCGTGGTACCTGCTGTTGGCGTCGGCCGTGTTCTGTGTCGGGCTGTTCGGCGTACTGACGCGGCGGAGCGCGCTGTACTTCCTCATGAGCGTCGAGCTCATGATGAACGCGGCCAACATCAACTTCGTCGCGTTCGCGCTGTACTACGGCGACCTCACGGGGCAGGTGTTCGCGCTGTTCGTTATCGCGCTCGCCGCCGCCGAGGTCGCGATCGGCATCGGCATCATACTCGTGTTATACCGCAACTTCGGCACGACCGACGTGACTGTCCCCGCGGAGATGAGGTGGTAAAATGGTGAACGCATTCGCATACGTTCCGGCGATCGTACTCCTCCCGTTCTTCTCGTTCCTGGTCGCGCTCGGCGCGGGCAGGTACCTCCCGAAGGGAGGCGCCTTCGGCGGTATCGCGGCGACGGCGGGATCGTTCCTGCTGTCGATATGGGTCGCGGCGACCGTCGCGGGCGGGCAGGCGTACAACGAGACGCTGTACTACTGGGCGAGCGAGGGCGGCGCGGGGATCGGTCCGACGGACATCGAGCTGTCTTTCGGCGTCCTGATCGACCCGCTGTCGGCGCTCATGCTCGTTATCGTGACGCTCGTCGCCCTGCTCGTACACGTGTTCTCGCTCGGCTACATGAACGACGAGGGCGAGACGGGGCTGCCGCGCTACTACGCCGGACTCGGCCTCTTCACGGCGTCGATGCTCGGCTTCGTCGTCGCCGACAACCTGCTGATGGCGTTCATGTTCTTCGAGCTGGTCGGGCTCTGCTCGTACCTGCTCATCGGCTTCCACTTCCGGGAGCCCGGGCCGCCGTCGGCCGCGAAGAAGGCGTTCCTCGTCACGCGCTTCGGGGACTACTTCTTCCTCGTCGGCGTCGTCGCGGTGTTCGCCACCTTCGGCACGGCGCAGTTCGCCGGCCCCGAGTCGTTCCCGGCGCTCGCGGACGCGGCGCTCAACGGCTCCGGCTCGGTCGCGTGGACGCCCGGCGGCCTCGAACTCGGGACGTGGCTGACGGTCGTCGGCCTGCTCGTCCTCGGCGGCGTCGTCGGCAAGTCCGCGCAGTTCCCGCTTCACACGTGGCTTCCCGACGCGATGGAGGGCCCGACGCCCGTCTCTGCGCTCATCCACGCCGCGACGATGGTCGCGGCCGGCGTCTACCTCGTCGCGCGGATGTACGGCTTCTACGTGCTGACGCCGACGACGATGGCGGTCATCGCCTTCGTCGGCGGCTTCACGGCCCTGTTCGCGGCGACGATGGGCGTGGTGAAAGACGAGCTGAAGCAGGTGCTCGCGTACTCCACCATCTCGCAGTACGGCTACATGATGCTCGCGCTCGGCGCGGGCGGGTACGTGGCCGCGGTCTTCCACCTGACCACTCACGCGTTCTTCAAGGCGCTGCTGTTCCTCGGCGCCGGGTCGGTCATCATCGCGATGCACCACAACGAGGATATGTGGGACATGGGCGGGCTTAAATCGCGGCTGCCCGTCACCTACTACACCTTCCTCGCGGGCTCGCTGGCGCTCGCGGGCATCTTCCCGTTCGCCGGCTTCTGGTCGAAAGACGAGATCCTCTACGAGGCGCTCGTCCACGGCCTCAACGACCCGCTGCTGCTCGGCGGCTACCTGATGGGACTGCTCGCGGTGCCGGTCACCGCCTTCTACACCTTCCGGATGGTGTTCCTGACGTTCCACGGCGAGCCCCGGAGCGACACCGCCCGCGACCCCGAACCCGTCGGCTGGAACGTGAAGGGACCGCTGACGGTCCTCGGGTCGCTCGCGGTCGTCACCGGCCTCATCAACATGGTCCCGGTCCAGAAGGTCCTCGGCCTCGAGGGGATCGACCTGCTCCACCGCTGGCTCGACAACGAGTGGGGCGGAATTGAGGGGCTCTCCTCGCACCACTACGCCGACATCAGCCCGTACAACAGCGGGTACCTCGTCGGCGGTGAGGTCGGCACCGTCCTCGTCGGCGCGGCCGTCTCGCTCGGCCTCGCGCTGCTCGGACTCGGACTCGCCCGGCGGCTCTACGACGTGCCGTCGCCGACGGAACACACCGCCAAACTCGGCGGGGTCAAAGACGTGCTGTACAACAACTACTACCTCGACGAACTGCAGGTCTGGCTCGCGCATCGGACGGAAGACATCGCGGGCGGCGCGGACACCTTCGACCAGGGGATCATCGACGGCGTCGTGAACGGCGTCTCCTCGGTGAGCCTGACCGGCGGCGGTCGGATCCGGAAGCTCCAGTCGGGGGTCGTCTCGCAGTACGCCGCGCTGCTCACCTTCGGACTCGTCGCGCTGTTGCTCGTACTCGGCGCGACCGGGGGGTGGTTCCTGTGATACTCGAAGCGCTCATGGCCGCCGCCTTCGTCGGCGCGCTGACGGTGTTCCTCGCGCCCGACGAGTGGGCCGGCCGGCTGGCGTTCGCGATCAGCCTGATCCCGTTCGCCGGCAGCCTCTCCCTCTGGTCCGGCTTCGAGGCCGGCGGAAACGCGCTGCTCGGCGGGGAAATCGCGTACGCGACCCGGATAGAGTGGCTCGAAGTCGGCGGTCGCAGCGTCTCGTGGTTCGTCGGGCTCGACGGGATCAGCCTCCCGCTGTTCGTGCTCACGACGTTCCTCGTGCCGCTGGCGATCCTCAGCGCGTGGACGCCCGTCGACACGCGACAGAGCCAGTTCTACGGGCTCATGCTGTTCATGGAGGCGAACCTGCTGGGCGTGTTCGCCGCGCTCGACTTCTTCCTCTGGTTCGTCTTCTGGGAGGCCGTGCTGGTCCCGATGTACTTCCTCATCGGGATCTGGGGCGGTCCGCGCCGCAAGTACGCCGCGATCAAGTTCTTCGTCTACACGAACGCGGCGTCGCTGCTGATGTTCATCGGCTTCATGAGCCTCGTGTTCGCGCTCGGCGACTCGGTGTCGTCGTTCGCGCTGCCAGAGATCGCGCAGGCGATCGCCGCGGGCGACCTGAGCGCGTGGTTCGGCATCCCGCCGGACCGGATCGCGATGGTCGCGTTCCTCGCGATGTTCCTCGGGTTCGCGGTGAAGGTCCCGATCGTGCCCTTCCACACGTGGCTGCCGGACGCGCACGTTCAGGCGCCGACCCCCGCGTCGGTGCTCCTGGCCGGCGTCCTCCTGAAGATGGGGACGTACGCGCTGCTCCGGTTCAACTTCACGATGCTGCCCGAACAGGCGTCGATCCTCGCGGTCCCGATCGCCGCGGTCGCCGTCGTCAGCGTCATCTACGGCGCGATGCTGGCGCTGGCACAGAAGGACCTCAAGCGGATCGTCGCGTACTCCTCCGTCTCGTCGATGGGGTACGTCATCCTCGGGCTTATCGTCTTCACCGAGTACGGGATCGGCGGCGCGACGTTCCAGATGGTCGCGCACGGGCTCATCTCCGGGCTGATGTTCATGGCGGTCGGCGTCATCTACAACGCCACCCACACCCGGATGGTCGGCGACATGGCCGGCATGGCCGACCGGATGCCGGTCACCGTCGGCATCCTCGTCGCCGGCGCCTTCGGCTACATGGGGCTGCCGCTGATGGCCGGCTTCGCGGGCGAGTTCTTCATCTTCGTGGGCTCGCTGTCCGCGCCGGCGCTCCCGTACGCGCCGGCCTTCACGGCGCTCGCCATGTTCGGTATCGTCATCGTCGCCGGCTACCTGCTGTCGGCGATGCAGAGCACGCTGTTCGGCCCGTTCGAACTGGAGACCGACTACGACGTCGGGCCCGCGGCGTTCCACGACGTCGCCCCGCTCGCGGTGCTTCTGGCGGCGATCATCGTGCTGGGCGTCGCGCCCGACATCTTCTTCGAGATGATCCGTGACGCCGCCCTGCCGGTCGTCGAGGGGGTGACGGTCGATGGTTAACGGTCTCCCCGCCGTGACGGCGCTGCTGCCGGCGCTGCTGTTCGCCGCCACCGGGCTCACGCTGCTGTTGGTCGACACGATCCGGCCGGACGCGCGGTCGAACACGTCGATGGCGGTCGTCGGGGCGATCGGCTCGCTCGCCGCGCTCGCAGCCAGCGTCTGGCTCACCGCGAGCGGCGCGGTGAATCCGGACTCCGGCGCGGTCCTCCTGTTCGCGGACGCGATCAAGGTGGACACGATGGCGCTGTTCTTCACCGCCATCTTCGCGTCGGTGACCGCGCTGGTGCTGGTCGCCGCGCACGACTACTTCCACGACCACGACAACCCGGCGGCGTTCTACTCGCTCGTGACGTTCGCCGCGACCGGGATGGCGATTTTGGCGGTCGCGAACTCCCTCGCCGTCGTGTTCGTCGCCTTAGAGATGGTGTCGCTGCCGTCGTACGTGCTCGTCGCGTACCTCAAGCAGAACCGCGGGAGCGTCGAGGCGGGGCTGAAGTACTTCCTCGTCGGCGCGCTCTCGTCGGCGATCTTCCTGTTCGGCATCTCGCTCGTGTACGCGGCCACCGGGTCGCTCATCCTGAGTGATATCGCGTCGGCGTCGATCGAGGGACTCACCGGCGTGCTCGGCGTCGGCATCGTGATGATGATCGGCGGCGTCGCGTTCAAGACGGCCTCCGTCCCGTTCCACTTCTGGGCGCCGGAGGCGTACGAGGGCGCGCCCGCCCCCGTGAGCGCGTTCCTCTCGTCGGCCTCGAAGGCGGCCGGGTTCGTCGTCGCGTTCCGCGTGTTCACCGAGGCATTCCCGATCGAGATGGCGGTCGCGGCGAACATCGACTGGATGCTCGCCTTCGCGATTCTCGCGGCAGTCACGATGACGCTCGGTAACTTCGCGGCCGCGGTCCAGGAGGAGGTCAAGCGCATGCTCGCGTACTCCTCTATCGGCCACGCCGGCTACGCGCTCATCGGTGTCGCCGCGCTCACGGTCGACGGCCCCGCGAACGGCACCGTCATGGGCGCCGCGATGGCGCACCTGCTCGTCTACGGGTTCATGAACACCGGCGCGTTCCTCTTCGTCGCGATGGCGGAGCGGTGGGGCGTCGGTCGCACCTTCGCGGACTACGCGGGGCTCTGGCGGCGCGCGCCGGTCGCCTCCGTCGCGATGGCCGTGTTCATGTTCTCGCTGGCGGGGCTCCCGCCGTTCGCCGGGTTCTTCTCGAAGTACTTCCTGTTCCAGGCGGCCATCGACAACGGGTTCCTGTGGCTCGCCGGACTCGGCGCGATAAACAGCGTCGTGTCGCTGTACTACTACAGCCGGGTCGTGAAGGCGCTGTTCCTGGACGACCCCGCGTCGCCGAGCGCGCTCGACGCGATCGACGTGCGGCCGACGGCGCTGTACGCCGCGGTCGTCTTCGCGGCGGTCGCGACGGTCCTGCTCTTACCCGGCTTCGGCCCCGTCATCGAGACGGCCGAGGCGGCGGCCTCCGCGCTGTTCTAAGCGGCGCTCCCCTCCCGCTCCTTTCGCTTTCCACGCGTTCGGCACCCGCAGCGACCGCGCCGCGCTCGCGGGGTGCCGATCGGCGAGTCGCGCGCCGGCGCCCACAGATACTCGTTCGTTCGGCGCTTCGGTACCCTCGTGTCCCGGACTCGCACCTACCGGTGTCTGAACTGCCTCGACGAGACCGTCACGCGCTCGTTCGACACCTCTCACCTCTCGATGACCTGTCCGGACTGCGGGTCGTTCGAGCGGTTCGCGAACGAGTCGGTGATCGAGCGGTTCGAGTCGCTGGAGGCGTCGCCGCCGGCGGAGCTCGACTGGGACCGACTGGAACGCCGGGAGAAGCTGCTTGTCGCCGAGCGGCTCGCTCGCACGGATAAGACGCTCGCGGACTTCGACGTTGTCGGCGGCGACGCGACGGAGGGGTAGCGCCGCTCGCCCGTCCTACCGCGCGTACAGCTTGCCGCCGACGAGGTCGGTGAGTCCGACGCCGTTACCGGGCGTGACGGCCACGTAAGGCCGGTCGGCCGGCCCGAACACGTCGACGACGCGGCCGACCGTCGAGAGCGACTCGTCGACGACGCTCGCGCCGATCCGCGGGGGGTCCGCTCCGGCGTCGCCGCGGGCGATCGCGAGCCCGCCGGCGGTGCGGACGACGGTACCGACGCGCCGCACGGTCACTCCCGCAGGACGCCGAGGTACGCGGCGATCGCCTGGACGAGGTCGTTCTTCGCGGTGTCTTCGGTGCCCTTGACGGCCACGGAGCCGCGGGCCTCGAACTCCCGGGAGTACGTGGCGTCGCGCTCGACGACGGCGTCGTAGCCGACCTGCTGGACGGCCTTCGCGATCTCGTCGACCGTCGGCGCTTCGACCGCCAGATCCGTCGGGACGCGGCGGCCCTCCGAGCGGGACAGCTCGGCGTCGAAGTAGGCGGGGTAGACGACGTTCTCGACCATACCGGATACCCTCGCGCGCGGCGTAAGGTCGTTTCGGACCGCAGCGCGCTCGACGATCTTCAGCCCGTGCGGAACTCGAAGCGGGCCCCGCCGTCCTCGGCGGCGAGCGCGTGAGCGGTCCAGCCGTGCGCCTCGGCGATGCGCTCGCTGATGGCGAGTCCGAGCCCAGTGCCCGACTCGTCGGTCGTGAACCCGCTCTCGAACACTCGATCCCGCTCCTCCGCCGGCAGGCCGGTGCCGTCGTCTTCGACGTAGAACCCCGGCGCGGCCTCCCCGTCGTCGCGGAGCGTTCCCGCACCGACCCGGACCGAGAGCGGGTCGTCGGGGAGGTCGCGGTCGTGCTCGGCGCTGCCGTCGGGCTCCGCCTGACCGCCCGCAGAGCCGCGGTCCACGCTGTCGCCGGACGAAGTCCGGCCGCCCGCGGAACCGTGTTCCACGCTGTTCCGGAAGACGTTCTCGAACAGTTCGCACAGCCGCGTCCGGTTGGCGTCGAGGGTCGCGTCCGACTCGACGGTCAGCGTCGCGCTCCCCGTGTCGACGCTCTCCCAGGCTTCTCGAGCGACCTCGGACAGCGAGACGGACTCCGTCTCGCCGACAGCCCGCCCCTGTCTGGCCAGCGACAGGAGGTCGGCGACGAGCTCGTCCATCCGGTCTATCGCGTCCGCGGCCTTCGCGAGGTGGTCGACGTCGCCGGTCTCGCGCGCGAGGTCGACGTACCCCTCCGCGACCGACAGCGGGTTCCGGAGGTCGTGGGAGACGATGGACGCGAACTCGTCGAGCCGCTCGTTCTGCCGCCGGAGGGTCTCCTCTCGCTCGCGCCGGTCGGTGACGTCGGTGTAGATGGCGTAGCCCGCCGCGTTCGCCGCGTCGAGCCGGATCGGAATGACGTGGAGGATGAAGTGGCGCGGCCCCTCGGTAGTGGTCCGCGTCACCTCCTTCCGGACGTTCTCGCCGCGCCGCAGCTGATCGTTGAGCTCGCTGGCTTCCTCCCCGGAGTCGGGAGGAACGATGTAGTCGTCGATGGACTCGTCGAGCACCGTCTCGGCCTCGTAGCCGAACGTCCGCTCGAACGCGTCGTTCACCTGCCGGACGATCGGATCGCCGTCGACGTAATCGTAGGCGATCGCCGGGTCCGGGACGTTCGTGAACAGCGCGAGCAGCCGGTCGCGCTCGGTCCGGAGCGTCTCGGTGACGGCGATCCGGTCGAGCGTCTCCTCGAGGTGGGAGGCGAGCAGCTCCGCCAGCCGACGGTCGTCGCCGTCGAAGTCATCGGCGCAGTCGCCCCCGTCGGCGGCCAGCTGAAAGACCACGTCGTCGCCCACGGGGACGGTGAGAACCGTGTCGAACCGGCTCTCGGGGTTCGGATTCGGGGCGATGGAGACGTCGCCGGTCTGGACGGCCTTTCCGGCCACGCCGGTGCCGACGCGGACGCGGTCACAGTCCTCTACCGGCGTCCCGCTGGAGGCGACGACCGGCTCGACCCACTCCTCGTCGCGGACGGCGACCACGCACTGGTACTCCGGGAACACCTGCTCGGCGACCGCGACGGCCGCCCGGTACGCCTCGTCGACCGACCTGACGGCTGCGAGCTCCGTCATCCCGGCGTTGAGCTGTTCGATCCGGGAGGGAGTCCGCGTCGGCTCCGACCGGACGACGGACCGCCGGTCCCGGGCGAGCAGCCACGACACCGTCCCCGAGAGCGCCTCGAGCGACCCGGCGACCGCGTCCACGAGCGGGTCGGTCGCGACGCGGCCCGTCGGGTCGTCGACGTACGCGACCACGGCGCCGGCGCGGTCGGCCGACCGGACCCGTTCGAGGCCCGCCTCGTCGACGACGACGGTCGCGTCGGCCCCGACGAGCCGGGCCTCGTCCACTCCCCCCGGGGCGGCGGCGTGCGTCTCGACCGCGACGGTCTCGCCGTCGGCGGAGTCGCGGCGCTCGGCGCCGAGCCGCTTCCCGACGTCGTCGCCCAGCTCGGGGTCGTCGGCGAGCACGAGGACCGACGCGCGCTCGCCTAGCGCGGAAGTCACAATTATACATGTTACGCCGCGCAGAGAGTATAAATCTTCGTACCGATCGGCGAACCCCGGCGCGGTTGTCCGTTTCCGACGATCGTGGCACCCTCACGCGTCCGGGAGGCCGCCTCGACCGTCCGGGAGGCCGCCTCGGCCGTCCGGGAGACCGATCGCCGGCGCTCTCGACGAACGTCGCCGGTCGAGTCCGTCTCGCGGCGGCGAGCGACGGCGTCGCGGCCGACGAGCGACCCCGGAACCCTTTTGGAGCAACACGGGCCACGTTCGTGTAATGAGCGATCTCGAAGCGGAGTACCGTCTCGACTACTTCGAGGAGGAGGGGTTCGAGCGCAAGGAGTGCACCTCCTGCGGCGCGCACTTCTGGACCCGCGACGCCGACCGCGAACTGTGCGGCGAGCCGCCCTGCGAGGACTACAGCTTCATCGACGACCCGGGGTTCCCGGAGGCCCGATCGCTGTCGGAGATGCGCGAGGCGTTCCTCTCCTTCTTCGAAGAACACGGCCACGAGCGGATCGACCCGTACCCGGTCGCCGCGAACCGGTGGCGCGACGACGTCCTCCTGACGCAGGCGTCGATCTACGACTTCCAGCCGCTCGTCACGTCGGGACGGACCCCGCCGCCGGCGAACCCGTTGACCATCTCCCAGCCCTGTATCCGGATGCAGGACATCGACAACGTCGGCAAGACGGGTCGGCACACGATGGCGTTCGAGATGATGGCCCACCACGCGTTCAACACGCGCGAGGCGGTCGACGAAGGGGAGTACGCCTACCACGGCGAAGTGTACTGGAAAGACGAGACGGTCCGGTACTGCGACGAGCTGTTCGAGTCCCTCGGCGCCGACCTCGAGGAGATCACGTACATCGAGGACCCGTGGGTCGGCGGCGGCAACGCCGGTCCCGCCATCGAGGTCATCTACAAGGGCGCCGAGCTGGCGACGCTCGTCTTCATGTGTATGGAGCGGGACCCCGACGGCGACTACGAGATGAAAGACGGGCACACGTACTCGTTCATGGACACGTACATCGTCGACACCGGGTACGGGCTCGAACGATGGACGTGGATGAGCCAGGGGACCGCGACGGTGTACGAGGCGATCTACCCCGACGCCATCGACTTCCTGAAGGACAACGCGGGCATCGAGCGCACGGACGAGGAACGCGAGATCGTCCACCGCGCCGCGAAGCTCTCCGGCCGGCTCGACATCGACGACGTCGACGACGTGGAGGCGGCGCGCGGCGAGATAGCCGACCGGCTCGACGTCGATGTCGACCGGCTGCGCGAACTGGTCGAGCCGCTCGAGTCGATCTACGCGATCGCGGACCACTCGCGGACGCTCGCGTACATGTTCGGCGACGAGATCGTCCCCTCGAACGTCGGCACGGGCTACCTCGCGCGGATGGTGTTACGCCGGATGAAGCGGCTCGTCGACGAGGTGGGCGTCGACGCGCCCCTCGACGAGCTCGTCGACATGCAGGCCGAGCGGCTCGGCTACGAGAACCGCGACACGATCCGGGAGATCGTTCGGAGCGAGGAGCGGAAGTACGAACAGACGTTAGAGCGCGGCGCCCGCAAGGTCGAACAGCTCGCCGACGAGTACGCCGGGACCGGCGAGCCGATCCCGACCGAGGAGCTGTTAGAGCTGTACGACTCCCACGGGATCCAGCCCGACATGGTCGCCGACATCGCTGACGAGCGGGGCGCGACCGTCGACGTGCCGGACGACTTCTACGCGCTCGTCGCCGACAGACACGAGGAGGGCGACGCGGCGGACGAGCGCGACGAGCGCGACGAGCGGCTCGCGGACCTCCCCGAGACCGAGAAGCTGTTCTACGACGACCAGGGACGCACAGAGTTCGAGGCGGTCGTCCTCGACGTGTTGGAGGCCGAGGAGGGGTACGACGTGGTGTTAGACCAGACGATGTTCTACCCCGAGGGCGGCGGCCAGCCGGCCGACCGGGGGCAGCTCACGGTCGGTGAGACCACCGTCGACGTTACCGACGTCCAGGAGGTCGACGGCGTCGTCCTCCATCGGGCGGACGCGGACCCCGGGAAAGGCGAGTTCGTCCGCGGACAGGTGGACGGCGACCGCCGCGACCGGCTCCGCGCGCACCACACCGCGACCCACCTCATCGGCCACGCCGCCCGCGAGGTGCTCGGCGACCACGTCCGACAGGCGGGCGCCCAGAAGGGGACGGACTCCGCGCGGCTCGACGTGCGCCACTTCGAGCGTATCACCCGGGAGGACGTGACGGCGATCGAACGCGTCGCCAACGAACTGGTTCGCGACGACGTCCGCGTCCGGCAGGAGTGGCCCGACCGCAACGAGGCGGAGGCCGAACACGGCTTCGACCTGTACCAGGGCGGCGTTCCGCCGGGAACGAACGTCCGCCTGATCCACGTCGGCGACGCCGATGTCCAGGCCTGCGCGGGCACCCACGTCGACCGGACCGGCGAGATCGGCGCCGTGAAGGTGCTGAAGACGGAGCCGGTTCAGGACGGCGTCGAGCGCATCGCCTTCGCCGCCGGGGCCGCGGCGATCGAGGCGACTCAGCGAACCGAGGACGCGCTGTACGACGCGGCCGACGTCTTAGACGTCGACCCGCTCGACGTCCCCGACACCGCCGAGCGATTCTTCGAGGAGTGGAAGGCGCGGGGGAAGGAGATCGAGTCGCTCAAAGAGGAGCTGGCGGCCGCGCGCGCCGCCGGCGGCGCCGACGCCGAGGCGGTCGAGGTCGCCGGGGCGACCGCGGTGATCCAGCGGCTCGACGGGGACGCCGACGAGCTGCGCGCGACCGCGAACGCCCACGTCGACGACGGGAAGGTCGCGGTGATCGGCAGCGGCGCGGGCGGCTCCGCGAGCTTCGTCGTCGGCGTGCCCGACGGGGTCGACGTGAACGCCGGCCAGGTGGTGTCCGAACTCGCGGCCCGCGTCGGCGGCGGGGGCGGCGGCCCGCCGGACTTCGCGCAGGGCGGGGGACCCGACGCGGACGCGCTCGACGACGCGCTCGCGGCGGCGCCGGACGTCCTTCGCAGTCTCCAAGAGGCCTAGTTCCTTCCCCGCGAGTTCGATATGCCATACGCGACCAACGCCGGCGTCGAGATCCGGTACGAGGTGGACGCGCCCGACGCGGGCCCGGACGACGAGGCGGTCGTCTTCTGCGGCGACGTGGGCCTCGGCGCCTGGCAGTTCGGCTGGCAACACGCCGCGCTGGCGGGGCCGCACACGGTGATAACGCCCGAGACGCGCGGCGTCGGGCGGTCGGACGCGCCGCCCGGTCCGTACCGGGTCGAGACGCTCGCCGCCGACCTCGACGCGGTCTGTGCCGCCGAGGGGGTCCGGAACGCCCACCTCGTGGGCTACGGCCTCGGCGGCGCGGTCGCGCTGACGGCCGCGCTCGAATCGTCGCGCCCGGCGAGTCTCGCGCTGGTGGGCACGCCGCCCGCGGGCGACGCGTACAACCCCGCCGGCGTCTGGGCCGACCCGGCCGACCCGGCCGCGGTCGAGGGGTCGCTGAACGGGCTGCTCTCGGTCGACTTCCGCGAGGCGCATCCGGACGCCCTCTCGCGGATCGCGGAGTGGCGTCTCGCGGAGGACGCCGACCGCGAGGCGTATCAGGCGCACCGCGCCGCGCTCGACGGGTTCGATCTGGCAGACGGCCTCTTCGAGGTCACGACGCCGGCGCTCGTCGTCCACGGGACCGACGACACGGCCTGTCCCGTCACGGCCGGCGAGACGCTCGCGGAGGGGCTCCCGCGCGGCGAGTTCCACGCCGTCGAGGGCGCTCGGCACCTCGTCGGGGTCGAGGCGTCGGCGGCGGTCAACGACCTGCTCACGGGCTGGCTCGCGGAGCACGCGACCGCGACGTTCGAATAGCCGGCCGGTTCGAAGCCGCGGGGCCTCCGTCGGCGTCGTCGGCCGGCGCGGCCGGCGCCGCAACCGTTTTGTCGCTCTCGCCTCTCCGTTCAGTCGATGACTCGCCTCCGGTTCGCCCTGCTGAACGCCGCACACGACGGCGCGAACACCCGTCGGAACTTCCGTCGGGAGATCGACGCCGACCTCGTCGAGTTCGACGCCACCGCCGGCGATCTCCCCGACCACACCGAGTTCGACGGCGTCGTGGTGACGGGGTCGCGCTCGTCCGTCTACTGGGACGAGGCGTGGATCCCGCCGCTCGTCGACTACGTCGCCGAGGCCGCCGAGCGCGGCGTCCCGGTCCTCGGCGTCTGTTACGGCCACCAGGTGCTCGCGGAGGCGCTCGGCGGTCGCGTCGCGGGAATGGACGGCTTCGAGATCGGGTACAACGAGATCCGCCGGGTCCGCGACGACCCCCTGTTCGAGGGGATCGACGAGTCGTTCACCGCCTTCACGACCCACGGCGACGCGGTCGTCGAACTCCCGCCCTCCGCGACGCTGCTCGCGGAGAACGACCGCGGCGTCCACGCGTTCCGCGACGGCCACTGCTGGGGCGTCCAGTTCCACCCCGAGTACGACGTCGAGACCGCCCGCGACGTGACGGACGGCAAGCGAGACCAGATCGGCGACGCTCGCGTGGACACCGTCCTCGGGTCGATCACGCCCGACGCGTACGACGCCGCCTGCGAGGCGAAGGCGCTGTTCGAGAACTTCACGGCCTACGCCGAGCGGCTTGCGGCCGACGGCGCGGAGCCGGCCGCGGCGGACGACTGAGCGACCCGCCGACGCGGACGGCCGATCCCCGTGGCCGACGCGGTCGCGGCCCGCGCTCCCGGTCAAACACCCTTATACGCCTCCCGGACCGATCTGCGGTATGAACGTAGTACCGGACACGAGCGCGGTCGTCGACGGCCGCGTGTCCGAACGCGTCGCGGACGGGACCTACGAGTCGGTCACCGTGTTCGTCCCGGAGGCGGTCGTCGGCGAGCTGGAGTCGCAGGCGAACGACGGGCTCGAATCCGGCTGGGACGGGCTGAGCGAGCTGAAGCGGCTCGCGGACTACGCCGACGACGGAACGGTCGAACTGCGGTACGTCGGCGAGCGCGCCGGCGGCGACGCCCGCTCGAACGCCCACGAGGGCGACGTGGACGCGCTGATCCGCGACCTGGCCGCCGACCACGACGCGACGCTGCTGTCGAGCGACGTGGTCCAGGCCGAGGTCGCCCGCGCGAAGGGGCTCGACGTGGAGTACGTCGAACCCGTCGCCCGCGGCGTCGTCGACGACCTCCCCATCCGGGACTTTTTCACCGACGAGACGATGTCGGTCCACCTCAAGACGGGAACCGTCCCGAAGGCGAAGCGCGGGACGCTCGGCGAGATGCGCTACGTCGAGATCGACGACGAGGCGACGGACGAAGGACAGATGCGCGAGTGGGCCAACTCGATCGTCGACCTCGCCCGCCAGTCGAACCAGGGGTTCATCGAGCTCTCCGACGACGGGATGGACATCGTCCAGTTCCGCGACTACCGGATCGCGGTGGCGCGACCGCCGTTCGCCGACGGCATCGAGATCACCGCCGTCCGCCCCATCGCGAAGACGACGCTCGACGACTACGAGTTCGCGGACGAACTCCGCGACCGGTTCACGGAGCGGAAGCGCGGCGTGCTCATCTCCGGGTCGCCCGGCGCCGGGAAGTCGACGTTCGCGCAGGCGGTCGCGGAGTTCCTGAACGACAGCGACTACGCGGTGAAGACGATGGAGAAGCCGCGGGACCTCCAGGTCGGTCCGGAGATCACCCAGTACGGCGCGCTCGGCGGCGAGATGGAGAACACGGCCGATTCGCTGCTCTTGGTCCGGCCCGACTACACCATCTACGACGAGGTGCGGAAGACGAACGACTTCGAGGTGTTCTCGGACATGCGGATGGCCGGCGTCGGGATGGTCGGCGTCGTCCACGCCTCCCGCGCCATCGACGCGCTCCAGCGGCTCGTCGGCCGCGTCGAGCTCGGGATGATCCCCCAGATCGTCGACACCGTCGTCTACATCGAGGCCGGCGAGGTCCACACCGTCTACGACGTGACCACCGAGGTGAAGGTGCCCGCCGGGCTGACGGCCGAGGACCTCGCCCGCCCGGTCATCCAGGTGTCGAACTTCGAGACGGGCCGGCCGGAGTACGAGATCTACACGTTCAACCGGCAGGTCGTCACGGTGCCGCTCGACGAGAACGGCGGCGAGGCCGAAAGCGAGTCCGGCGTCGGCCGCATCGCGAAAAAGGAGATCGAACGCGAGATCAAGTCGGTCGCGCACGGCCGGGTCGACGTGACGCTCAACGGTGACGACGAGGCGGTCGTCTACGTCACCGAGGGCGACATCGGCACCGTCATCGGGAAGGGCGGCGGCCGCATTGCCGACATCGAGAACCGCCTCGGGATCGACATCGACGTTCGCACGCACGACGAGAAGCCCGGCGGGTCGGGCGGCGGCTCCGGCGGCGGCGCCCCCGAGAACGGTCACGGCGACGGGCAGGTCGGCGCCGAGCGCGGGACGGTGGTCGCGCCGGAGATAACCTCGCGTCACGTCGTCATCGACGTCGACGACGGCGTCGGCGAGACGGTCGAGGTGCGCGCGGACGGTGAGTACCTCTTCACCGCTACCGTCGGCCGCGGCGGCGAGGTCCAGGTCTCCCGCGGCTCCGCCATCGCCGAGGAACTGGAGGACGCGATCGACCGGAACCGGACGGTGACGGTCGTCCCGGCGCGGTGAGGCGAGGCGACTGAGGCCGTCCGAGCGCGCTCGGCTCGGCCCCGTTTAATCGATCGTCGAAACTGAGACGTTTCCGCTCCCTGTCAAATCGTCGTTCGACGCCGTCCCTCACCACGATCGTCGTAACGTATCCCTCCTGAAAGATAACGCTTTTTTGACGGCCTAGATAACTCGGGGTATGGCTGACGAGTTAAAACGCGGGCTCGAGGGCGTCCTCGTCGCGGAGTCGGATCTGAGCTACGTCGACGGCGAGGTCGGTAAGCTCGTGTATCGCGGGTACGACATCGAGGACCTCGCGCGCGGCGCGAGCTACGAGGAGGTGCTGTACCTGCTGTGGCACGGCTCCCTCCCGACCGCCGACGAGCTCGACGCGTTCGCCGCCGACCTCGCGGCGGAGCGCGACGTGGACGACGACGTCATCGAGACGGTCCGCGCGCTCGCCGACGCCGGGGAGCGACCGATGGCCGCGCTCCGGACCGCGACGTCGATGCTGTCGGCGTACGACCCCGAGAGCGACGAGAGCGACGAGGAGGCCACCCTCCGTCAGGGCCGGCGGATCACGGCGAAGATCCCGACGGTCCTCGCCGCGTTCGAGCGCGTCCGGCAGGGCGAGGAGCCGGTCGCCCCCGACCCCGACCTCTCGCACGCCGGGAACTTCCTCTACATGCTCGCCGGGACCGAGCCCGACGCCGTGAGCGAGGAGACGTTCGACATGGCGCTCACGCTCCACGCCGACCACGGGCTCAACGCCTCCACGTTCACCGCGATGGTGATCGGCTCGACGATGGCGGACGTCTACTCCGGCGTCACGGGCGGCATCGGCGCGCTCTCCGGCCCCCTCCACGGCGGCGCCAACCAGGACGTGATGGAGGTGCTCCACGAGATAGACGCCTCCTCGAAGGATCCCGTTCAGTGGGTGAAAGACACCCGCGAGGACGGCGGGCGAATCCCCGGGTTCGGCCACCGCGTCTACAAGGTGAAAGACCCCCGTGCGAAGATCTTAGAGGAGAAGCTCCGCGACCTCGCCGAGTCGTCGGGCGACACGAAGTGGCTCGACTACACGACCGCCATCGAGGAGTACCTCACCGATCAGGGGCTCGTCGAGAAGGGCATCGCCCCGAACGTCGACTTCTATTCCGGCTCCGTCTACGACTCGCTCGGCATCCCGGTCGACATGTACACGCCCATCTTCGCGATGAGCCGCGCCGGCGGGTGGATCGCGCACATCGCCGAGTACCAGGCGGACAACCGCCTCATCCGCCCCCGCGCCCGGTACACCGGCCCCGAAGACGCCGAGTTCGTCCCGCTCGACGAGCGGTAAGCGGTCGCGAGCGCCGTCGGTCGCGTTTCGACTCCGCCGTCGTCCCCGTTCCTCACTCGAACGCCGAAATCCCCGTCAGGTCCTCTCCGAGTACCAGCGTGTGGATGTCGTGGGTCCCCTCGTAGGTGTAGACGGTCTCGAAGTTCGCCATGTGTCGCATCGGCGAGTAGTCGGTCGTGATCCCGTTCCCGCCGAGCATCTCGCGGGCGATTCGGGACTGATCGCGGGCCATTCGGACGTTGTTCCGCTTCGCCATGGAGACGTGTTGGGGCGTGAGATCCCCCCGCTCTTTCAGCTCCGCGAGCCGGTGGGCGAGCAGCTGGCTCGTCGTGATCTCCGTCGCCATCTCCGCGAGCTTCTCCTGTTGGAGCTGGAACCCCGCGATCGGGCCGCCGAACTGCTCGCGGTCGAGCGCGTACTCGCGGGCCTGCTCGAAGCAGTCGCGGGCGGCGCCCACCGCGCCCCACGCGATCCCGTAGCGCGCCTGCGTGAGACACGACAGCGGCCCCTTCATCCCGCTCACGCCCGGCAGGACGTTCTCCTCGGGGACGTACGCGTTCTGAAGGCTGACCTCGCCGGTGATCGACGCCCGCAGCGAGAGCTTGTCGTCGATCTCGTTCGTGGTGACGCCGTCGCGGTCGGTCTCCACGAGGAAGCCGCGAACCGGACGCTCCTCGGCGGAGACGTCGCGCGCCCAGACGACCGCCACGTCCGCGATGGGGGCGTTCGTGATCCAGGTCTTCGAGCCGTCGAGCACGTACCCGTCGCCGTCGCGCTCCGCGGTCGTCTCCATCGACGAGGGGTCCGAGCCGTGTTCGGGCTCCGTCAGCCCGAAGCAGCCGACCGCCTCGCCGTCCCGCAGCGCGGGGAGCCACCGCTCCTTCTGCTCGTCGCTGCCGTACGCGTGAACGGGGTACATCACGAGCGCCCCCTGGACGCTGGCCATCGACCGAAGGCCGGAGTCGCACGCCTCCAACTCCTGCATCAACACGCCGTAGGCGGTCTCGGAGACGTTGGGTAGCCCGTAGCCGTCGAGGTTCGAGCCGTAGAAGCCGAGATCCCCCATCTCCTCGATGAGGTCCGTCGGAAACGTCCCCGCGCGGAAGTGGTCGCCGATCTCCGGGCGGACCTGTTCGTCGACGAACTGTCGGGCGGTGTCGCGGATCAGCCGCGCCTCCTCGTCGAGATCGGCCTCTAATCCGACGTAGTCGAGCATGACCGTTCGTGCGCGTCGAATCGGCAAAAGCGGTTCGCCCGAGGCCGCCGTTCCGCCGCGTTCGCCGCCGCTCGCGCGTCGCGGTCCGGTCGACCCCCTCAGACGTCGACTCGTTCGCGGGCGAACTTCGCGAGCAGCGGGACGTCGTCGAGGTGGAGGAGCTTCGCCATCGCCGTCTTATCGCCCCGGTTCGCCTTCTCGAGGGTGTTCTCGTCCGCCTGACGGAGGTCACGCATGAGCCGGTCGTACCGCTCGTTCGGCGCGAGGTACAGCAGTCGGGTGAGCATCAGCCGCGAGCGCATCCGGGGCGCCACGTCGCGGTGCCAGAGCCGCTCGTAGACCGCGAGGCTCTCGGCGTCCACCCGCCGCTCCGAGTCCGTGAGACACCGGTCGACGGTCGCCGCGGCGGCGCGGGCCGACTTCATCCCCTTGTGGATCCCCTCGCCCCACAGCGGGTCGATGGTGGGGACCGTGTCGCCGATCGCGAGGAAGCCGTCCGTGTGCATCCGACCCGGGCGCTGGATGTGCGCGGAGCCGCGATGGACCTTCCCGTCGATGCGTTCGGCGCCGGCGAAGCGGGGGTCGCGACTCACCCAGTCGTCGAGGTAGCCGTCGACGGTCTTGCCCGCCTGTGCGAACTCGCGGTGGCGGTCGTTCTGGATGTAACAGAGGCCCACCTTCGCGGTGTCCTCGCCGGTCGCGAAGATCCACGAGTAGCCCCCGGGCGCGATGTCGTGGTCCAACCGGAGCATCATCGCGCGCCGGAGGTCCGCGTACTCGGGGTGGTTCATCTCGACGCCCTCCATCTCGTACTCGATGCCGATCGCCTGGTTCTCGCGTTCGAGGTCGACGACGTCGAGCGCGCTCGCGAGCGGCGCGGCCGGCCCGGTGGCGTCGATCACGACGTCGGCGTACACCTCCTCGTCGCCGTTGTAGCGCACGCCCTCGATGACGTCGTCGTCGTCGAGGATCGGCCGCGAGACCCGCGCGTCGAAGCGGTACTCCGCGCCGTTCTCGCGGCCGTCGGCGACGAGGAACCGCTTGAACTCCGCGAACTCCAACACCGCCCCGGGCTGGTAGCTCTCGTAGTACTCGTTGGGCGACTCCAGCACCACGTCGTCGGTGTACGACATCACCACGTCGTCGGGGACCCCGAACGAGGACATCATCGACGGGAACGTGCCGGCCGTCGACTTGTTGCTCTGTCGCGGGAACTCGTCTTCCGACTCCGTCTCCAAGACGACGACGTCGTAGTCGCGCGTCGCCAGGTCGCGGGCGCACTGCGCGCCCGCCGGCCCGGCGCCGGCGATCGCGACGTCGTAGCGGTCAACCATACACGAAAAATACGGACCCACCTAATTAGGCTTGCTGAAACCCGTCGAAAAATCCGCGCGGACACCCTCGTGCGGCCGGTTTTGGCCGCCGTGAGAGGTCGGAATCGGCTCGGTTTCGTCCGGCGGTCTCAGTAGAACTCGCGGACGAGGTCGGTCGCGCTCTCGGGGGCGCCCTCCGGGATGACGGACATGTCCTCGTCGACGCCGTGTTGCTCGTGGTACGGCACCGACGACTCGTCCTTGTAGATGACGCCCTGGGTCTCCGTCTCGCTGTCGAGGATGACGTCTTTCGCGTCCTCGCGATCGGTCGGGTCGTGGTCCGTCTCCTTCAGGTCGACCAGCGAGTCGCGGAAGTAGTCGTACGTGTCGACGTCGTTGAAGGTGACACAGGGGGAGTAGACGTTCACGAAGCCGAACCCGTCGTGTTCGATGGCCTCCTGGATGATCTCCTGGTGGCGGAGCGCGTCGGAGGAGAACGACTGCGCGATGAACGTCGCGCCCGAGGCGAGCGCCAGCGCGTGCGGATTGACCGGGGGCTGTTTGGGGCCCTCGGGGCTCGTCGACGTCTCGAAGTCCTCGCGAGAGGTCGGGGAGGCCTGTCCCTTCGTCAGCCCGTAGATACGGTTGTCCATCACGACGTACGTCATATCGACGTTGCGCCGGACGGCGTGGACGAAGTGGCCCGCGCCGATGGAGTAGCCGTCGCCGTCGCCGCCGGCGACCATCACTTCGATGTCGGGCCGGGCCATCTTGACGCCGGTCCCGACGGGGAGCGCGCGCCCGTGAACGCCGTGGAGCGCGTAGCTGTGCATGTACGTGCCGATCTTCCCGGAACAGCCGATGCCGGCGACGACGAAGGTGTTGTCGGGGTCGTTGCCCGTCTCCGCGAGACCCTTCATCATCCCGTTCATCGTACCGAAGTCGCCGCATCCCGGGCACCACGTCGGCTGCTTGTCGGACTTGAAGTCGGTGAATCGAATGTCTGAGCTCATTGGTTACGCCTCCACCCCCTCCGCGAGGGTCGCCTTGATGTCGCTTGCGAGTTCGTCGGCCTTGAACCGCACGCCGTTGTACTTGTTCACGCGGTCGACCCGTTCGAGCACGTCGTGTTCGACCAGGTCCGCGAACTGCCCCTGTTCGTTACACTCGACGACGACCGTCGTCTCGGCCGCTTCGACGTCCTCCGAGAGGTCCGGCCGCGGGAAGATGTACGGGACCGAGAGGACCCGCACGTCGTGTCCCTCCTCGTCGAGCATCCGTACCGCCTCCGCGAGCGCGCCCTCGTTCGACCCCCACGTGATCACGAGGGTGTCGGCGTCTTCGTCGCCGAACTCGCGCGGGCTCCAGTCCTCGCGCTCGCGGGCGGTCTCCACCTTCCGGTTGCGCTTGTCGACCTGTGCGACGCGCATCTCGGTGTCCTCGGTCCGCCGGCCCTGCTCGTCGTGCTCGAGCCCGGTGGACATGTGCGCGCCGTCGGCGGTGCCGGGGAACGCCCGCGGCGAGACCCCGTCGTCGGTGATCTCGTGGGGCTGGAAGCCGCCGGAGTCGCTGGTGTGGTCGTCGATCGTCGTCTCGTCGACGACGTTGCCCCGGTCGACCTCCACCTCGTCCATGTCGAACGTGTCGGGGGAGAACGTCTGCTCGGTGACCGCCATCGAGAGGTCGGCGGTGAGGTAGACGGGGAGCTGGTACTTCTCGGCGAGGTTGAACGCCTCGACCGTCTTCCAGAAGCACTCGTCGATCGTCGTCGGCGCGAGGACGAACCGCGGCACCTCGCCGTGGCCGCCGTACAGCATCTGGTTCAAGTCGCCCTGCTCCTGTTTCGTCGGCATCCCCGTCGAGGGACCCGAGCGCATCACGTTACAGATGACGAGCGGCGTCTCCGAGGTGGCGATGAGCCCGAACGTCTCGGTCATCAGGTCGATCCCCGGTCCGGAGGTCGCCGTCATCGAGCGGGCGCCGCCGCGGGCCGCGCCGAGCGCCATGTTGATCGCGGACAGCTCGTCTTCCGCCTGAACGACGTGGCCGCCGTACCGCTCGATGCGGCCGGTGAGGTACGTCATCACGTCTGTCGCGGGCGTGATCGGGTAGCCGGCGTAGAAGCGGCAGCCGGCCGCGATGGCGCCCATGCCGATCGCCTCGTCGCCGTTGAGGAGGACGTAGTCCTCGTCGGTGGTCTCCAGCGAGTAGTCGAACTCGTGATCGTACTCGTCGGCGACGTACGACTGGCCGGCGCGCGCGGCCTCCTTGTTGTTGTCGACCAGCTTCTGGCCCTTGTCCTTGAACCGCTTCTCGAGCGCCGAGTCGAGGTTCTCGATGGGGAACTCGGCCACCTCGCAGGCTGCGCCGAGCGCGACCACGTTCCGCATGATCGCCCCGCCGGCCTCCTCGGCCAGGCTCTTGAGCGGCACGTCGAGGCCGATCATCCCCTCCGGGATCTCGACGTCTTGCATCGTCGTCCGCTCGCCGTCGTAGATGATCACCGACCCCTCGTGGAGCTCGTCGAGGTTCTCCTCGATCGTCCGGGGAGTCAACGCGATGAGCACGTCGAGTCGGTCCACGACGCTCTGTACCTTGTCGACGGAGGTCCGCACCTTGTAGGCGGTGTACCCGCCTCGGATCCGCGATGCGAAGTCCTTCGACGTGAACACGTGTCGACCCGCGCGGGAGAGCGCCTGTGCGAAGATCTTCCCCGTCGAGTCGATGCCGTCGCCGGCCTCTCCGCCGACAGCCCAGTTGAAATCCGCGGCCATGTGCTATGGGCAAGGTTCCGGCGGACTCATCAAAAGGCTTCTGGAAGGAGCCACCGACGTGTTTCTGGACGAACGTGATTGTGTTCGCGAATATTGTCGGTTTAGGCGCCGATATCGGCCAATATAGAACTGTAATTGGACGTTCGTTCACCGAAATCCTCACGATCGACCCCTCGCGTCGGACCGGTTTTCGACGACCGTCGAAGTTCCGCGGTCGCGGGTCGACCTTCCGGCGGCGTCGGCGAGAGTCGGGTCCGGCTCCGAACGCGTCACGGGAACCGGTTTCGACACGGGCAGGACCGACGCGGACGGGAAGGCGTTTGTGTCTCCCCCGCCGATCCGGGGTATGGACACGACAGCGACGGTCGAGGCGGTCGAGTCGGTCGGCCCCGACACGTACGCCCTCCGCTTCCGGGCGCCGGACGGGTTCGCGGCCGAACCCGGCCAGTTCGTGAAGCTCGGCACCGACATCGACGGCGAGTCGGTCGCGCGCTTCTACACGCTCTCGTCGCCGCGCGTGGGCGAGACGTTCGAGGTCACGGTCGGCATCGACCCCGAGGAGGGCGGGGAGTTCTCGGCCTTCCTCTCGGACGCCGAGGCCGGCACCGAAATGACGCTCTCCGGTCCCTACGGCGACCAGCACTACGACGGCGAACCGCGCGCGGTCGTGATCGCGGGCGGCCCCGGCGTCGGCCCCGCGGTCGCCATCGCCGAGCGCGCGCTCGACGAGGGCGCCGAGGCCGCGGTCGTCTACCGCGACGACGACGTCGCACACGCCGACCGGATCGACGCGCTCCGCGAGCGCGGCGCCGATATCCGGCTCCTCGACGCGGGCGACCCCCTCACCGACGCCGTCGCCGACGTCCTGACCGGTGCGGACGGCGAGACGGTGTTCGTCTACGGGTTCGCGGACCTCGTCGCCGACGCGGAGGCCGCGGTCGACTCGGCCGGGGGCGACGCGGACGCCGCGAAGGTCGAGAACTTCGGCTAGCCGCGGTCGCCGAGAGTACCGTCCTCCTGCCGGCCTCGTCCGCCGGTGCCACACGCTTTAGGTACCGCCGCCGAGAGGTGCGGACATGGACTACCGACGACTCGGCGACACCGGGCTCAGCGTCTCGGAGCTCTGCTTCGGGACGTGGCGGTTCGGGCGCGAGACGAACGGCGTCGTGGAGACGGGCCGCGAGGAGTCGCACGAACTGCTCGACGCGGCCGCAGACCGCGGGATCAACTTCATCGACACGGCCAACGTGTACGGGACGCCGAACGGGAAAAGCGAGACGTACATCGGCGAGTGGCTCGCGGACCGCGAGCGCGAGGACTACGTCGTCGCCTCGAAGGTGTACTTCCCGTTCGACGGGCGCGGCGAGCCCGGCCCCAACGACTCCGGACTGGGACGGAAACACATCCGGGCGCAGATCGAGGGGACGCTCGACCGCCTCGACACGGACTACCTCGACGGCTACTACATCCACCGCTGGGACGAGGAGACGCCGATCGAGGAGACGATGCGCGCGCTCGACGAACTCGTCGCGGAGGGGAAGGTACACCACCTCGGCGCGTCGACGATGGCGGCGTGGCAGCTGACGAAGGCGCAGTGGACCGCCGACGTCAACGACTACGCGAGCTTCGACGTCGTCCAGCCGCTCCACCACGCGGGCTACTACGAGGACGTGAGCGAGTACCTCGACGTCTGTATCGACCAGGACCTCGCGGTCTGTCCGTACTCCCCGCTCGCGGGCGGGTTCCTCACCGGGAAGTACGAGCGCGCCGACCCGGACGACCCGGAGAAAGTGATCGCGCCCGACGGCTCCCGCGCGAGCTTCGACGACCGGTTCGAGCGCTTCTACCTCTCCGAGCGCGGCTGGAAGGTGCTCGACGCGGTCCGCGAGGTCGCCGACGAACTCGACGCGACGCCCGCTCAGGTCGCGCTGGCGTGGCTCACCGAGTGGGACGAGTTCACCTGCGTTCCCATCGTCGGCGCGCGGACGGTCGATCAGCTCGACGAGAACGTCGCGGCCGCCGACCTCGGCCTCTCGGACGAGCAGTGGGACCGGATCATGGACGCGCGCTACGATCCGGACGGGAACCTCTGGGGTCACTGAGCGCGGCGGCGGGGCCAACGTCAGCGGCGGAGTCGGCGTCGGCGTTGAGGCCGGCGGCGGCGGCGCGGCCGGCTCGCGGTCGCCCCAGTTACGTCTCGAAGTCCGGGAGGTCGTCCGGCGCGTCGAAGTCGGCCTCCCAGTCGATGTACTCCTCTTTTAGCGTCTCACAGACGATCTGGCCGAGTTCCGTGAGCCCCGCGTTTATCGCGGAGACGGTGCCCCAGGAGTCCAGATCCGGGTGGAGGCCGCGCTCCTTCCAGTCCTCGGGCAGCCCCGGCGCGTGGTAGCCGACGCGGTCGGCAAAGTCGTCCCAGAAGAAGTCGAACCGGGAGACGAGACCGAGGTCGACGGCGATGGCCCAGTCGGACTCGTCCATGTCGGTCGCGTCGGCCCACTCGTCGAACGCGTCCTCCCACGCTCCCTCGCGGAGGAGCGCCTCCAGGTCGTCGCGGCGGTACTCCCCGCCCGCCACCTCGGCGTCCTCGTACTCGTTCGGGTCGACGGCGGCGAGTTCGGGGGGCTCCGGCGGGTCGACGTCGAGTGACATGCTCCGGTATGCGTGCCGACGCGGCAAAACGCTACGGGAACGGGTTAGCGGCGACGCCGTTGCCCACGCGTCCGGCGACGTCGTTGCCCCTGCGTCCGGCGACGCCGCGCCCGATCCGGTCCTTTTACCGCGGCGCCGGTCCGAGTGCGCGTATGGACCTCCGCGCCGCCTCGCGTCGGGTCGGAATCGCCGCCGCCGTCGTCACCGTGGTCGCGCTCGTCGCCCCGTACGCGGTCATTTCGGGGCCGGAGTACGCGGGCCAGCTGGCGGCGTACTACGCCTCCGGCGTCGTCGGCTGGGGCGGCATCGCGCTGTTCGCGCTGCTGTCCGCGGTCGTCATCGCCTCCGTTGAACGGGGAAACGTCGATCCCGGAACGCTCGCCGGCGTTGCGGTCGTTCTCGGGCTCGCGGCGACCGTGAGCGCGGCGAGTTGGGCGCTGGCGGTCGAGCCGAGCCCGGTGTTCCGCGACCACCTCTGGCTGGTGTGGCACGCGCGCGCGGTCGTCGCGCTGTCCGTTCCCGTCCCGCTCGCCGCGACGGCGTACGCGTGGGACCTGCTGTCGTAGGTCGCCGGAACGGCGCCGCGGCGGCGACGGTCTCCGAACGAAAGGCCCTTATGGGACACCCGAGTAGCGTCGAACGGACTAGGTCGGGCGGTTAGGCCCCGCTCGTAACCCGCGAGGTAGTCTTCAGCGGGGACCGAACAGCGGGCACGTCCGGTCAGACCGGCACGGGCCCCGAGAGCCAACGTGGAAGCCTCGTCCGCCGGGGACAGCGGTCCGCGGCGCCCGCTCGCAGGAGCGGTCCGTCGCGGTTCGTCGGCGGCACCGGGTCAGGCGCGGAAGCGAGCAGCCCACCGCCGAACGCCCGTCGCTCGTCGGGTCGCGGGGTGGAGGAGGCAATCGGGATACCCCGTGCCGGAACGCCGGGCTACCCCGCCTGTCCGTCATTCATACTTCGTTTCGTTCGGTGAGCGGTCGCGCTACGTCGTTGCGGTCGCCGGCGTGAGCGTCGACCTCACGAGCAGTTATTTATAACTGAATACTGTCTGGTCGGAGTTCTGTTTGTGAATGAACGACAGTAGATCGGCGACGAACACCGCCAAAGCCCCAGTCGCGAGGCGGGCGCACGCTCGCTGTCGTTCGAGA
>NZ_SGTU01000148.1:0-937 GCF_005435195.1 Halorubrum sp. SP3 | reverse complement strand
GGGGCCTTCTTCGACCACTTCTTCAGGCAGTATTCCGCGTAGTATTCCTCGTAGCCCCAGTCGTTGTCTCCGACTTCGTGGAAGTGGGTATCGCCCGACGCATCGGCCAAGGCGTCGAGGACGACGAAGTGGATGAGGGTGCCACGGTAGCGTTTGTACTCTCGCTGATCTTTCCACCACGGTCGCGCCCATCCGCTCTGTCCGTCGTAGCGATCTCGCCACCCCTTCAACGCCTCGTCCTTCTCGGGGTCTACCCGTAGCTCCTCGATGGTGGTTACGGAGGGCATCGGCGGAATATCGGACCCTGGGAGGTAGTATAGACGGATGCTGTCACCGTCGTGATCTACTTGTGTCCGTGTGACTTGAGATGTCTGCGAAGCAGGCTTCTCAACGTCCGCAGTCTGTGACTGCGGTTCTTGGGACGTATCCATTAGGTGTATTTTCGTGTGTCAGATACAAAAAGATTGTGCGTCATTTGCCTTTCAAGTACCGCTTTCCGAGTGCGATTGAGGTAATCGCTGCCAACGTCTCGGTGGAGGGTTCACCGAAGTACAGCAAGATCGCCCCGATGACGACCAAGGCGATGATGTCGGTGACGTTGTCGAGAACTTTGTCAGCGAGCGATGCTTTCTGTGTGGTGTTGGCGTTGGAAGTGCTCATGTCGGGTGTTCAGTAGATGGTTTCCACGCTGTGCGCTATGGACGAAGGATTCCGTCGAGTCGTGGATCACGGACCCCGCGAAGGTACGTCCACTCCGAGCGTGGATCGTCATTGGTGTCCCACGTTGGACGGTAGTGACGCGGCCATGGACGGGTGAGATCCCACGTCGGGGTGTGTGGGTACGGGTGAATCTCGTAGTGGCCGTACAGGTCTGTCACAACGCGTCCTGTGTCGTTGTCAACGCGTTCGAACAGATGAACGTGGTACTGACCCTCCC
>NZ_SGTU01000147.1:0-938 GCF_005435195.1 Halorubrum sp. SP3 | reverse complement strand
GAGCCCAAACCCGGCCCCAACCGAGAGGAGAGCGGCGACGGCGTAGATCGCGACCTGATTGTGCTGAATCCGCTGTTTCGAGAGTGTGGTCATAGATGAATAAAAGGGGAACCAGTAGCAACATCAAGCAATCTGCCCCCTCGTTTTGTAGAGGTGGTAGGAGCAGTCGTAAGTCCCCATCGGTGACCGATCTGTAGTATTTGTACTTTGAGTATTTCCCCCGCAGAATCGATTGAACCGGTCAGTTGCGCTGTTGCGATGTGTTTTTAGACGCCCCTGAGGGGTGCGGCACGATCTGAACAGACGCAGTCGCCGTGAACTCGATTCGGTGAACACGATGTCCACGACCAGAGACTCGTCGATCTCCTTCGAAGAGACCAACACGCGATCAGACGAAATGAACAGTACCATCAAAAAGTGGATCGACGACCTCGTCGCCGGCGTCGACGACGCGCAGACTAGTGAGGAGTTCCAGGAGTGGCTGGACATCCAGAGCCGCTTCCACGACTACTCGTATCGGACCTTGTTGGACCCCACGCGGCCCGACACCGGATCGATCGACAATACGTATCGCCTCCGAATCAATGTCGAGCCAGCCATGCTGGAGCCGACAGAGTCCTAGCCGGATCACCCGGGGAGTGGTAGAGCGTCTGTCTGCGTGTCGCCGCTATTTGTTTATATCTTGTTGCGCAATATCAGATAGTGTCTGAAATTACAAAACAGGATATAACGGTCTGTATCGATGCGTATCCCGACCAGGATACTGATGTGTTTCGTATCGGTGCCGCAGACGACATCCTCCGGCTACTCGCCGACGCTCACGAGACGGAGTTTACGATTCCTGAACTTGTCGACGCCACAGGTGTCACCCGCTCAACGGTCTGGCGAGCTGTGAACCTGCTCGACAGTATCGGGGCCATCCGAATTCGAGAGACGCC
>NZ_SGTU01000146.1:0-957 GCF_005435195.1 Halorubrum sp. SP3 | reverse complement strand
GCCGTAGCTGCGTCGACGGTTCCTCGAACGTCCTCCTCGTTCGACCGAAGCCACACCTTCAGATCGTCGCAGATGGCGTCAGGGGCAGACTCAGTGGTGGAGTTACCCGTAATCCGACGATACTGCGCCGACGTTTCATCGACGCGGTGGCCCTTTGCGTCCCGAAGCCGTGACTCGACCGTCGTAACACTGGGGACAGTATTGCTTTCTGCTGTCGCTCGCATGCTGGTGGTGACCGACGCGTTCGGATAGAGCGATGTCATTGTGTCCAGTTCGTTGCTAAAGCGTTCCCAGAGCGACTTCCCACCCTCTTCGACGCCGAAGAGCTCGCGAGTGTCCGCGAAGGTCTCTGCCTCCTCAAGTACCGCGTCAAGATCGTCTTCACTTCCCAAGTCGGACGTGGACAGTTTGCCACCACCGAGAGCCGGCTCAATTGTCGCCTCGAACGAATCGAGCGTTACGTCGAACTCTCTGTTCGCTCCCTTCAGCGTGCGTTTGACGGTCACGCTGTTCTCATCGACCCACTGTCCGAGTTCACTCAGCCATTCGTCCGGTCCGTCGCCCTCCGGCTCCTCCCCGAGTACCGTAGTGACGAATTCCTTCACCGTCTTCGGGTCGATAATCTCGACGCCGAACCGAACCTGAAGTGACGTCAGTCCACCCTTGGTCCGCACCTGCCGACCGACTGCGGCAGGGTCAGTCACGTACTCGGTGTCCTGCTTGAGTGCGACAGACTCGTTAGAGGTTGCGAGCGAAATGAGGAGCGCTGCGATCGACTCCTGGGGTGTCCCACGGTAATCGCCGTTCGCAGTCTGAGTTTGCTGGAGCAGTGTCTCGACATCGACCGACTTCTGTGACTCGTACCTGTCGATGAACTCGCGACACCAGCCGGTGTCTGCGATTTCGGCAGTGGTGGTGTCGACGCCAAGCATGGCGGCGTCCGCGCCCGAGAGCGGC
>NZ_SGTU01000145.1:0-963 GCF_005435195.1 Halorubrum sp. SP3 | reverse complement strand
TCGATCACGACGTGGGGCGAGCTATTTCTGAGCGAAGATGTCGATCCGAGCCTCGATGTGCCGGTTCCGAGTCCGCGGCCGCCGCATGCTACAAGGCCCGATTGGTGGGCAGGATTCTGAGATTTGTTATACGGTAGCGATATCGTAGGCGCTGGTTTGTATCCTTAAGATTAATTTACCGGGTCGTGTTCGCGTATCATCATGACCGACCAATCGGCACAATACAGCGTTACCCCAATTATAGAAGATCCACAGCTGGACCGTGGAGACGATTTATGGTTAGATATCTATTTTTCAGGTAATGGTAGCATAGATCACAACAAGCTACACATTCAGTTCCCATTTGCTGACGTTTTTGAGGACGGTGGAAGCGAATTTGTTCAAACAATTAGCGACAATGGTGGCACCGACAAGATTAGAGAAAATGCCTCTAACGTCGGTTATACTATCGGATTGAAAGAAGCCCATTTTCAATATGACGAATCATCTGATTCACCAGAGGAGTTCGGTCGAATTGGGGGAGAAAGAGATCATTCAGGTAATCCACCATTGCTAGTGAAGCTAAGTACAAAACAAGAAGCCAGACCCGGAAATTATACTATCCCAATTACGTTTACCTATCAAGATTCGAATGGAAATGTCAATCAAGATTATAAAGAAGCGTCATTTCATGTGAATTCTTGGCAAGAAGAAAATAGTGAGATTCTAAAGAAGATCGCTGTAATTGCGGCCGCAGCTACTGTACTATCGGTTGTTGGAGGCCCAATAGTGGATGTTATAGAGTGGATCTATCAACTGATATTACAGGCAATATCATTCTATGGTGGTATTCTTAACTAGATCTACCTGATTAAGTTCCTCAGCGCTTCCATTAGCCATTGTGAGGGTGTAGCGATCGCGATGAAGGTAATCTGTCTCAGCAGTGACCGTAAGTATGCCCTCATCTGACTCGAAACCGTCTGT
>NZ_SGTU01000144.1:0-977 GCF_005435195.1 Halorubrum sp. SP3 | reverse complement strand
CAGGGGTGGAAAAGCCCTCCAACCCCCACCAGTTTCGTCACTACTTCGTGACGATGGCAATCTCAAAACACGGGATGAGCATGGACACGGTCCGTCATCTTATCGGCCATCAGGCTGGCTCTCGGGAGCTGGAACGCACCTACCAGCACCTCGTGGACGAAGACTACATCGAGAACGCGGAACTGGACGTGGGGATCCGTGATGAACGCGAGGAGTCGCTGACGCCTGCGACGTGTCCGCAATGTGATGAACCGTTAGAACCGCACTACGATGTCTGCCCATCGTGTCGGATGGTCTTTAGCCCGAAGGCAGACACCGCTCGTGACGAGGCGGAGTCTCAAATTGCCGAGGGAGCACTTCACGCCACAGATGAACGCGCGCAGAAAGAGGTACAAGAACTGATGGACGTGTTAGACGATCCCGAAGTTATCGGTCAACTGGCGAGGGCGTTAGAGGAACTTGGAGGCGATTCGTTCGAAGACGCGTTATCATCAAGGTAGATCAACATCCTCGCAAGGGGTGCTGCGGGATTGTCTCGTTCGATGATTCCTTCTGCTGCCCGACGCTGCTCGTCCGTCAGTTCGTATCTCGGTTTGCGTGACGACTGCGAAGCAGTCGTCTCCGACGACTGTCTCTCCGAGACTGTCGATGGTGTTGGGTTGTTAGTCATTCCGTTAGATCCTCCATTTCAAATCCTTCGGGTCTGTCCTCAGATCCACCGCCATCTTCCTTAGTCGGGTGAACCATTGAACGTGGGACGCTCGCTCGCTGTTCACCGACACGAAGACCGTGAACGAACGCCGCAGCCATCTGTGCCTCACGTCCTGTGAGATTCTTCAGTCGGTACGTCCCCTCTACTTCCATCGTTTCTGTCGGAGTATCGTTACTCATCGTATTCCCCACGGAACTTGTTTTTCAGATGGTTCGCGAAGCCCTCTCGCTGACGGAGCGAACTGGGCTGACGCTGTTCGTCACGG
>NZ_SGTU01000143.1:0-979 GCF_005435195.1 Halorubrum sp. SP3 | reverse complement strand
ATTTGAGATACAACGAAACGGCCGACAGAGTGGACCTGTGCTTCGTTCTATAAGTGGATCCACTTCGGCGAAATACTATTGGATTTTATTAGATCTGAACGACCTTTTTCTGGTATTATCGACTACGAGACAGTATGCCAGAAGAGACAAAACAAACAGAACATACTACCTCAGAGGAGCAGTCTGAGAACGATCTCCGTGAAGAACTCTACGACCAATTTGGAATTTCTATGAAAGGTCGAGTCGGAATTAGATGGATCATTCCACACCTTGATCAAGGTGTACAAACAGAATCCCGTTACGACATCGACAAGCGCTCAAAAATTCTCGCTGAAATAGCTCTATTCCAAGCTTATGAACAGGAGCCAAAATTCAAGATATTTGTTTGGGCGGCTATGCTTGTAGGCGCGTTCGATCTTCTACATCAACTTGATCCTGGAGTTTACAGCATCCTATTCATCGCTCTTGCGACAATCAACGGCTTTGTGTCGTCACTACGGTCTCCGGCGATGATGGCTGCCGAATTGGAAGGAACACCCGATGAAAACGGAATGCCAGCTGACTACCGTGCTAAGGCACTCTCAAGTGTAAATACAAACATTACGCTAGTACTATTCGTGATTGCTGTGGGAGTTCAGTTGTTTGTGACAAGCGGGTACGCGCAACAGGAAATTATCTCGAGAAATCTGGCAACTGGTGTGGTAAACCCTGGTATTTCTGTGGCTGTACTACTAGCAATCCCGCTACTAGTTTCCCGAATACTAGGGGAGAGTGACGCCAACAAATAACTGCTAGCCAGACGAGTGAACTAGTGAATACACGCAGAAATTAGCGTATATTTGAATTGTTCCAGAACGGTCCAGTCCGCAGTAGATCAGCTATAAGTTGTCGACGACGAACCCGCGCTCCGATTCTTATATCTCGTCGGCCGCGTCCTGCGCCTCTCGGAGCGTGAACTCGCCCTCGTACAGCGCGGTAC
>NZ_SGTU01000142.1:0-988 GCF_005435195.1 Halorubrum sp. SP3 | reverse complement strand
TTTTAACGAAGAGCCCGTCGTCCGAGCCATTGCGGACTGCCAAACGCCCACAGTCGTCGCGATCGGCCATGAGGACGATGAGACGCTGTCCGAACGTGTCGCAGACAAAGCGGCGATCACACCGACTCAGGCTGGGGTCGTGGCGACGCCTGATATGCGTGCTGTCCGTGACCAAGTAGTCGCACTCGAACGCCGACTAGAAACTGGATACGCGGCGATTGTCACCGACCGCTTGGACGCTATTACCCGTCGGGTCGACAACGCGATCGTCAGTATCGAACGAGCAGCAGACAATCGACGAGCGCAGATTCAGCGCGCCGCTGATCTCGAACAGCGAGTCGACACCATCTACGCGACACTCACGTCAGCTCGACTCGACGAGCTCGATTCACGGATCGAGAGCGCCCTCCAAGGGGTAGAACACGCCGCAGAGACGGAGGCTGTAACGGCCACCGCAGCACGCGGTCGTGTCGCTGGCCTCGAAGCACGGATCGACCAAGCGTACGAGACGCACGTCCAGCGAGAGGTTGGGGCCCTCGAACGCAGGATCGAACGAGGGTATCAAGACATCGAAACGAGCACAGACGTTCAGGCGGCACAGCAGCAAGCTCGGAGACTACAGATAGTCGTTCTCGTCCTTCTCGGCCTCCTGTTGCTCGGTATCGCGTTGTGGGCTACCGGAGTACTGTGATGGAAGCCGGATATTCAAGACAGCCCCGGCCAACCATCGGGTATGAGCGAGGACGATGTCGACATCGCAGAGCGGATCGAGCGACTCGAGGAGATCGCAGAAACGCTTGAGGACGGGGAAGTCGATCTGCCGACAGCAAAGGAGCTCCGAGAGGAGGCTGACACACATCTTGAAGAGCTCCGTGAAGCGTTGGACGTCGGGGACGGTGACATTATTGAGATTGATGGCGCCGAGGCCGAGATCGGATCTTAAACAGCGTCAAGCAAGTCACGTCTGAGCGACCCGACGGAGCGGGCC
>NZ_SGTU01000141.1:595-996 GCF_005435195.1 Halorubrum sp. SP3 | reverse complement strand
ACTCACCGATGTCCGCCCGCTGGAGGATGCGCGGGCCGAGGATCCCAACCTCGAAGAACTGCGCGAACGCGTCGAGCGGCTGGAGGAGGCCACCGATATCGACCCCCACTGACGCACACCCTACCTCCTCAAACCCGAGTCGTGCGTACGTGTCGAATTGGTTCTATTAAAACCCTCAACCGGCGATCTGTCGTCAACCATTTGCTGAATATAGAGTGCGAATCGGCCGTGTACTATCTATCAACCAGGTAGGTTCGCCAACAGTACGAGCACGTACCAATCCTATCCAGCGAAGTCGTCAACTGCTGGCTGTATATAATCTAACTCACGGAGCCGGTCGAGCAACTCATCGTCGGAGACTGCTTCGCTGACTGCCATACTTAGGTCTTCGTTACGCTGTT
>NZ_SGTU01000141.1:0-557 GCF_005435195.1 Halorubrum sp. SP3 | reverse complement strand
AAGTTGTCTCGCAGTCCTCAGTTTGTAACTTGCGTCCGGGTTGTCCATATCTTCTTGAACCTCTCCTAACAGCTCCTCTATCGTCGTGAGCACATCCACTACCATGAGCTAACTACGAGAACGAGTATCATATAGATGACTGGCGATTCGCAAAATACCCTGTGAGACGAAGTTTCTATATTTAGCACATCCCCAGAAACCTATTATCTCTTGAGGATCTCAACAGGGCCGCTTAACCAACAAAACCGCCCTTATCCACCCCTGTTGGTTAACGTCAGAGAGTACGAATTCCTCTGTGATGGGTCTTTATACACCGATCTGTTGGTTAGAAATCATCAGTGGGTATAACACTCGAGATGATGTTTTAATCCTCGAACAATAGACACGGACGATCAACGGTGTAACCTCTCGACTGCGTGCTGATAGGCCCACGGACCGGCACTCGGCGAGCGAAGGGCTTTGTCCGGTGACGCCGAAGCGCACCACATGAGCAGAGCCGTTTCTGTCGCCACGGCGTTTCTTGTCGGTGTCTGTGTGTTCGCGTGGCTCGCAGGGCC
>NZ_SGTU01000140.1:0-999 GCF_005435195.1 Halorubrum sp. SP3 | reverse complement strand
CCGCCTCAAGCCGGTCTTCCTCAACCTGCTCGACCGCGACGCATCGAAAGAGCCCCCGCTGCCGTTCCTCATATTTGAGGCGATCGGCCGTGAACTCGGGTATCCAACTGATCCGAACTGGCTGCTCGAGTGGGCATGGACGCTTGACATGGAGTACGACGATGTCTGGGAGTCGCTTCAGAACTTCGAGCACGACGGAAAGACGTTCGAGGATGTACTCTCCGAACGGGCCTCGCTACGCAGTTGGCTCTACGACGCGTTGCCGGCGATGCCAGAGACGTCCGGTACAGAGCTCAACACTCCTTCGGGCGTGAAGTCCTCAATCGAAACTGCGGAAGAGGACGTCGAGCCCGAAGCGTTCGACCCCGAGGATCTCGTCGCGCGGGTCGAGACTGCGATTGACGCCCTAAACGGCGGGCGCAAGCAGACCGAGTTGCTGCTGGGTCTCGACGAGGTTGCGCTTTTCGTCGGGGACAGCCGTCATCGCTACCGGGAGTTCGAAGAGACGATGGAAGCGCTCCAGCGTGGCCCGAACCCGGTGGTCGTCACCACCGGTCAGTATTCACTCCCGGATACGCGTGAGAGCCTCATCGGTGAGCCGCCCGAGGACCACTGGACACACCAACAGGTTCCGCTCGAAGGGGCAGACACGGAGATCATCGTTCGAAAACGGTGGCTCCAGAAATCCGATCCCGAGGGCAGAGAGCGTGTCGAGTCGATGGTGGCGTCGATGCCCGACCTCTCACTTCATTCGTACTCCTCGGTGACGAGTGCGGACCCGGACCCGATCGAGTCCTATCCGTTCCGCGAGTACGACCTGTCACTCCTGCGAACGGTAATGCAGGAACTCATTACGCAGGGACGGTCAACCGACCGAGACTATATCCAAGGGCGAGCGTTGCTCGTTCTGGTCAGGTCGCTGTTCACCAAGTTCGGGTGGGCGTCGAAGGAGGCGGGGTCGCTCGTCACGTGGGACGTCCTCTTCGACCTGCTGGTCGA
>NZ_SGTU01000139.1:0-1005 GCF_005435195.1 Halorubrum sp. SP3 | reverse complement strand
TAAGCCCCCTTCCTCAAGGAGCGACCAGCGGGAGCGAGTAGGGTGGGGTAGTTCATTAGTCGAGAGCCCGGACGACACAGGAGATCGTAAAGCCGAAGAGAAGAGCACCAGCCACAGTGAGTACCGTCGTTGATGATGTGCCTGCGATCACGGCAGGCAACGACGCATCCATACTGACACTCCATCTATATGATATTTAAGAGAAACTATCCTCGGTGAAGACGAAGACCAAACCCTTCCCATCAGTCGGGTCCGAGAAGGCGGAACGTCTTCGTGTCCTGCGAAATTGTGGGTGTGAGACCCACCACCTCCTATCGGGCCTAGCTCGAGGTCGTCAAACGCGCCGGAGCGCTGCTTGACGACCTTTACGCCTCGACTTCGTCTCCCTGCAACAGCTCCTCCGCCTTGTCCCGATCCTCCGGATACCCGACATCGACACGCCAGCCCTCGATCCCGATCGCGTCGATGGTCCGCCCGCTCTGGATCAACAGGTCGATCGCCTCGCTGATCTCGTACTCCCCCCGGTTCGACGGCTGTACGAGGTGTCACGCATAAAAAATGCCGGGACTGAACGTGTAAAACCCGGTCATCACCAGATTACTCGGCGGGTCGTCGGGCTATTCGACCACGCCCGTCACCTCGCCGTACTGGTTGGTGTCGCACACCCCGTACCGCGACGCGTCTTCTCAGTCGACCTCTTCGACGAGGAACGCGGCATCGACCCGGTCTTCGCGCTGGGAGGTAACACACCCACCCCACCGGTTCCGCTGTTAGCACAGACCGACCGCCGCGTACTGGTCTGCGTGGACGGACCACTGCTTTCGAGAGCAATGAAAGAATATACTATGATACCAAAGTACTATTTTCCCCTAGTTCGTGTGTGCCTACATGAGCGACCGACACCCACCAGCTACGTTTACAGATATCAACGAGGCAGTCGGGACAGACTGGGAGTCTAACACGACGCCATACGAGCGCATCCGGCATGTCATTAGCCACACATAC
>NZ_SGTU01000013.1:76565-101683 GCF_005435195.1 Halorubrum sp. SP3 | reverse complement strand
TCCAAAGCCCCAGCCGCGAGGACTCGCGCGGCTCGCTGCGCTCCTCAGTCGCTCGTTTCACTCGCTCCCTGCGGTGCTTGCGTCGCCGAGCTTCGTCCTCGCGACTGCCCCTTTGAGTCCCGCCCCGCACAGCACAGCGCCTCACACCTCCCCAGCCTCGCCGTTCGCTCCGGGCTCTCTTCGGTCGCCCGTCGCTCACGGCGTCCCTCGCGCGGTGCTGTCGCCGGCGCTTCGCGCCGGCTTCCAGAGGAACCTCCGGTCCCTCGCGGCTCGGCCGCGAGGCGGCCTCGCAGGCACGCACCACCGCGGTTCCTTTATAAAAAGTACGTCAGACTCAGCTTCTCTATTTAAATACTGCCTACGTGGGTCGGCTTTGCGCGTCGCGTTCGATCGCGCTCGCGCTCGCGCTGCGCGCTACGCCGATCCGACGCGGTCGACGAGGTCGCTCGCGGCGGCCGCGGCGCGCTCCTGGACCGCCTCGGCGTCGAGCGTCAGCACCTCGCGGTCGCGCATCAGGACCTCGCCGTCGCAGACCGTGTGGCGCACGTCGCTCCCGCGGGCCGCGTACGCGAGGTGCGAGACCGGGTCGTGGACGGGCGTCAGATGCGGCGCGTCGAGGTCGACGACGGCGAGGTCGGCCGCCGCGCCAGCCTCGATCCGGCCGCCGGGGAGCCCGAGGGCGTCGGCGCCGGCTCTCGTCGCCATCTCCACGGCGGCCGCCGCGGGGACCGCGCTCGCGTCGTCCGCGGCCAGTTTCCCGAGCATCGCGGCGTCGCGCATCTCGTCGAACACGTCGAGGTCGTTGTTCGAGGCCGCCCCGTCGGTGCCGAGCGCGACCGTCACGCCCGCCTCGCGCAGGCGCCGGACCGGCGCCATCCCGCTGGCGAGCTTCATGTTCGAGGCCGGGCAGTGGACGACCGCTGTCCCGGCGTCCCCGAGCCGGTCGATCTCGGAGTCGTCGACGTGAACGCCGTGCGCGAAGAAATCGTCCGGGCCGAGCGCGTCGACCTCGGCGGCGTACGCGATCGGTCGCTCCCCGCGCTCGTCGACGATCGGGTCGACCTCGTCCGTCGTCTCGTTCGCGTGGAGGTGGATCGGGACGCCCGCCTCGCGCGCCTCCGCGACGCCCTCGCGCAGGTACTCCTCCTCGACCGTCGTCAGCGAGTGCGGCATGAACGCGGTACGGATCCGGCCGTCCGCGGCGCCGTCGAGCTCGCGGGCGACCGCGAGGCTCTCCTCGACGTCCGCCCGAGCGTCGGCCTCGTCCTTCCCGACCGTGACGACGCCGTGCCCGAGCCGCGCGCGCAGCCCCGCGCGGTCGACGACGTCGGCGACGCGGTCCATCGCGAAGTACATGTCCGCGAAGGCGGTCGTCCCCGATCGGATCATCTCCAGCGCGCCGAGTTCGGCGCCCGCCTCGACGTCGGCGGGCGTCAGTTCGGCCTCCGCCGGCCAGATGTCCTCCCGGAGCCACGGGTCGAGCGGCTTGTCGTCGGCGTACCCGCGGAGCAGCGTCATCGCGACGTGCGTGTGCGCGTTGACGAGGCCCGGGATCACGATCCCGCCGGCGGCGTCGAGCGTCTCGGCGGCCGCTCCGCCGACCGACTCGTCGACGTCCCCGCCGACCGCCTCGTCGACCTCGTCCGGCGACCCCACGGCCCGGATCGTTCCCTCGTGGCGGTCGACCGCGATGTCCGCCCGCTCGACGCGACCGCCGGGTCGGAGCACTCGACCGCCGGTGACGCGGAGGTGAGTCATAGTTCACCGTGTCTCCCGCCGCACCAAACGCCTTCGGTTCGCCGTTGCTCCTCTCGCCCCGTCCGCCGTCCGAACCTTCTTGCCCGCCCGCGGCCGCGTTCCGCCATGGCAACCGACGCCCAGCAGGCGTGTTTCGAGGCGGGGATCAAGTTCGGCTCGCTGTACCACCAGTTCGCCGGCACGCCCGTCAGCCCGGAGAGTGCGCGGAGCCTAGAGGCCGCGATGGCGGCGGCGATCGAGAACCAACCGTACTGCGAGGCGGTCGACGTGACGGTCCACGACGACCGCGTGGCCGACGCGGTCGACCACGAGAACGGCTACACCGAGCTCACCGGCTCGCTGATGGACGTTCGGATGCGGATCGAGTACGAGGGCGTCACGGTGCGCACGCGGATGGCGATGACTGAGGGATATCCCCTGATGGAACTGGTCGAAGTGGTCGACGACGGGGAGCCGTCGCGTTCCGGCGGCGCCGACCCGTCGCCCGACGGCGACCCGAACGCTTAGTACCGCGACACCCGTACTCCGAGCCGAACGGCGGCCGACACCACCGATTTCCCGCGTTCAGAGACGCACATGGTCGACAGACGCCACGACAGTCAGACGGACCGCACCGGCTTCGACGAGACGAAGAACTACCTCTCGAACGCCCTCGGTCGCGTGGTGCCGCGATCGGTTGCGCGGCGAGCGATAGCGGTGGCCGTCAGCACGGACGCCGCCGAGTACGCGCCCGACGAGCCGGTCGAGATCACCGTCACGATCCGCAACCGCCTCCCGGTTCCCATCGAGGTCCCCACGTCGACGCGCCGCTCGTGGGGATGGGCGGTCGACGGCGTCTTGGAGGCCACCGACGAGCGGCTCTACGTGCGCCCCGAGGAGTCGGCGCTGTCGCTCCGAGCCGGCGAGACGAAGCGGGCGACCGCCACGTGGAACGGTCGGTTCCGCCGCACCGACGGCGACGGGCTCGACCGGTCGGTCCGGGCCGATCCCGGGGAACACACGATCTCGGCGTTTGTGCCGGTTCCCGACGGCGACGAACGCTACGAGGCCGCCACGCAGATACGGATCCGGTAGTCGCCGGAGCCCGACCCGTCGTGGTCGGCGGCCCGGCTCCGTCGAACTTCGAACGCGGTAGCGCGGTCAGTCGTCCGCTTCGGGTCGACCGGGACGCGCCGCGCCGTCCAACGCGGCCTCGTCGACGGCTGCCGCGATCGCCTCGTCGCGACGCAAGTGGCACGCCGCGTAGTGGCGGCCGTCGCTCCGATCGGACTCCACCTCGTACGCGGGGTCCGTGGTCGCGCAGACGCTCTCGTCCGCGAACCGCTCGGTGAGGATCCCCTCCGCGTCGTCCCACTCGTCGCGCTCGATGTGACCGAGCGCCTCGTCGAGCAGGGTGCCCGCGTCGCCGCCCGGTACCGCGCCGTCGAAGTACCGGTTCCGAAGGGCGTCCGGATCGGTCTCCTCGAACGCCCGGCGCTTGACCGCGCGCTGGAACTTCACGACGTTCCGCCAGGTGTCCTCGGGCATGTCGTACGACTCCGGCTGGATCAGCCTCGGGCACCGCGTCCGGAACCGACAGCCGGAGGGCGGATCGATCGGGGAGGGGACGTCGCCGGACAGCAGCTCCTTCCGTCCGCCGCTTCTCGGGTCCGGAACCGGAATGGCGTCGAGCAGCGCCTCCGTGTACGGGTGTTTCGGGTTCTCGAACAGCTCCTCTTTGTCGGCCAGTTCGACGAGGTTCCCGAGGTACATCACCGCCACCCGGTCGGAGATGTGGCGGATGACGCTCAGGTCGTGCGCGATGAACAGGTACGTCAGGTCGAACTCCTCCTGGAGCTCCTCCATCGTGTTGAGCACCTGCGCCTGGATGGACACGTCGAGGGCGCTCACCGGCTCGTCGCAGACGATGAAGTCGGGGTTCACCGACAGCGCCCGCGCGAGGTTCACCCGCTGGCGCTGCCCGCCGGAGAACGCGTGCGGGTATCGGTTGTAGTGTTGCGGGTCGAGTCCGACCTTCTCTAACAGCTCCTTCGCGCGCGCTTCCCGTCCCTCCTCGTCGAGCATCCCGTGAGCCTTCATCGGCTCTTCGACTATCGGCCCGACCTTCATCCGCGGGTCGAGCGACGACTGCGGGTCCTGGAAGATCATCTGCATGTCCTTCCGCTTCCGCCGCAGCGGCTCGCCGGAGAGCGCCGCGAGGTCCTCGCCCTGGAAGTAGACGCTCCCGCTCGTCGGTTCGAGCAGCCGGAGGACGGTTCGCGCGAGCGTCGACTTCCCGCAGCCGGACTCGCCCACGAGCCCGAGGGTCTCGCCCTCCTTGATGTCGAAGCTCACGCCGTCGACGGCGCGGACGTCGGAGGCCGACCGCGAGACGTACGGGAACTCGTCGTCGAGCTGGACGCCGGCGAGCAGCCCGCTCTCGTTGTCGAAGTACTTGCAGAGGTCGCGGACCTGTAACAGCGCCTCGGAGTCCGACTCCGGCGGGCCGACCTCGCTCATTCCGCCTCACCTCCGGTCTCGGTGAGGCCGGCGGAGAACCCGCCGGTGGCCTGCGTCTCGATCGACCGGCTCTCGTCGTACCCCACGTCGAACGCGTCGTGTTTCACGCACGCCGCCGTGTGTACGGGCTCGCCCTCCTCGCTCAGGTCCCGTAGCTCCGGGTGGACTTCGCGGCACACCTCCCGCGCCTCGGGACAGCGCGAGTGGAACCGACAGCCGGCGGGCGGATTGATCGCCTCCGGCATCACCCCCTGGATCGGCCTGAGCTCGTCGACCGTCCTGTCGGGCCGGGGCATCGAGTCGAGCAGCGCCGACGTGTACGGGTGTTTCGTGTCGTAGAACAGGTCGTCCACCTCGGCCTGCTCGATGATCTCGCCGAGGTACATCACGTTGACCCGGTCGCAGATCTCCGCGACGACGCTCATGTCGTGGGTGACCCAGATGAACGACGTGTCGTACTTCTCCTGGAGCTCAGTCACCATCTCGAGGATCTCGCCTTCGACGGTGACGTCGAGCGCGGTCGTCGGCTCGTCGGCGATGATCAGGTCCGGCTCGCAGGCGAGCGCCATCGCGATCAGCACGCGCTGTCGCATCCCGCCGGAGAACTGGTGCGGGTACTCGTCGTACCGCGACTCGGGCGCCGGGATCCCGACCTCTCTGAGCATGTCGATCGCCTCCTCCTTCGCCTCGTCCGCGCCGAGGTCGCGGTTGATCTCGATGAACTCCCGGAGCTGCCCCCCGACGGTGAACACGGGGTTCAACGACTCCATCGGGTCCTGGAAGATGATCGCGATCTCCCGGCCGCGGATCCGCTCGCGCATCTCCGACTCGGAGAGCATCTCGTCGCGGGGGCGCAACTCGCCGGCGTCGTCCTCCTCGAGCCCGAAGATCGTCTCTCCTTTGAACTCGATTTCGCCGCCGACGATCTCGCCGGGGCTGTCGACGAGCCGGAGGATACTGGAGGTCGCGACGGACTTTCCGGCGCCCGACTCTCCGACGAGCCCGACGATCTCTCCCTCGTACACGTCGAAGGAAATCCCGTCGACCGCGCGGACCGTCCCGTCTTCGGTGAAGAACTGTGTCTTGAGATCGCGTACGCTGAGTAGTGGTTCAGTCATATCAGTTGTTTATCCGCGGGTCGAGCGCGTCCTGTAGACCGTCGCCGAGAATGTTGAAGCCGATGACGGTGATCAGAATAGCGATGCCGGGGAAGATACTGAACGTCGGCGCGGGAAGCATGTACGCCCGCGAGGCCGACAGCATCTGTCCCCACGACGGCGTCGGCGGCTGTGCGCCGAACCCGAGGAACGAGAGGCCGGCCACGATGAGGATGCTCACCCCGACCTGAAGCGTCGCCTGGACCAGCACCGGCGCGAAGCTGTTCGGGATGATATGCTGGAAGATGATGTTTCTGTCTTTCACCCCGGCGGCCCGCGCGGCCTCGATGTAGTCCTCCTCGCGGATGGAGACGACGCGAGACCGGATGAGTCGGTTGAACACGGGGACGGCCGTGATCCCGACGCCGATCATCGCGAACGTGAGGTTCCGCCCGAACGCGGTCATGAACGCGATGACCAAGACGAGGAACGGAATCGCGTAGATCGTCTCCGTCACCCGCTGGAGCACGTCGTCGATCCAGCCGCCGTAGTAGCCGGAGACCGCGCCGATGACGGTGCCGCCGCCGAGGCCGATCGCGGTTGCGAGGAACCCGACCGTCATCGCGATCCGCGTCCCGTAGATGGTCCGGGAGAGCAGGTCTCGACCCCGGTGGTCGGTGCCCAGCGGGTGTTCGATCACGCCCTCACCGAACTGGTTCTCCATGCCGACAGGGGGGAGCAGCCGCCGGACCTGCTCCGGGTCGGCCTCGGGGTTGTACAGTACCGCTTCCGCGATCGCGTAATTGAGGACGTAGTAGTCGAACGCCGCGAAGATCGCGACCAGGGTCATGAACCCGACGATATATGACCCGACCCGCGCCGTCGTGTCCTGTCGGACCTGTTTCAGCGTGTATCGAAGCCCGACGCGGGCCTCGACCTCGTCGGGCCCGCCGCCGCTCTCGTCGCCGCCGTTCGGGGTGTCGTCGTCCGAAGTTGCGCTGTTGGTCGACATTACTCGTCACCGTAGGTAACTCGCGGATCGAGGTAGCCGTACATGATGTCCGTGATGATCACGCCGATCACGTAGACGAACCCGAACACGAGCGTCGTCCCCATGATCAGCTGGTAGTCCTGGTTTTGAATCGCCGTGATGATCAGTCTCCCCATCCCCTGGATTCCGAAGACGGTCTCCGTGAGGACGGCGCCGCCGAGCGCGGTCGACAGCCCGAGGCCGATGATGGTGATCACCGGGAGCTGCGCGACCTGGAACGCGTGCTTGCGGACGATCGTCGACTCGGGCACGCCGTACGCCCGGGCGAGCTTCACGTACTCGCCCTGGAGCGAGTCGACCATCGACGAGCGCTCGATCCGCGTGATCTGTGCCATCTGGAGCGTCCCGAGCCCGATCATCGGCAAGAAGAGGTGGTGTGCCGACTGGCGGATCACCTCGATCTGCGTCGCCGCCCCGCGAACGTCCGTCGGATCCGCCCACGGCAGGACGAGTCCGCGTGCGGGGAACCACCCGAGGTAGAACGCGAAGACGATGATCAACACCAACCCGATCCAGAACGACGGGGTGGAGACGCCGATCAGCGAGATGATCCGGGAGATGTGGTCCGCCGGCTCGTTCCGCCGCTTGGCCGAGATGACGCCGAGCGGAATCGCGGTGACGATCGCGAACGCGAACGCGGACAGCATGAGCAGCAGCGTCACCGGCAGCCGGAGCATGATCATCTCGAGGACGGGGCGGTCGTAGTAGATGCTGAGCCCGAGATCGCCCGTCGCGACGCTGGTGAGGTACGAGAGGTACCGCTGGTACAGCGGCCGGTCGAGGCCGTACTGGGCCCGGATCGCCTCCACCTGTTCCTGTCCCGGCGTCGGCCCCAGCATGATTTCGACCGGATCGCCGGGGATCTGGTTCGCCAGGAAAAACGTTATCGTCACGATACCTATCAGTACGGGTATCGCCTGTGCGAATCGTCTGAGTGTGTACCGAAGTAAACTCACTGTCGTGGATTCCTCGTTGTTTCGGTTCGGTTTTTGCCGTCGCTTATCCGTTTCGTTCCCGCCGGCCCATCAAGACGGTGACCGCGGAGGGCCGCCGAACGCGTCGACCGGCTCCCGACGGGCTCGCGTTCGGAACGCGCGCGGCCGTCTCCGCGTCGCGGTCCGTCGTTTTCGAGCGTCGTTCCGTCGTTCTCGCGCCGCGACCGTTCGATAGAACGCGAGCCGACGGCGTTCTATCCCGTCGCCGGGTTATCGGGACACCGTGACGTCGGTCATCTGGAGCTCCGTCGAGATCGGGTGCGCTTCGAAGCCCTCCACGACGTTGCGGACGCCGTAGGAGTTGTTCAGGTTGTACGCCGGGAGGTGGACGCGACCTTCGAGCAGCGTCGTCGTCGCGTCGATGTAGAGCTGCCGACGCTCCTCGCGGTCGGCGGACTCGCGGGCCTGCGTCAGCTTCTGGGAGGCCTCGTCGTACTCGTGGAACGTCCCGTTGGTGACGCCGTTCGTCTCCTGGCTCAGCAGGTTGTACGCGAACGTGTCCGGGTCCGGGCTACCCGACCAACCGAGCGTGTACATGTTGTAGTCCTCCTCGTTGCCGGTGAGGTACGCGTCGAGGAACGTCCCCCAGTCGAGGCGCTGGACCTGGACGTTTTCGAAGCCGGCGTTCTGGAGCCCGTCGCCGATCGAGATACCGATCTGCTCGCGCTTGTTGTCCGGCGGCACGATGATCCGCCAGTCGTAGTCCATCGGGACTCCGGCCTCCTCGAACAGCGCCTGCGCCTCCTCGAGGTTCTGATCGTGGGGGATACTCGACCACTCGTCGACGGGGAAGTTCCACTCCTCGCTGATCGAGGAGGGGTACGGGCTGTACTGCCGCACGCCGGCCGGCGTGACGAAGCTCTCGACCGCCTGGTCCATCGAGACGCAGTAGTCGACCGCCTCCCGAACGAGCGGGTCGGACGTCGGCCCTTCGGCGCAGTTGAACGCGAGGTAGAAGTATCCGACGCCGGGCTCCTCGGTGATGCTGGCGCTCTGGTTGCTCTGGACCGTCTCGTACAGCTGCGGGGGGATGCTCTCGATGATGTCGACGTTCCCCGTCTCCAGTTCGGTGACCCGCGTCGTCTGCTCCACGATCGGCTGGAACTCGATCCCGCCGAGCTCCGGGAGGCTCTCGCTGTCCCAGTAGTCGTCCCACCGCTCCAGCGTCGCGAAGTTCTCGGGCTCCCACTCGACGAGCTGGAACGGCCCCGAGGTGACCGGGTCCTGGTTGTACGCGTCGACGTCCTCCTGACGTACGGAGGCGTTGACGACGTTCCGCGCCATGGCGATCGTGAACGCGCCGTACGGATACTTGAGATCGAACTGCGCGGTGGTCTCGTCGATCGCCTCCGCGGTGTCGATCATGTTCACCTCGGAGGCGTTCGCGGTCTCTTCTTCGATCGGCGCCATCATCGTGTGGACGACGTCTTCCGCGGTGACCGGATCGCCGTTCTGGAACTCGGCGTCCTCGCGGATCGGGACGATGTACCGCGTCCCGTCGCGCTCGACCGTCGGCATGTCCGCGGCGATCTTCGGCTCCAGGTTGACGCCGTCGCCGTACTCGTAGAGGCCGTCGAATATCCGCCCGGCGATCTGCGCGGACGGCACGTCGTTCATGATGACCGGGTCCATGTCGAGCGGGCCCTTCGCTTGCGCGAAGTACAGCGTCGAGGGGGTTCCGCCGTCGCCGCCGCCGCCGTCGGAGCCGTTGCCGCCGCTGGAACCGTTGCCGCCGCCGGAGCCGTTGCCGTCCCCGCCGCCGGTACACCCGGCGAGCAGGAGGGAGGTGCCGGCCGCCCCGCCGGCGAGGACCTTTCGTCGCGAAATGCGTTGTGTGGGTTGTCGACGCATACAGGCAACTCTTGTTTTCACTAAATAAGCTTTTGGGTCGGCGTGTCCGTACGGTTGGATCTGTTCGCTGTGTGCCCTCTTCTCAGTACGAATCCGCGCTACTACCGCCGAATCGGCGGAAACACTCGAATACGCCGGCGCTCGACGGTGGAACGGCATTCTCGCACGCGAGGGTGACAGCGACGTCTCGCGTCTCTCCCGGGAACCGTCTCGCGTCTCTCCCGGGGACCGTCTCGCATCTCCGTTCGAGAGCTGCCACGGCGCGGTCGCCCCCGGCGTCACTCGACCGGAGCTAGCGATCGGCGGGCGACGCTCCGCCTCCGGCCTCTCCGACGTCCGTCACGGTCCCGACCCCCTTGCTCGATCCCTCGCGGAAGACGAAGCGCTGCCCCGCTTCGATCAGGTACGGTCGGAACTTGAACCGGACGCGCGCGTCGCCCGTGTCCCCCGGGAGCAGCCGCCCGTCCTCCGGGAAGAACGCGGCCGCCTCGGAGACGGTCTCGAGGTGGACCACCGGTTCGTACCCCTCCTGGATCCGAGTCGGGTGGTTGAGCACCATCACCTCGGCGTCGAACTCGCGGACCGGATTCGGCTCGCTGTCGCGGGGCACCAAGGCCATCCCCCGCTCGATCTCCGCCTCGTCGACGTCCTTCAGCGCGATGCCGACGATCCGCCCGGCGGTCGCCCTGTCCACCCGGTGGTAGTGCATCTCGATCGACCGGGCCTCCACCTCGCGGAAGGACCCGTCGGGCATGGGGCCGAGCAGGAGTTCGTCGCCCGTCTCGACGGTCCCCGAGTTCACCGTGCCGGACGCGACCGCGCCCACGCCCGTCACCTTGTAGCTGCGGTCGACGTACATCCGGAACGTCTCGCGGTCCGGCGTCGCGCGCTTCGGCAGGCGCTCGAACAGGCGGTCCAGCGTCTCGATCCCCGCCTTCGTCACCGCGCTGGTCCGCAACAGGGGGACGACGCCGTCCCCGACCTCCGCGACCGCGGTGTCGACGCCGTGCCGGTCGACCAGGAGCGGGGTCTGTCCGGCGTCGCGGAGCATCGACTCCACGTCGCGCTCGACCGCCGCGAGCCGGTCGTCGCTCACGGCGTCCGCCTTCGTGATCGCGACGATGGTCGGCAGCTCCGTCGCCAGGAGGATCCCGAGGTGTTCCCGGGTCGTCGTCGTCGGCCCGTCGTCGGCGGCGACGACGAGGAGCCCGTAGTCGAGCTTCTGCCCGACGAGCCCGCGGATCGTCGTCCGGAGCCACGGCTCGTGACCGACGGTGTCGACGAACGAGACGAGCCGGTCGGCCGTCTCGACGACCCCGGCGCGGTCGGATTTCCGGTGCGGGTTGTCCATCCGAACCGGTTCGTCCGCGTCGTCCGCGAATCCGTACACCGCGTACGAGAGGTCGGCCGAGAGGCCGCGCTCGACCTCGTGGGGCTGGACGTCGAGGAAGCCGCGCGTGCCGCCCTGCCCGTCGTCGGCGCGGCCGGTGACCAGCGTCCCCACCAGCGTCGACTTCCCGTGGTCGACGTGGCCCGCGGTGCCGACAACGAGGTGGTCCTCGTCGGCCTCGAACACGCCGCCGTCGCGGAGCGTCGCGAGCCCGACGAGCCCGGCCTCGTCGGCGTCGCCGCCGGAGCCGGCGCTCCACGTCTCGACGTCCGCGATATGGGCGTCTGCCTCGTCTGCCAGCAGCGAGAGCACGTCCATCGTCTCGGAGAAGGCGTCGGGGGAGACGCCGGCCAACCCCCCGTCGTCGGTGACGCCGAGGACGTAGGTCGCCTCGCCGTCGCCGGAGAGGACGCGGTGGCGGAGCTGGGCCACGAGCGACTCCATGCGCCCGTCGGCCAGGTGGACCTCGCGGGTCAGTCGCTCCTTGAACTCGATGGCGCCGCCGTCCCGCTCGCCGCGCTCGATGGCCCGCCGGAGGGCGGACCGGTCCGCGCTCATGTCCCTTCATAGGCGACAGCCGGGCTTAACGGTTTTCGTGGTACGTGACCCCACGACTCGTGATCGCTCGCGGCTCCTCGGGAGCGCTCCGGCGGACTATTTAATCGGGCGCCGCGAACAACGCCGGTATGGACACCTCGGTCCCCAGCGTCGCCGAACGCCGCGTCCACGTGGTCCCGCTCGGCTACGAGCGCGACCGCATCGTCGAGCCCCTCCGTCGCCACGGCGCCGACGTCGCGTACCTGCTCGTCGACGCCCCCGACCGCGACGGGGCCCGCGGCGACGTGGACTTCGAGGCGGCCGGCGCCGCCGACCCCGCAGACACCCGAATCGATCCCGGCGGGCTCACCGACTACCAGCGCGAGGCGTGGACGACCGCCGCCGAGTTCGCCGCGGTCCGACCGATCCCCGTCGCGCTCGCGGACGTGTACGACGTGCTCGGCGTGACGACCACGGTCGCCGCCCGTCACCGGGCGAGCGCCGAGGACGGCGACCGCCTCTTCGGGAACGTCTCGACCGGGCCGCGGATCGCCGCGGTCGGCGTCGCGCTGGCCTGTATGATCGTCGGCGCGCGCCCGTACAGCGTCGAGCCAGAGCGCCACCGCCACGACCGGCGCGAGGAACCGCTCACCGAGGGCGTCGAGCGCACCGTCGACCTGCCCATCTACCCGATGGACGCGCCCACGACCGACCAGGTCGCCGTCCTCGGTCGGCTTCACGAACGCTCCGAGGAGAACCGCACCACCGACAAGTGGAACCTGATCGAGTGGGCGCGCGAGGGCGACCTCTCTTTCCTCCGCGAGGCGGGCGAGAGCCGGACGGCGAAGTACCGCGCGCTGGAGACGCACGTGCTCTCGCCGCTGCGCGAGCGCGGCTACGTCGAACTGGAGGACATCGGACGCTCCGACACCGTCCGGCTCACGGAGACCGGCCGCCGGGTCTTCTTCGCGTTCAAGCACAAGATTGCCGAGTAGGGGGCTTCGCTCGATCGCCGAGCGGTGAGCGGTCGACACGCGAATCGCGATCCGTCCGATTCGAACGTGTTGTTCGGTCCGTCCGTACTGTCGACGGCTAACGTAGAACTATCCCCCGCACCTCGATTCAGGTGCGTGACGCCCGCCGGGCGGTCGGGGCGCCCTCCCTGCCCTCCACACCGCCTGTCCGCTATCAGATCCCGGTCGCCGCGGCCCCCTCTCGCGGCGATCGGTCCCCGCTGACGCCGCCGCGCCCGCCCGACGGATCGTCACGAAACGACGGGGCCGCCGTCGTTTTCTCCCCCTTCTGACGCCGACCCACAGCCTTAGCACGTCGCCGGCGCAGTACCGAGACGAGGCGATGAATCCCGTCGAGAAACACCAGTCGATGCTCGTCCTCACCGCCGTCGCGGTCGGCCTCGCCGCCGGCCAGATCGACCGCGTCGCCCCCGTCGCCGACCGGCTCATCGTCCCGTTCCTGATGGTGATGCTGTTCGCCGCGTTCGTCGGGATCCCCCTCTCTCGGCTGCGGGAAGCGTTCGGCAACCGCCGCGTCGTCGGGTCGAGCCTGCTGGTCAACTTCGTCTGGAGCCCTCTGCTCGCCGTGGGGCTCGGTGCCCTCTTCCTCCGGAACCAGCCCGCGCTCTGGGTCGGACTCATCATGCTCCTCGTGACGCCGTGTACGGACTGGTACCTCGTGTTCACCGACGTCGCCGACGGCGACGTACCGCTTGCCGCCTCCGTGTTGCCGTACAACCTCGTCCTCCAACTGGTGTTGCTGCCGGTGTACCTCTACGCGTTCGCCGGGACGCTCGTCGACCTGCCGCTCGCGCTGCTCGCCGAGAGCGTCCTCCTCGTGCTGGTCGTTCCCCTCACCGTCGGCGCCTTCGCCCGGTGGGGACTCACCCGCACGAAGGGCGAGACGTGGCTCCGAGACCGGTTCCTGCCCCGGATGGGCCCGGTCCAGGTCGGCTTCCTCGCGCTGGCCATCGGGGCGATGTTCGCGTCGCAGGGAGACGTGATCGTCGAGAACCCGCGGCTGCTTGCGCTGATGGCGATCCCCGTCGCGCTGTTCTACGCGATCAACCTCGCGGTCGGGTTCCTCGTCGGGCGCTCGCTCTCCTTCTCGTACGGCGAACTGGTCTGTTTCAATAACACGATCCTCTCGCGGAACTCCCCGACCGCGCTCGCAATCGCCGTCGTCGCGTTCCCGAACGAGCCGCTGATCCCGCTCGCGCTCGTCATCGGGCCGCTGCTGGAGCTCCCGCTGTTGGGGGTCATCGCACAGGGACACCTCGCGGTGAGAGAGCGGTGGACGGCTCGCCTCGACGAGCCGTCGACCGACCGGTAGCGCCGCGATTCCGCGCCGCCCGCTCACTCCTCCGTCAGGTCGACGTACGTCCGGCGGACGGTCACCGGCGTCACGTCGGCGGCGTCGGCCGCCTCCTGTTGGGTACACTCGGCGCCCAGTTCGCGGGCCGCGGTGTAGAGGCAGGCGGCGGCGACCCCGACCGGGTTGCGGCCGTTCGCGATCCCCTCCTCGACGGCGCGCTCGGCCAGCTCGCCCGCCCGGCGCTCGACGGCCGGGTCGCAGTCGAGGTCGCTGGCGAACCGCGGGAGGTACTCCGCGGGGCCGCTCGGCGCGATCGGCAGGCCGAGCTCGCGGTTCATCGCGTCGAAGGCGGCCCGGTGTTCGGCCTCGGTCGCCTTCGCCTCGGCGCACACCTCGCCGACGGTGCGGGCCACGTCGGCGGTGCGGCAGGCGACGTAGACGCAGGCCGCGGCGAACCCCTCCAGCGAGCGCCCGCGGAGCAGGCTCTCCTCCTGCGCGGAGTCGAACAGCGCGCAGGCGGCGTCGCGGACGCTGTCGGGAAGCCCCATGACGCCGGTGAGCCGCCGGATCTCGGTGTACGCGTACACCTTGTTTCGGTCGCGCTTCGTCGAGATCTGCGCGCGGTTGTGCTGGGTCCGCATCCGGGCGAGCCGCCGGCGCTTGCGCCCCTTCACCTTCGTCGAGCGGCCGATCTCCGTCGAGAGACCGCGGTCGTGCCGCGAGCGCGTCAGGGGCGCGCCGGTGCGCTTCGGGTCCGCGTCGTCGTCGTCGAACGACCGCCACTCCGGGCCGTGGTCGATCCGGTCGGCGTCGACGACGAGGCCGCAGTCGGTACAGACGCGCTCCGAGCTATCGACCCGCGTGCGGCCGCCGCACTCCGGACACGTCTCGCGGTCGGTCTCGGCCCGACCGGCCTCTGTCGCGTCCGCGGCTGCGGCGCGGTCGGCGGTCGCGGCGCGGTCGGCGGTCGCGACGTCGTCGGTCTCGGTCCGGGGCGAACGGGTTCGGGTCGAACGTGCCTCACTCATCACACGTCGAACTCCGGCCCGATGCCTTACTTAAACCCGGGTGAATCGGGGGTCGATCGCCCCGATCGCGGCGCTCGAACCGACCGATTATCGGTCGGTGATCCGGCGTTCGACCTCGCCGCAGTACGGTGGTTTTAACCATCCGTGCGAACCACCGGATCGCATGACGCTGTCGGAGATCGCGGCCGGGGTCGAGGTGACCTCGCGTCAGCGCGATCGCGGGGTCGCCCTCGCGGACGACACGGAGACGCCGCTCGTCGATCGCCTGTCGGCCCACGCGGAGTCGCTCCCGTGTACGCCCGAAGCGACCGCCACCCTCGTCGACGCCTACACGGCCGGCCGGACCGTCGGCGACGCGGCGCGGGAGGCGGGCGTCACCCCGATGACGGCCGCGAAGACGCTCCACCGGTGCGGCGTCGCGGGGGTCTGCCCGCTCTCACCGACCGGTCGCGGCGTCGTCCGCGACTGGCTCGCGGGCCGGACCTCGCGCAGCGAGGCCGTCGAACTCACCGGCGGCGACGAGGCCGACTTCGCGCTGGCCACGTACGTCGAGACGCACGACCCCGTCGACCCCGTCGCGGAGGCGGTCGACGCGCAGGTCGCCGGGTCGGCACCGCTCAGGGACGGACCGGGAGACGGCGGCCCTCTCGGCGACGCGCTCGGCTCCACCGACGGGTTTCGTTGAGTTCCGGTACCACTTCGGACGCGGCTCCCGAGCCGCGAGCCGCGCTCTCAGGGCGTGACCCGATCGACGAGTCCCGGGTCCGGGAACTCCACGCCGAGCGACGTGTCGAACGCCGCCTCGTAGGCGGCCGCGATCGCCCGCGCGTACGCGTCGTCCCCCTTCGCCGCGGTCGGTGCGGCCGCCACCTCGGGATCGGTGGCCGGAACGCGGACGGCCCCGGAACCGCCGCCGTCCGTGTCGTCGCGGTCGACGGCGTCGCCCGACCCCGCGGTTCCGGGTCGATCGACCGCGAGCGTCGAGTCGAGGCTCCCGCCCACGTCGGCGATCCGCCCCCGGAGCCGCTGGGCCGCGTCGTGTCCGTGGACCGTGGCCGGTCGGACCGCGACCGCGCGGTCGACGCTCGTCGCGGCCGCGACCGCCTCGTTCGACCCGGCCGGCGCCGCGTCGACGACCACCGCGTCGTACGTCGTCGCTGCCTCGTCGATCCGGCCCGCTAACTTCCGAGCGGCCTCCGCCGTCTTCGCCCGGGCGACGCGCTCGAAGGGCGCCCGAGCCGGCACCCCGTCGACGCGTCCCGGGAGGTCCGGGTCGCCGTTCACGTCCCGTTCGCCGCCCGCCCCGGCGGATCCGGAACGCCGGGCGGCGTCGCCCGCCCCGATGAGGGGGTACGCCGCCGCCGAGAGCGCCGCGTCCGGGTCGTCGGTGAGGAGCGCGGTGAGGTCCGGCTCGACCCGCCCGGCCACGTACTCGGAGAGCCCCTGCGTCGTGAACGCGGCGTCGACGACGGCGACGCGCCGCCCGTCGCGCGCGCCCATCGCCGCCAACTCGACCGCGGTCCGCGTCGTTCCCACGCCGCCGGCCGCTCCGATCAACGCGAGCGTCGTCGCCTGCATGTTCCCGCGTCGCCGGAGCCGGTTCTTAAAAAGACCGAAGCGGAACGGCGGGCGGGGTACGCGGCTCCGTCGCGTTCCTACCCGTCTATCGCGGCCGCGACCTCGTCGGCGACGGCGTCGAGCTCGTCGTCGGAGAGGTCCGGCCGCTCGCCCGCCACCGCGTGGATCGGCGCGCCGCCGTCGCCCTCGAAACGCGGGACGACGTGGACGTGGACGTGCGGGACCTCCTGGCCGGCCGCCGCGCCGTCGTTGACGCCGACGTTGGCGCCGTCGGCGTCGACCGCCGCCTGAATCCGCGGCGTGAGCGACGCGACCGCGTCGAACAACTCGCTCGCGAGGTCGGCGTCGAGGTCGCCGACGTGCCGTGCGTGCGACTTCGGGATCACGAGCGTGTGCCCGCGCGCGAGCGGGTTCGCGTCTAGGAACGCCAGTACCGAGTCGGTCTCGTACACGGTCCGCGCCGGGATCTCGCCGGCGGCGATCGAACAGAAGACGCAGTCGTCGGACATACCCGAGCGATCGCTCGGGCGTCCCATCAAGGTTTCCCGGGGTACGGTTCGGTCGCTCGTCGGAGCGCCGCCCGGAGCCCCGCGGCGATCGCCCCGATCCGCGCCGCCAACGGACCTATATCCGCCGCGCCGAAACGGGCGGTATGGACGACCGGTTCGAGCGCGTCATCCGCCGGCAGCTCCGGAAGGCGGGCAAGCAGTTCGAGGAGGCCAGACGCGCCTACGCCGAGGGTCGCGACGACCCCGACGGCGACGCGGCCGCCCGGTTCGACCTCCCGACCGACGACTCCGGGGCGGCCCGCGTCGTCTGCCGACGCCACGCGGAGCGCCGGACCATTCCGGTCGACGCCGAGGGGCGCCCCGCCTGCTTCGAGTCGGGCCACCCCGACTGCGAGGGGTGCGCCGAGGACGTCCGCGACGGCGTCGTCGAGACGTGGTGACCGCCGGAACCCGCGGCGAGGGACGCGCGCGATAGCCCCGGCCCCACCCGAACAGGTCTGTGCTCCGGGGCTCCGGTGAGGCGCATGAAACGGGTCGCCGTCGTGCTCGCCCTCCTCGTCGTCGCCGGTCTCGGCCTCGCCCTCTCCGGCTTCCTCGCCGACTTCGCGGCGCTCGGGACGGCTGTCTCGCCCGCCCTCATCGTCCACCGCGTGGCGCTCCTCGCCGCGCTCGGCGTCGTCGCCACCGGGCGCGCGGCCGCGGATCGGCCGGTCGCCGTCGCCGGACTGCTGGCGTGGGCCGTCGGGCTCGCGCTCCCGCTGGCGGACGTGATCTGAGAGCTCCGGGGACGGCGCGCGTTCGCTCCGTCGAACCGCGGTTCGACGACCGTAGCACAGAAGAGATATACAGCGCGACTGAAAACGGGGAGAAACGAGCGAATGACCCGACCGATCAGTCGACGGACGGCGCTCGCCGGGCTCGGCCTCGCGGCCGCCAGCGCCGGCTGTCTCGGGCGGGCGGAGAACATCGCCGGCCGCGACCCCCACTCGCAGCTGACCCTCGAGATCAACACCACGCCCGCCGACGACGACCCGAGCGGGATCCGGATCGCGAGACAGCTCGAAGAACACCTGACCGCGGTCGGTATCGACGTCCAACTCAACGCCGTCGGACAGACCGAGCTCTGGCGCAAGGTACTGATAAACCAGGACTTCGACATCTACGTCGGGCAGTTCGTGGAGACTGAACCCTTCGACCCGGACGCGCTGTACGGCCTGACGCACTCGAAGTTCATCGCGGAGTCCGGCTGGCAGAACCCCTTCGGATTCACGGAGATATCGGTCGACGACCTCTTGGAACGACAGCGCCGGGTCACCGGCACCGAGCGATCGGACGTCGTCGGCTCGCTTCAGGAGACGCTGTGCCGGCTCCAGCCCTTCTCCGTCGTCGCGTTCCCCGACGCGCTCACCGCCGTCCGAGAGGACCGGTTCGACGGGTGGACGGAGGACCGCCAGCCGCTCTCCGTCGCCGGGCTCCTCGAACTCGACGCCGTCGCCTCTGACGGCGACTCCGGGACCGTCGCCTCTGACGGCGACTCCGGGACTGTCTCCTCCGACGACGACTCCGGGACCACCGGTTCGGCCGACGGCAGCGCGACGACGGCCGCCGCGGGCACCGGATCCGAGGGCGAAGACGTCCTCCGGCTCGTGACGACCGACGACCGCATCACGGAGAACTGGAACCCGATCGCCGCGGAGTACCGGAAGCACGGGACGTTCACCGGACTGCTGTACGATCCCCTCGTCCGCGCGGACGGCGAGGCGGTCATCCCGTGGTTGGCGGCCGACTGGGAGCGGATCGACCACGACACCCTCGACGTCTCGCTCCGCGACGCGCGGTGGCACGACGGCGAGCCCGTGACGGCGAGCGATGTCGCGTTCACCTACCGGTTCCTCCGGGACACGTCGCTGGGAAACGTCGAGACCCCGGTGCCGACCCCTCGCTTCCGCGGCCGGAGTTCCATCGTCGAAGACGAGCGGGTCCTCGACGACGCGACGGTGCGGCTCACCGTGGCCGATGTCAACGAGACGGTCGCCGCCCGCGCGCTCCAGGTACCGATCCTCCCGGAACACGTCTGGTCCGCCAGGACAGACGCGGCGACGATCGCCGGCTTCGAGCTCGACTTCGAGACGACCGAGGCGGTGGTCTCGAACAACCCCGACCCGGTCGGGAGCGGCCCGCTGCGCTTCGTCGCGGCGACCGCCGGGGAATCGGTCGTCTTCGAGCGGAACCCCGACCACTTCCTCGTGCGGCCGGCGCCCGAAACCGACCCGGAGGCGTCCGGAGAGACGGGATTCGGAGCGGCGACGGACCCCAGGGCGGGGATCCCGTCCCAGTACCACGGCAAGCCCGCCTTCGATCGGCTCCGGATCGAGGTGTTGCCCTCGGACATCTCGGCCGTCGAGTCGGTCGCCGACGGCGTCGCGGACGCGACCGCCGCGAACCTCGGTCCGGCGTCGGTCCCTCGGATCGGACGCTCGCCGGACACCCGGCTCGTGAGCGGTCGGTCGGCGGCGTTCTATCACGTCGGCTACAACGTGCGACGGAGCCCGCTGTCGAACCCCCGATTCCGGGCGGTGATCGCGCGGCTGATCGACAAGTCCGCGGTCGTCGACGACGCCTTCGACGGGTACGCACGGGCGGCGGCGTCTCCGCTCGCGGCGACGCCGGACGCGGTCCCGGCGTCGCTGGCGTGGACCGACGGGACCGACCCCGTTTACCCGTTCTTCGACGACGAGGGCTCGCTCGACGTCGCGGCCGCCCGGGAGGCGTTTCGAGACGCCGGATACCGGTTCGACGATGAAGGCCGGCTGCTCTCGCGGGGGCAATGACGCCGTTCCTGTCGCTGCTCGCGTCGATCGTGGCGTGGGTCGGGACGATGCTGGCGGTCGCGAGCGTCGCGGTGATCGGTCCGGCTCGGCTCCGAGACGCGTGGACCGGGCTCCGAGCGCGCCTGTGGGACGCCCGACGGGCCGCCGGGACCCTGTGTGCGGTGCTGCTCGCCAGCGCGATCGGTCGGAGCTCGCTACAGGCGGTCTCGGAGCTGTTCGGTCTCCAGGCGACGGCGCTCATCTACGGGCTGGAGGGCGGGTTCGTCGCGTGGGTCCAGTCGACGTTCGCTACCCCCGTGTTGACCGCGTACTTCTCGTGGGTGTACGTGTACGGCTACGCGTTCCTGCTCGCGTTCCCGGTGGTCGCGTACCTCGCGCTCCCCCGGACGACGACGCTCAGGCGCGTCCTCGTCGCGTACGCGCTCAACTACGCGATCGGACTGGCGCTGTACACGGCGGTGTTCGCCTACGGGCCGCGGAACGTGATGCCCGACATGGTGACGCCGCTGCTTTTCACCAACCGACCCGACGTGATGCTGCTCGCGAGCGAGGTGAACGTGAACACGAACGTCTTCCCGTCGCTCCACACTTCGCTTTCGGTCACCGTCGGGACGTTCGCGGTGCTGACCCGCGAGGAGTACCCGCGGTGGACGCCGGTCGCGGTGTGGCTCTCGCTGTCGGTCGTCGTCGCGACGATGTACCTCGGAATCCACTGGCTCACCGACGTCGTCGCCGGCTTCGCGCTCGCGTTCGGCTGCGTCGCGCTCGCGCACCGGCTGATCGACCCGCGGAACGACGCCGTCGAACCGAGCGGCGACGCGAGCGGGGAGCGTCCCGGGTCCGAGGCCGGCGCGGACGCCTGACCGAGCGTCCGCGTTCCGTCGCGATCAGACGCCCTCGACGAGCCGTTCGAGCTGTTCCGGCGGGACCGCCCCCCGGGCGGCGTGGCCGTCGTACGCGAACGTCGGAACGCCGGTGACGCCCTGTCGCCGCGCGGCGTCGAACATGTCGGTCACGCGCTCCCGGAGGTCGTCGTCGCCGAGCGCGTCGTCGACGACCTCGGGGTCGAGCCCGTCGGTGTCGGCCGCGATGTCGGCGAGCACGTCGCGGTCGCCGATGTCGCGACCCTCCAGCCACAGCGCGTCGAAGACGGCCTCGTCGAACGCGAGCCACGCGTCCGGCGCGGTCTCGCGCACGCGGACCGACACGACCTGCGCGGGCAGCGAGTCCACGTCGGTCGCCAGCTCGAGCGCCATCTCGTCGGCGCCGTACTCCTCCTGGAGCCGGCGGACGTTCTCGCGGGCCTGCTCGTAGTACTCCTCGTCTTTCCCGGTGTCGGCATCGTGGTCGATCTCGCCGTCGGGGCCGCGCTGTCCGGCGCGGAGGTCGAACGGGTGCCAGTCGATCGCGAGCGGCTCCTCGCGCGTCTCCTGGTAGTTCCCGAGCGACCGCCGACCGAGGTAGCAGAACGGACAGACGTAGTCGGAGTAGACGGTGATCGCCTCGGCCTCGTCGGCGCCGGTCGCGGCGTCGGAGTCGGTTGCCATATCCCCGCTACGCCGCGGAGCCGAAAAGGTCGTTCGGCGGCGGCAGGCGGCCGGCGCCCGTGCGAGTCGCGGTCGACCGCTGTCGCGACGGGCGGGGCTCGCGACGGTCGCGCTCGCTCGAACAGCGACCCACCGCGAACCATTACCAATTAATACTACTAGATTATATCATTCCGCATGTCCGAGTACGACCCGGTCGATCCGCCGGTCGCGCTGACGATCGCCGGCAGCGACAGCGGCGGGGGAGCGGGGATCCAGGCGGACCTGGCCGCGATGGCCGCGCACGGCGTCTTCGGCACGTCGGTCGTGACGGCGACGACCGCCCAGCACACTCGCGGCGTCGAGGACGTCCACCCGCTCCCGGCCGATCACGTCGCGACCCAGTACGCGGCGGTCGACGGCGACTTCGAGGTCGCGGCGATCAAGACGGGGATGTTGGCGACCGCGGACATCGTTGAGACGGTGACGGAGTCGGTCTCGGGCGCCGACGCGCCGCTCGTCGTCGACCCCGTGATGGTCGCGGCGACCGGCGACCGACTGCTCTCGCCGGCCGCCGAGGACGCCTACGAGGCCCTGATCGCGGCCGCGACGCTCGTCACGCCGAACGCCGACGAGGCGGCGGTGCTGACCGACGAGCCGGTCGAGACCCCGGCCGACGCCGAGGCCGCTGGGCGGGAGCTGGTCGCGCTCGGTGCGGACGCGGCGCTGGTGAAGGGCGGCCACCTCGACGGCGGATCGGTCGACGAGGGCGTCGTCGTCGACACGCTCGTTCGCGCAGGGGGTGCGGGAGGGGGCGAGACCGCCCCGACCGTCGACCGCTTCGAGACGCCCCGGATCGACACCGAGGCGACGCACGGCTCCGGCTGCGCGTTATCGAGCGCGATCGCGGCGCGGCTGGCGCGGGGCGAGCCGCTCCGCGAGGCGGTCGCCGCCGCGGTCGAGGGGATGACCGAGGCGGTCCGGCGCGGCTACGACGTGGGCGAGGGGCCGGGCGCGGTCAACCCGACGGCGTCTGGCGGGGAGTGACGGAGACCGGTCGGGACGGCCGTCCGTCTCCGACCGCTATCGAGGCGGACGCCGCCCGAGTTCCGACGGCCCGTCTCGGTCAGTAGTTCGCGCCCGAATCGAGAGGTCCCAAGCGACCGGGACGAGACGGAGTTCGATCCGTGACGTTTCGATACGAAGACATTTCACGGACGACCCGAACAACGTTGCCATGGAGAGACGACGATTTCTGCGCGGAATCGGAGGCTGTCTCGCCGCCGTATCCCTCGCCGGCTGTACGGGCGCGTTCGCGGACGGTGATCGGTCTTCCGACTACCCGGGCGGAACACTCGTGATAACGAATACGGGCGACGGCCCCGTGCCGGTCTCGATACGTACGAAACTGGACGAGTACGACGCCTCGCTCGATACCGTCGTCGCCGGCGGAGAGACGGTCGTCCGTCGAGAGTTCGTCAGCGCCCGACGGGGCGACATCGTCTCCCTCGAAGCGCTCCTCGGTGAAACCGGGGAACGACTCAGCTTTCAGTTCCTTCCCGAAGGCAGCGGCGACAGCCCGCCCGAGGTCGCCGAGCTCACGTTCGAGAACGCCGTCGAGGCGAGCGCGAGTTGGACCGCCACGGGCGGGACGTAGCCGGGTCCGACTCAGTACGACCTCGTCGCTACTGCGACCATGCGCGGCATCGACTCACTCGACCCGTGATCTCGCGGAGGACTCGGCACTGCGATCGTACGCCGCCCGAACGCTTCGTCGCCGAGTACGCGAAACGAGCGATATTCACTCACCGAACGCTCCCTCCCGCGTTCAGAGCCCAGCGGCTCTCTGTCTCTGCTCCCTTCCGAGCGTCTCGGGGTCCCACGGGCGAGCCGTCCGTCGAGCGTCTTGAACGCAAGACGCCGATTATAAGTCTCGACGAGCTCATCGGTGCGTATGGCCCCCGAACTGTCACGACGGAAGACCCTCCACCTCTCCGGCGCAGCGGTTCTCACCGGACTCGCTGGTTGTAGCGCCCTCAGTTCCGGCGCCCGGCCACAGATCGCTTCGTCGCTCGGAACGACCGCCTATACGCCAATCATCGATCAGCAGCCAACGCCTGACGGAGGTGTCCCCGCGGTCTGGGGGATGATCCTCGCGCATCCGGACGCCGCGCGCAAACTCATCGACTGGGGAGCGCTCACCCCGGCAGACGACGACAGCGCCCCCGGAACGGCGTTCCGAACGTTCGACCCGGGTAAGCAGTTCATGTCGGTCATCGTCGGCGTCCTCCCGACGGGTGCGGGGCTCATGGACTACCACGAGAAGGGCGGGAATCCCGTCGAAGACATCGTTGACGACTTCACCGACCGGTCCGTCTATCAGAACGGGCGGCTCCGATACGACGTCACCTCGTACCAAGCCTTCCCGCCGGACCCGGACACCCCCGAGTACCATTACGACTACTCGTTCACCCTCTGGCGTCTGAACGGTGCCGACCGACCGACCGAGATCACCGTTGATTATCACGACGCCTGAGCCGATCCGGTCGTTCCGCTGACTGCCGTCTCGCGTTGCCGGTCAATCGGTAGGGACGGTCCGTCGACCGGTTCAGAGTCGATTGGAGAGACCACCTCGAAGGCGTTCTGTCGACTGAACCCTCCGTGTTCAGCACCCGATCCCCCTGTCTCCAAGGCGTTCGACGGCACCGAATACCCGACGGCGGATCAGCGAAGTACACCGACGCTGCCGTCGGTCCGTTACAGGTACGCGAGCGGGACCATCAGCGCGACGCCGAGCGCGACGCCGCCGACGAGGACCCGCCTGCCGCCGTGCGGGAGGTCTGCGCCCGTTTCGAGCGCCTCGGGGACGAACTCCGTGAGGACGAGATAGATCATCGCGCCCGCCGCGAAGCCGAAGCCGTACGGGAGGAACGCGCGGGCGTACCGCACGAACGCGAACGCGACGACGGCTCCCACCGGCTGCGGGAGACTGGAGAAGACGGCCCACCACACCATCTTCCACTTCGAGACGCCCATCGACCGCAGCGGGATCGAGATGGCCGTCCCCTCGGGGACGTTGTGGATCGAGATGGCGACGGTCATGAACACGGCGAGTAGCGGGACCGCGAAGCCGAACAGCGCGGTGCCGCCCTCCAAGCCGAGGTCCGCGAAGGAGACGCCGACGGCGATCCCCTCCGGGAAACTGTGGACCGTCAGCACGCCGAGGATCAAAATCAGCTTCTTGAAGTCGGCCTCCTCGTACTCCCGCGGGTCGATCTCGGCGTCCATCAGCACCTCGTGCGCGAGGACGACGAGGACGACGCCAGCGAGCATCCCGACGCCGATCTCGACCGGCGTCCCCTCCGCGAGTCCCTCCCGGACGAGGCCGAACAGCGACGCGGAGAGCATGATCCCCGACGCGAACCCCCAGAGCGCCACGTTCCCGCGGTCGCTGATCGTCTCGAAGAAGAAGAACGGTACCGCCCCGATCCCGGTCGCGAGCGCCGTGATCAGCCCGGCGACGAAGACGAACCCGACTGCGTCGAGGGCGACCATTCGTCGCCTGATCGTACGCCGGTACCGCTCATAACTCCGGCGGGCGCGGTCACCGGCTGAGAACGCCGTCCCGACCCCGCCGTTTACGAGTTCACCCGAGCATCCGAACGAGGCTGGCGAGGAACACGAGGAGCAGCACCGCGACGAGCAGCAACAGCGCGGTGAGTTTCGCTCCGGGGCCGGGCCAACGCCCGTCGGACCGTGCGCCGTCCCTCCCGGAATGTTCCCGCGGCCGTCTCGGCAAGGTCACGTTCACGCTCCGTGGCCGGACCGCGACGGATCCGGGGGATGAGGAACCGCGACCGCATCGATATCGTTCGCGTCGGGCGCGGTCGAACCCCCGACGGTCGCGTTCCCCGCCGGAGCCGACTCGTTCGTCAGCGTCTCCTCACTCGGCGGGCTCGACTGTTCCCGCGTCGGATCGGTCGGCGCAGAGTCGTTTTCGTCCGTCTCGGTGTCGTTCGTCGCCGGCGCCGAGTCGTTTTCGTCCGTCGGAGCCGAGTCGTTCTGTTTCGGGGGCGGTACCGTAGCGTTCTGTTTCGGGGGCGGTACCGTAGCGTTCTGTTTCGGGGGCGGTACCGTAGC
>NZ_SGTU01000013.1:55552-76555 GCF_005435195.1 Halorubrum sp. SP3 | reverse complement strand
CGTTCTGTTTCGGGGGCGGTACCGTAGCGTTCTGTTTCGGGGGCGGTACCGTAGCGTTCTGTTTCGGGGGCGGTACCGTGGCGTTCCCGACTGTCTCCGTGCCGTTCACCGCTGACGGCGTCCCGTTCTCGACGGGTACGGTCGTCACGGCGAACGCGCTTCCGTTTGACCCGCTTACTTCCTTCAGTTCCTCCGGCGTCTCGAACGTCGTCGGCACGTCGACGCTCGCCGAGAGGACCGCGACCGTGGCCCCGCCGGTGAACGCGACGCCCCACACCAACACGGCGAGCGCGAGGAGCGCGACGAACCCGTGATTTGCCGCCATCAGTCCCCCTCTCCGGCGGCGTCAGGACGTGCGGTCGGCGTCTGTACCGGTGCCGACTCGTCTGGTTCCACGCGCTCTTCGTCTGTCGCGACGGCTGCCGAGTCCGTCTCGTCGCCGTCCCGTTCGCTCTCGGAGACCTCGCCGGCGACGGCCGTTTCCGACGCGTCTCTCTCCGGCTCCGCCGCGGCGCTCTGCCCGCTCCGGTCGAGCACGCCGCTCGCCGGCACCCACATCGCGAGCGCCCCACACAGGAGCGTCGCGGTCGCTACTGCCGCCGCAATCGCGACGGCGCTCCGGAGTTCGAACGCGACGTACACCGCGTACGGGGCGAAGACGACGAGTACCGCCGCCGCGCCGCCGACCGCGTCGACCGAGACGCCGCCGGAAGCCCCCGCGGCGTCCGTCGCGGGGGCGAGCTCGGACTCGGTTGCGAACTCGAACTGCGCCGTCTCGGCGTCCCCTCGGTCCGGATCGTCGGTCGCGGTGGCTGGCGACTTCGACTCGTCGCGACCGCGGACGATCGACCAGACCTCCGTGACCGCGAGCAGTCCGAAGGGGAGCAGCACCAGCGCCACGAACCCGACCCGCGTGCCCGCGAACTGGATCACGTACCCGATGTACGGAATCGTCAGCGTCACGACGCCGACGAGGTTCCCGGCCGGGACGAGCCCCGGATCCGGTCCCTCGTTGGCGTCGCCCATCGTCTCGAACGCGAGCGCGCTCGCCTCGTCGACCACGTCGATCACGCGATGCGTCACCGGCACGTCGCTCGTGCCGCGGACGAACGTGATCACGTCGCCCTCGGCGATCGCGGCCGGGTCGCGCTCGGCGATGATAACTACGTCGCCCGGCGCGATGGCGGGCGTCATGCTCGCCGTGAGCACGACGAAGCTCTCGTCGGCGCCGACGACCTCCGGGGCGGCGTACACCGCGAACGGCGCGACGAGCGCGATCAGCAGGACGATCCCGAGTACGTTCGCCGCGCGCTTCGTCCGTGGTGATGTGAGTAGTTGTGTCATCAGTTCGCCTCCGTGCCGTCGTCTCCGCCGCCGTCGCTTCGACCGTCGCCGCCGGCGTTCGCGGATTTGCCGTCGTGCTTCCCGGGCGTTCCGTTCTCTTTTCGGCCGTTTCTGCCGCCGTCGCCGTTTCCACCGCCGTTACCGGTCCCGCTACTGTCGCCGCCTTCCTCTTCGCCGTCACCGGTGCGGTCGTCGCCGCCTTCCTCTTCGCCGTTACCGTCGCCGGCGCAGACGCTGATCGTGACGTTGCTGACCCCGTATCGCTTGTCGTTTCCGGGGTTCAGCGGCGCGAACACGATCTCACCTGTCTCCGGAGACGCCGGGTCGATCTCGACGGACTCGGGGGTCCGGTCCGGTCCGCCCTTGACCGCCACGGAACACATGTTCGGCCCCGGATTTCCGTCGGCGTCCCGAAGCCGGAACGCGACGCCGACGACCTCGCCGTCGTCCTTCGTCTCGACCTCGGTGATCTCGATCTCGTACGATCCCGCGTCCTCGAGCCGGAGCACGTCGCCCGGCCCGGTCGACCCGCCGAAGTTCGTCTTGCCGAACTCGACGCACTCGGGGCAGTCCAACTCCGTCTCATCGCAGACGACATCTGCGAACGGGTTCGCCCCCGGCGCGTTCGCCTCGGCCTCCGAGACGTGGCGACACTGCTCGGCGTACAGCCGGAACGTCAGGTCGGTCGTCTCACCGCCCACGTCTGGCGAATCAGCCGGCAGGTAGGGAGCCACCTCGACGACGATCGAACCGCCGTCGGGGCCGGCGGCGAGGCAGCCGTCGTCGATTCGCGCCCCGGTCGCGAGCAGGCGCTCGACCTCGGCGAGGGGCCGGTAGCCGCCCGTCAGCGACGCGCCGTCGACGACGACCTCGACTTCGAGCGCGTCCCCGAGCGGGTCGTCGTCGTCGGGGCAGCGCGTCGCGAGCCACACCCGCACGGGGTTCGCTGACGCACCGATCTCGAACCGCTCAGGGTCGGGACGGCCGTCGAACGTCGTCCGGTCGACCGCGAACGGACCGACGGTGACGGTCCCGTCCGTGAGCTCGTCGTTTACGGTCACCCCGACCTCGCCGGCGCCGAAGGCGTTGTTCGCGAACGTCTCCCGGTCCGCGAGGTACGCGCCCGTGCCGAGGCCGCTCGCCATCCCGACCGCGCCGACGCCGCCGATCCCGGCGAGCAGCCGGCGGCGGCTCAGTCCGCTCGGGCGCCGTCCCCGGTCGCTTCCGGGAGTCATGCGCCGCCTCCGGCCGTGTCGCCTCCCGTCGCGGGGTTCGTCTCGAAGGGGTTCCCCTCGGAACCGCACTCGTCGGCGACGAACTGTACGAGGAAGTCCACCGCGCCGCCCTGTCCGGCGTTGCCGCCCTCGCCAGTAAACTCCCACTCGAAGGTCAGACAGCGCTGCTCACCGGGTCCGAGGCAGCCGTCGCCGAGCAACCCCGGACGCAGCTCGACGCCGTCCGCGAGCGCGGACCCGTCGATGTCCGCGAGCGTCCCGTCGGCGATCGGCGTCCCGACGCTCGCGAACTCGCCATCTGCGCCGCCGCAGCCGCCGATCCCGAAGATCCCGGTGTCCTGTCGGACCGTGAGCGAGATGCGCTCCGCGAGCGCTGCGCTCGCGGCGTCGGGGTCGTCGAGCCCGGGGTCGATCTTCAGCCACACGCGGGCGGTGCTCTCGGGGTCTTCCAGTCGGAGGCCGACGCTCGCCGTGCCGTAGTCGTGCGGCAGTACGTTGTCGACGTCGACGAGCCGGATCCCGGCCGCTCCGACGTCGTCGACCGCGCCGACCGGGCTCGCATCGACGGCCGTCCCGTTCTCCGTGCGCCGCCACCCGACGAGCAGATTCACCGGCGCGTCCGTCTGGGCGTACGTGTAGTCCGTGTACTCGTCCCAGTTGTCCGTCCCCGTCCGCCGTCCGGAGGCGGCCCCGAGGGTCGCGAAGCCGACGGCTCCGACGCCTGCGAGTGCCTCCCGCCGCGTAAGTCCTGATTCCTTCTGTGTCATTGTGTGTCGTCGCGGCTCCGAACGGCCGTGTCGTCGATGTGATCTCTCGTCTCTGCCCTCTCTACCGTCGCCGTAGTCGTATGTATACGCGTCATACCTGACCGGTCCGGTGACCGTACCCGGCGGTACGGGCGTCGCACCCCATCGCAGTCGCCGGATCGGCCCCGCCGTCGATCGGCTTCGACCGTCACGTCGCGATGGGTCCGAAACCCCCGATCAGGCCGACACCGACGGCCCGGCGCCGTCGTTATGGCGCGCCTGTTCGGTGTAGAAGCCCAGATCGAAGGCGAGCGTGTCGCCCTGGATCTCGTTGCCCACTTCGAGGGGCAGCTCCCACTCGAGCGCGACGCAGTGCATCACGCCGTCGCCGCGGAACGCCTCGCGGTCCGGGTCGTCCGCCGGGTCGTTACGCTCGTCGTACGGCGTCGACCGGTTCCCGTCGAGCGGAACGCCGTTCCCGTCGGCGAGCGCCGCGAGGACGTTTCCGAGCGAGTCGTCCATGATGACCTTCTCCTGTGCGGTCTGTGCCGCGAGGTTGCCGAACACCGTCGGGATGTTGAGCGGATCGCTGACGTCGTTAAAGAACGCCGGGTCGCCGCCCGAGCCGCCGGCCGCGCCGGCCATCGCCTGGAGCGTGCTCGCGCTGCCGTCGACGTTGATCGTGTACACGTTCGTTGCGGGATTCGGCGACGCCGCGCGGGCGTCGGCCGCCGCGCCGGTCGGCGATGAGAACGACGTGCTGCCGTCCCCGTTGAACGACTCGCCGTCGGATAGGACGATGTTCCGGTACTCGACGCCGCTACGTCCGTTCGCGTCGAGCTCGGCCTGCGCGTCGTCGACGCCCTCGCCGATGTAGGTGCCCGTCGCGATACCGTTCGCGTTCGCGAACGGATCGGGGTCGCCGTCGCCGTCGCCCGGCGTCGAGGGGCTGGGACCGGTCACCACGTCCGCGAGCTTCTGCCGGAGATCCGTCAGCTGCGCGTCCACCACGGAGAGGTCGCTCGTCAGGCCCTGGAGGACGCCCGTCCGCGGGACGGAGTCGTCGCTCCCCTCGCCGTCGAAGTACGCGACGCCGACCTGAACGTCGGACCCCTGCGACTGGAGGTAGCTGACGAACTGGCGGGTGCCGAGCTCGACGAGGTCGATCTTCGTCGTCTCGGCGTAGGTGGTCCCGCCGACCGTGACGTCGTCCTCGCTGACGAGGCCGCCGTACTGCTCGTACAGCATCGAGCCCGAGAAGTCGAGCGTCAGCATGATGTCGACCGGCTCCGCGCCGTCGTACACGTTGTCGCAGTCCTCGTCGTACCAGAGCCGCGCCTCGATGGCGTCGCCGAGGTCGCCGAGGTTGTCCGGGTCGACGATCTGCTCCGGCTCGGTGGCGGTGCCGCCGTCACCGTTGACGTCGCTCGCCTGCATCCAGATGTAGCCGGGGTTGTCACAGAGGTGGAGCGAGAAGGTGATCTCGCCGGAGTCCCCGGGCTTCACGTCGGTGAGGCGGACCAGCGTCTCCATCTCCTCGCCCGTGACCGGGTCCGTGCCGAAGTCCGCCTCCTCCAGCGGCGGGATGGTTTCGCAGTCCAGCACCCGGAGGTTCGCCCCGTTGCTGTCCGGGTCGTCCTCGTCCGGGAAGTCGCTGTACGTGAACACCTCGCCGTCGATCTCGATCGACTGCTCGCCGTCGCCGTCGTGGTCCGGGTGGGCGCTGACGAACTGATTCCCCTCGCCGAAGTCGTACGTCTGCTGCCAGTCGACGAGGAGGTCGAGCTGGCCCGCGGTGAGGGTGTTCCCGTCGAACGACTCGGTATCGTTGAAGTACGCCGTGGTGCCGAGGCCCGCGCCCGCGGAGGCCACGCCCACCGCGCCGAGGCCGGCCAGCACCGTTCGCCGCGACAGTCCGATCGTGTCGATGTCGTCGTTGTCTGTCATGAGTGTAATTCCCCGAAGGGAGTCCCACCGACGGGGTCGAACCGTCGCCCCGGCCGCCCGCGCGGGTCCGGAATGGGTAATGGTCGGTCGGACGGGCGCCGTCGCGCCCGCCGCGTTACGCGCCGATCAGACGTTGATGACCCCCGACGCGTCGGTGACGTTGTCGATGGCCGCGCGGCCGTCGTTCGAGCTGTTCGGCGACGCGACGCCCTCTCCACCGTCGCTGGCGAAGACCTCGCTGAGGACGAACTGGGTCGGGACGCTCGACAGCGCCGGCAGGCCGCTCGTCCAGTCGATGACGAACGTGTAGGTCAGCTGGTCGGCGCTCTCGAGAGCCACGAAGCCGGGAACGTCCTCCGCGGCGGTGTCGGTGCGGTTGTTGTTCCCGCCAGTGCCGATGTTGCGCCGGATGTACCCGCCGTCGCCGCTCGCGCCGCTCGTGCTGTTCGCGATGCCTCCGGACCGGGCGCCGGAGCTCGCGCTACCGTAGCCGAACCGGAAGTCGTCGTTCGGGCTCTCGCCGAGCCCGTCGGTGTCGACGTCGAAGTTGGCCTCGACGACGTAGGCGTTCGGGTTGCTCGGCCACTCGCCGAGCCCGGAGTTCCCGCCGCCGTACACGTCGCCGTCCAGCTCCACCTGTACGACCGTGGTCGGGCCGCTGCTCACCCGCGCGGTGATCCAGCTCCCCGTCGCGTCGCCCTGCCCGTCGCCGTCGCGGTCGACGCCCGGACCGGGGTCGGTGGTCACGACGGTGTCGAACTCGACGCAGGGGTTGTGCGCCCCGTCGTTGTGGCGAGCCTGGACCGCGTAGAACTCGAAGTCGAACATGACCGAGTCCGTCTGGATCTCGTTCTCGACGCTCGTCGGCACCTCCCATGTGAAGCAGACGCACTGTTCGTCGACGTTCGGTTCGCCGTCGGTGAACGCCTCGGTGACGCCATCGAAGGTGGGGCGATCCGCGAGCGGCGCGTTCGCGTCACCGTCGCTGGACAGCGGGACGCCGGCTTGGAGCGCGAGCATGACTTCCGCCAGCGACCCGGAGACGATCTCGTCGCCGATGACGTTGCCGCCGTCGCCGTCGGGCGTACAGTACGAGACGGTGACCTCCATCGCGTCCGCGAGGTCTCCCGTGTCCGGGGTCTCGTCGTCGTCCATCTCGGGCTCCGTCATTCCGTTCTCGTCGTTCGCGGTCAGCTCACCGCACATCCACATGTACGCGGGGTTGTCGACGATCGAGAAGCAGAACTCGCCCTCGCCGGAGTCGCCGGGCTTCAGGTCGGAGACCTGGATGCTGAGGGGCTCGCCCTCGATCTGCTGGCCCTCGATCCCGACGACGTTCCCGTCGACGTAGGTGCCGGGCTCCGTGGAGTACTGCGCGTAGCTGCCCTGGTCCTCTGAGTAGTCGACGTGGACAAACAGGTCGAGCGAGCCGGCCGTCAGCTCGTTGTTCGCGAACGTCTCCGTGTCGTTGAAGTACGCCGTGGTGCCGAGGCCCGCGCCCGCCGAGGCCACGCCGACCGCACCGAGTCCGACCAGCATCTTGCGCCGCGATAGTCCGATTTTGTCGTCGTTCATTGTGTATCATCCCCGAAGGGAACTCCCGGCGGCGGTCGCGAACCGCCGCGTCGGCCGCCCGAAGGCGCCGAGCCGGGAACCGGACGTGTCTCGTCGTCCGGGGCCGCGTCGCTCCGAGGAGCTAGTTCTGACCGCTCACGTTGCCGGTGCCGTTGGGTGCGGGACCGGGGCTGGTGCTGTTCACGTCGGTCCCGTTGAACGCCACCTGAGGATTGTCGTTGTGCCGCGACTGCTCGGCGTAGACGGCGAGATCGAAGCTCACGGAGTCGGTCTGGATCTCGTTGCCGACCTCCGCCGGGAGCGTCCACTCGAAACCGATACACTGGGTGGTCGCGCCGGGGTACGGCTGCCGACCCTCCTCCTGGCGGTCGCCGTCGAGCGCCTCGCCGTCGGCCAGCTCCGCGAAGACCTCGCTCATCGTGCCCGAGAGGATCTTCTGTTCGCCCGCGAGGACGATCTGGGCGATCTCGGCGTAGACGGTGTCGAGGTCGGACGGGTCGGGCGCGACGAAAGCGTCGTCGGGAGAGCTGGCGACGCTCTCCAACAGACCGGTGTCTGCGTTCCCGAGCGCGATGGTGAAGATGCGGATCCCGTTGTTCTTGGCGTCGTTCGCGGCGTCGGTCGCGGCGGTGTCGTCAGACTGCCCGTCGCTCAACAGGATCATCACCTTCGACGCGCCCGGCGTGGCGATGGTGCCGTTGAGGAGTTCGTCCTCGCCCTCGATGATACCGGCGGCGATCGAGGTGCCGCCGCCCGCTGTGTAGTTGTTGATCGCGTTCTGAACGGCTTGGTAGTTGGTCGTCAGCTCCTGGTCGGTCGACGCGCCGGAATTGAACGAGATCGCAGCGGCCTCGTCGGGCGACGAGAGGTTGCCGACGAAGCTGGTCGCGGCCGTCTTCAGCGCCGAGAGCGGTGCACCGCCCATCGAACCGGAGACGTCGCTGACTAAGGCGACTTCCAGCTCCTGCTGCTGGCCCGTGCCCGTGGGCTCGTACACGTTGTCGCAGTCCTCGTCGTACCAGACGCAGACCTCGATGGCGTCCGCGAGCTCGCCGATCCCGTCGGTTTCTTCGCCCTCGTCTTCCAGTTCGGGCTCGGACTGACCGTTCTCCGCGTTCTCGGTCAGCTCGCCCGCGAGGTAGAGGAACGCGGGGTTGTCACAGATGTGGATGCTGATCGTGACCTCGCCGGAGTCGCCGGGCTTCACGTCGTCGAGCGTGAACACCGGGATCCCGTCGCCGTTGACGAGGTACTGATCCGCCTCGGGCGAACAGAAGTCGAAGCCGTCCTCCTCCATGACGAGGTCTTCCCACGCCTGCATGTCCGCGGGGCTCGGGGTCTGGTCGAGCAGGTAGCGCCCCTCGCCGAGGTCCTCGGCGTCCGGGTAGCCCATCGACTGGACGTCTTCGAGACGCCCGGGACCGCCGAGGTACGTCGACTTGTAGTCCAGCTTCAGGTCCAGCTCGCCCGCGGTGAGCGTGTTGCCCTCGAACGACTCGGTGTCGTTGAAGTACGCCGTGGTACCGAGTCCCGCGCCCGCGGACGCGACGCCGACCGCGCCGAGGCCCGCGAGCACCTTGCGCCGCGAGAGTCCGATTGTGTCGTTTGTGTCTTGGCTCATGGTTTCTCCCCCGACTCGCTCCCCGTCCGCGATGGGCTGACCGAATCGGTTACTTTCCCCTCCGAGGGACACCCACCTAGTTACGCGTTCCCACGTCACCGTCGAACGGACGATTCCAGCAGGCAGAACGTCTCACGGAACCGGTCAACGGTCTCGTTCGACGGACGGTTCGGTGGTCCTACCGGGAGCGATCTCGCCCGCAGGCGTTCCGTACTGTCGCCACCGAACCCGGTACGAGAACCGTACTCGACGTGTCGGATCCGACAAGCTGCTCGTACCCTCTTCCCTCGATCGGCCGCTTCCCCGGGTAGCGAGCCCATACATATGACTCCGTCCGACGCAGTGGGTGACAGAACTCGGGCGCCGCCGAGCGCGGCCGCCCGGAGCCCACTCCATGAAACTCCGAAACGACGTGTTACCGGCCGAACAGGTGTACGCGATCCTCGCGAACGAACGCCGTCGCCGCGCGATCGAACAGCTCGGCGCCGTCGGCGGGACGGTCTCGGTCAACGAGCTGTCGACGCTCGTCGCGGGCCGCGAGACGGGCGAGACGCCCCCGCCGAAGCGCTGTCGCGAGAGCGTGTACACGTCGCTCGTCCAGACGCACCTGCCGAAGCTGGCGGACGCGGGCGTGATAGCGTACGACCGCGAGACGCAGACCATCGAGCTCTCTCGCCGCGCGCGCGACGTGCGACTCTACACGGAGGTCCTCGCGCCCGGCGGCGCGACGTGGTCGGAACTCTACCGCGGGCTCGCCGTGGGCTCGCTGCTCGTCGTTCTCGCGGCGCTCCTCGACGTTCCGCTCGTGTCGGCCGTCGACCCGGTCCTCTGGACCAGCCTCGGTCTCGGCGTCTTCGCCGCCGCCAGCGCGGTCCAGCTGTGGGTCAACCGCTTCTCGGTGCTGCGGCAGCTTCGGCTCCGGTGACTGGGCTTGAAAAACTGACTCCTTCTCCGTCGTACTCCGCTCTCCTATCCGAACTCTCGGCCTCCCCTACTCGGCGGCGGCCGCGACCGACTCCGGCAGCCGCAGCTCGAACAGCCGCGCGTCGCAGCCGGCGCATCGTCCGGCGACCACGTCGTAGCTCGAACAGCAGGACTCGACGACGCGCTCTTCCAGCCCGACTTCGCCGGCGCAGCTCGGGCACTCATCGACGAACAGCCTGAGCGCGCCGAGCACCGCGCTGCGGTCCGCGAGCGCCAGCGTCGTCCAGTCGTCGCGGGTCGCCGTCAGCACGCGGTCGGCCGCGACGTCCGCCCGGAACACCGCGCGCGACTCCCAGTGGCCGATCTTCTCGTCGCCCGCGTACGCGAGCCCGACGCCCTCGTACCAGTCGATCGCCAGCTCATCGGTGTCGATCCCGGTGAGCGTCGCGAGCGCCGCCACGTCGTCGCGGTCGCTTCGGTCCCCGTCGCCGCCAGCGTCCCTCGGCTTGCCCGTCGCCGCCGCCCGCCACGCCGCGGCGAAGTCGGGCGCGAACGCGAAGTCGTCGCCGGCGGGCGTCTCGACGAGGATGTCGGCGTCAAGCAGGTACGTCTCCGGATCGATCTCACCCGACTGATGGGCGGCTATCTCCCTTGAACCGGGCGTTTTCCCGAACAGCGCGAGGACCCGCTCCGGGAGGTATCGCTTCGTGAGTTCGGGCGTCCCCGGGACGAGGTAGCCGCGGAGCCAGATCGCCGCGAGCGCGGCGCCGAACCCGGCCGCGCCGAGGAGCGGCGCGCCGACCGCGGCCACCGCTGCCCCCCCGACCGTCGCGATCCCGACGTTGACCGCGGTACAGGGTAGACAGCGGTTCGCGCCGGTGTACTCGGGCCGTCGGAGTCGGTCGACGGCGGCGCGTGCGGGTCGTCGGAGGCGATCGGCGGCCGCGTTTCGTGACGCGTTCATACCGGTTCGGACGGCGCGTGCCGACCTATGTATGCGCCGCCTACCGCCGCGTGCGTCGCCTCCCGCCGCGAACCTGTTTCGGCGATCGATAGTTACGGAAAACGACAACAGCGGACGAGAATCGCGATTCGACGGACCTACTATCTCAAGAATCCTCATTCGCTCGGTTCTCAAAGCGTTTCCGTGTACTTCGCGCGTCGATACACGCCGCGATCTACCGCCGACTCATTAATAGAAAATTATATGTTGTGTCTAATCAATATGCTCTCAACCCACATGGGCGAGCCATGACATCACAACTCATCGGATCGGAGGTGCCCTCGCCCGCCGATGAGGACGGTCCGTCGCGCGACGAGGTGTTCACGGCGCTGAGCAACGCGCGGCGGCGGAACGTGATCGAGTACCTGAACACCAACGGCAGCGAGGCGCGCGTCCGCGACATCGCGGAGCAGCTGGCGGCGTGGGAGAACGGCGTCGAGATCCCCGAAGTGACGTACAAGCAGCGCAAGCGAGTGTACACGGCGCTTCACCAGTCGCACCTCCCGAAGCTGGCCGCCAGCGGCTTCATCGACTACGAGTCCGACCGGGGGTTGGTCTCGCTCACCGAGGAGAGCCGGCAGCTGGAGGTGTACCTGGAGATCGTCTCGGACAACGAGATCCTCTGGAGCGAGTACTACGTCGGGCTCGCGGTCGTGTGCGGGCTGCTGGCGACGGCGGCGTGGGTCGGCACCGTCCCGTTCGGCGCGGTCTCGGGGTACGCGTACGCGGTCCTGTTCGCGCTCGTGTTCGCTGTCTCCGGGCTCTTCCACCGGTCGTCGACGAAGCGGAACCGACTGGGCTGACGACGCATCGGCGCCCCTCCCCGCCCGAACTCACCGCGCGGACACCCGCAGGGTTTTAGCCGCGCACGGCGGGAGTACGGACATATGGCAACGGGGATCGTCGGGGAGTTCCTCGATCTCAAGGCGGAGACGGACGCGGACGTCCTCGCGATGCAGTGCGGCGACTTCTACGAGTTCTTCGCGGACGACGCCGAGCTGGTGGCCGACGAGCTCGACCTCTCGATCTCGCAGAAGTCCTCTCACGGCTCGTCGTACCCGATGGCCGGCGTGCCGCTCTCGGAGCTGACGCCGTACGTGAACGCCCTGGTCGAACGCGGCTACCGGGTCGCGGTCGCGGACCAGTACGAGACGGACGGGGGCGACCACGCCCGCGAGATCGTCCGAGTCGTCACTCCCGGGACCGTCCTCGAAACGAGCGACGACGACGCGCGCTACCTCGCGGCCGTGGTGCGGGACGAAGCGGCCGATTCCGACGCCGACGGCCCTTACGGGCTCGCGCTCGCCGACGTCACCACCGGCCGCTTCCTCGCCACGACGGTCGACGACGGGAGCGACCTGCGGGCCGAGCTCTACCGCTTCGACCCGGCGGAGGTCCTCCCGGGCCCCCGGGTCCGAAACGACGACGGCCTGCTCGGGGCGGTCCGCGAGGACCTCTCGGGACGCGTGACCGCGTTCGACGCGGAGGCGTTCGCGACCGGGCGCGCGCGACACGCGGTTCGCGAGCAGTTCGGCCGGGAGACGACCGACAGCGTCGGGCTCGACTCGGAGCTCGCGGTCCGGGCCGCGGGCGCGGTCCTCTCGTACGTCGAGGAGACCGGCGCGGGGGTGCTGGCCTCGATGACCCGCCTCACCGCGTACGGCGCCGACGACCGGGTCGACGTGGACGCGACCACGCAGCGCAACCTCGAGATCACCGAGACGATGCGGGGCGACGCCGACGGCTCGCTGTTCGACACCGTCGACCACACCGTCACGGCCGCCGGCGGGCGGCTGCTCCGCGAGTGGCTCACCCGCCCCCGCCGGGACCGCGAGACGCTCACGGCCCGACTCGACGCGGTCGAGGCGCTGGCGTCCGCGGCGCTCGCGCGCGATCGGATCCGCGAGGTGCTCGACGACGCGTACGACCTCGAACGGCTCGCGTCGCGCACGACGAGCGGGAGCGCGGGCGCGCGAGAACTCCTCTCGGTCCGCGACACGCTGGCGCTGCTCCCGGACCTCGCCGACGCGGTGGCGGGGACCCCCCTCGACGACTCGCCCGCGGCCGCCGTCCTCGACCGCGTCGACCGCGAGCGCGCGGCCGACCTGCGCGAGGAGCTCGCCGAGGCGCTCGCGGAGGACCCGCCGAAGGCGAAGACCGGCGGCGGGCTGCTGAAGGAGGGGTACGACGAGGAGCTCGACGAGCTGATCGGTCGCCACGAGTCGGTAAAATCGTGGCTCGACGGCCTCGCGGAGCGCGAGAAGCGGCGACACGGGCTCAGCCACGTCACCGTCGACCGCAACAAGACGGACGGCTACTACATCCAGGTCGGGAAGTCGGTGGCGGACCGGGTGCCCGAGGGGTACCGCGAGATCAAGACGCTGAAGAACTCGAAGCGGTTCGTCACCGACGAGCTGGCCGAGAAGGAGCGGGAGGTCCTCCGCCTGGAGGAGGCCCGCGGCGAGCTGGAGTACGAGCTGTTCGAGGCGCTCCGCGAGCGCGTCGCCGAGCGCGCGGAACTGCTCCAGGACGCTGGCCGGGCGATCGCGGAACTCGACGCGCTCGCCTCGCTCGCGACCCACGCGGCCCGCCGAGACTGGTCGCGCCCGGAGCTGACGGAGGAGCGCCGGCTCGACGTCGAGGCCGGGCGCCACCCGGTCGTCGAGGGGACGACCGACTTCGTCCCGAACGACCTCCGGCTCGACGCCGAGCGCGGCTTCCTGATCGTCACCGGGCCGAACATGAGCGGGAAGTCGACGTACATGCGGCAGGCCGCGCTGATCCAGCTGCTCGCGCAGGCCGGCTCGTTCGTCCCCGCCCGCGCGGCCGAGGTGGGGCTCGTCGACGGCATCTACACCCGCGTCGGCGCGCTCGACGAACTGGCGCAGGGGCGCTCGACGTTCATGGTCGAGATGCAGGAGCTGTCGAACATCCTTCACTCCGCCACCGAGGACTCGCTGGTCATCCTCGACGAGGTCGGCCGCGGGACCGCCACCTACGACGGTATCTCCATCGCGTGGGCCGCGACGGAGTACCTCCACAACGAGGTCCGGGCGCGTACCCTCTTCGCCACCCACTACCACGAGCTGACGACGCTCGCGGACCACCTCCCCCGCGTCGCGAACGTCCACGTCGCCGTCGACGAGCGCGACGGCGAGGTGACGTTCCTCCGCACCGTCCGCGACGGGCCGACGAACCGGTCGTACGGCGTCCACGTCGCCGATCTCGCGGGCGTGCCCGACCCCGTCGTCTCCCGCGCGGACGAGGTCCTCGACCGGCTCCGCGAGGAGAAGGCGATCGAGGCCCGCGGCTCGCGAAGCGTGGGAGACGGCGACGGCGCCGGCTCGGGCGCCGGCGAGGTTCCGGGCGGCGGCGCGGGGGACACGCAGCAGGTCGTGTTCGACCTCTCGTCGGGGTCGTTCGCGGGCGGGGACGGCGACGAGGGGGCGGCAGGCACTGGCGGCTCGGCCTCCGAGGGGAGTCGAAACGGAGCGGAGAGCGGGTCGATGGCGGCCGGTTCCGGCGAGCGCGCGGAGACCGCAGAGACCGCGGCGCCCGCCGCCGCCGACCGGCTCGACCCCGAGACCCGCGCCGTGATCGAGGAACTGAGCGACGTCGACATCGCGGAGACTTCGCCGGTGGAGCTGCTCTCGCGGGTCCAAGAGTGGCAGGAGCGGCTGGACTGACCGCGCTGCGAGACGGACGCACGGGCGCGTCTGACGTAAGAACTAATGTCCGACCACGTCGTGTGGTGTGTATGGGCATCATGAGCAAGATCCTCGGCGGGAGCGGGAATCGTTCCGTCGACGACTACGTCGAGCTCGACACGGACGACTTCGCCGACGCGCACGCGGAGACGGGCACACAGGTACACTTCGCGGAGATCGCCGACCAGAGCGACGTCATCCCGATCAAAGACGCCGTCTACGACGGCGACTTCGTCATCGCTGACATCACCCGTCACTCCACGTCGGACCGGACGATAGAACGCGTCTACGACGAGCTTCGACAGGTGGTCGAGGAGGTCGACGGCGACATCGTCCAGAAGGGCGACGACCAGATCATCGTCACGCCGACCGGCGTCAAGGTCTCGCGACAGAAACTGTAGCCGCCGCGTTCCGGCGGTCTCGCTCCGTATATCCTTCCGTGATCCCGATTTACGCCCCGAATCCGGGCGTACGCGGTCGAACCGTGTCATATATGCCGTTCTCTCGCCCACGTAGAGTCGAATGGACGAGCCGGTCCTGCTGACGGGCGCCGGCGGACGGGTGGGGCAGGCCATCCTCCGCGGCATCGGCGGCGACTACCAGTGGCGGCTCCTCGACCGCGAGCCGCTCCCGGCCGCGAAGGTTCCCGCCGGCGTCACCGACGCGGACCGATACGTCGCGGACATCACCGACGAGCGCGCCGTCCGCGAGGCGGTCGCCGACGTCGGCGCGGTGATCCACCTCGCCGGCGACCCCCGGAAGACGGCGCCGTGGGACTCCGTCCTCCGGAACAACATCGACGGCACGCAGGTCGTGATGCGCGCCGCCGCCGAGGCCGGCGTCGAGAAGTTCGCGTTCGCCTCCTCGAACCACGCCGTCGGCGGTTACGAGACCGAAGAGCGCACGCCGGACCTGTACCGCCCCGACGACGACTACCGGCTCGACGGCAGCGAACTCCCCCGCCCCGGCAACCTCTACGGCGTCTCGAAGGCGGCCGGCGAGTCGCTCGGACGCTTCTACCACGACGAGTTCGGGATGAGCGTCGTCTGCGTCCGGATCGGCAACCTCACCAGGGACCACCCGCCCCGCGAGTACGAGCGCGGCCAGGCGATGTGGCTCTCGCACCGCGACTGCGCGCACCTGTTCGACCGCTGTCTCCGGGCCGACTACGGCTACGAGGTCGTGTACGGCATCTCGGACAACGACCGCCGCTACTACTCCATCGAGCGCGCCCGCGAGGCGCTCGGCTACGACCCCGCCGACAACTCCGCCGACTACACCTTCGAGGGCAAACCCAAGTCCGACCGCGACACCGAGACGAACGGCGGTCGCTACGGCGAGGACTCGTTCGCGTCGGACGCCGATCGGCCCGCCCCGGAGTCGCCCGCCGAACCCAACTTCCCCGCCGACCCGGACGACGCCTGATCGGCCCCACGCTCAGAACAGCCCGTCGACGTCGCGCCGCTTCCGCGCCTCGCGTTCGACGTGATCGCCCAGCCGCGCGGCCACCTGCGGTCGCGCGTCCGGCGTCCGAAGGTACGCGAACAGCAGTTCGGCGAACTCGGTCCGTCCCGTCCCGCGCTCCTCGCGAGCGAACTCCGCCGCGGTCGCGAGCACCTGCGGATCGCCCGGTTCGCCCGCCCTCGCGAGCGCCGGCGCCGCGACCCCGGCCGCGGCGAGCGACAGCCGGCCGAACGCCGGCGTCTCGTCGTCGACCCGGATCCGCGGCGCACTCCCCGCGTCCGCGTCCGTCGAGGCCGCGGCGAGTTTCTCGGCCCACTCTCGGACGGAGGCCAACGCGACTCCCCGGGAGTCGGAGACGCCCGTCAGCGCGGCGACGGCGTCCGCCGCGCGCTCGGCGGCGCCCGAGTCGTCGCCGTCGGCCGCGCGGTGCGTCGCCGTCGCGGCCGCGGCCAGCCCCCGGCGCAGTCGCTCGACGTCGGCGGCGTCGCGGTCGCCGTCGCGCTCGGCGTCGCCGTCGTCGTCTGGCGGTCGCCCCCCCGAACCCCAGGCGCCGCTCGCCGCGAGGAAGCGCCCCTCGTTGAACAGCGCGGCGCCGGCGGTGATCGCGACTGACGCGGACGGCACGTCGCGCTCGTCTCGGTCCGAACCGGAGTCGCGGTCGGTCACGCCTCGCGGTCGGCGGCGACGAGTGATAAATGGCGAGTTCCGCGACTCCGCGAAGCGGAGCGAAACGTCAGCGGCGGGGCGGAGGGCGAAACGTCAGCGGCGGGGCGGAGGCGGTGCTCGCCCGCGGCGGGCCGATCAGGCCTTCCCGACGGCGCCGTCGTCGTCCGGTAGCCGGACGGTTCGATCGACCGCCCTCGGGTACCGGCGGTGAAGCGCCGCGCCCGCGACGGCACCGCAGAGGGTCGCCAGCGCGACCGCCGCCGCGGTCGGGAACGAGAGGGCGGCGACCGTCAGCACCGGTAGCGCCGCGAAGGCGACCAGCGCGCCCGGCGACGGGAGGGGATCGGACGGGTGGGGGTTCGCGTACGGATCGGGGTGGACTGTGCGTCTGGAGGGGGATCGGTCTGCTGTCATCGTCTGGTAGTGAGTCGTGGCGCGAGGCGTTCGCCTCGCGCTTCGAGCGGATTCGGTCGTCGAAAACGGTACGAGTGGGGCCGTCGCGTCGAGAGAGGGGAGGCGCGCTCGCTTCGGCGGCGAGTCGGCCGCCCCCGCGTCGAGGTCACGCGGCGACGGTGCCGAGGAGAGCGGCGACCGGCCCGCGGACCCGTCTCCGGACGCTCCAGCGGGGGGCGAACGTCGGAATGGGGTCGCGGACGGTCATGGATTCGACCCGGTGGCGGGGGACCGACCGGGCGTACGTTCACCGAACGACGGAACCGAGTTAATAGTTCCTCGTGTGTGTGGACCAATACCGCGGTCGAAGGGCCGCCGTTTCCGGGTGCTCCACCGTCCGCGGCCCCGTCGGTCGCTCCCCGCTCCGCTCGCCGTTTGGTGCCTCGAAAAACGTCCTGACGGAGTCCGACGCGAGCGGAGCGAGCGTCGGGCAAGTCAGGACCGAACGCGGCGGCTCCCGAGCGAAGCGAGGCAGCCGCAAAGTGAGCGTCCTGACGGAGATTTGAACTCCGGTCCCTGGCTCCGCAAGCCAAGAGGATAGTCCACTACCCTACCAGGACTCATCTCAACGTATCGCGGTGGAACATAAGACGGTTACGGTCCGGCGGTCGCGTGCCTGCGGTCCGCACGCACTCCCGACGCGGATGAACACCTTTTGTATCGGAGGGCCCCATGAACGCCTATGAGACGCCTTCGAGCCGCGACCGGGACCCGAGTCCGTCGCCTCACCGACCGGGCGGGCTCCGGCGCGACCCCCCGACAACGGCAACGCTTATCCGCGAACTCACCGACCACGGAGGTACGCGTATGGGAGCCATAGAGGAGGTGTACGAGGACCTCGACACCGACGTCGAGTTCGAGGAGTTCGAGGCCGCCGTCGAGGACAAGGTCGAGCAGATGGGCGGGCTCGCGGACGAGGAGACCGCAGCGATGCTCATCGCGCACGAGCTTCGCGACGAGGAGGCAGACACCATCGCCGACATCGAACCGGGGATGAACGAGGTGAAGTTCCTCGGCAAGGTGACCGCGATCGGCGAGGTCCGAACGTTCGAGCGCGACGACGAGGAGGCCGACGAGGGCCGGGTGTGTAACGTCGACGTCGCCGACGCCTCCGGCTCGGTCCGGGTCGCACTCTGGGACGACATGGCCGCGGCCGCGGAGGGCGAACTCGAGGTCGGACAGGTGCTCCGGGTCATGGGTCGACCGAAGGAGGGGTACAGCGGCCTCGAAGTGAGCGCGGACAAGGTCGAGCCGGACGAGGACGCCGAAGTCGACGTGCAGGTGCTCGACACCTACCGCGTCGAGGACCTGACGCTCGGCGCGTCCGACGTGGACCTCGTCGGACAGGTGCTCGACACGGACTCGATCCGGACGTTCGACCGCGACGACGGCAGCGAGGGGCGCGTGGCGAACCTCACCGTCGGCGACGAGACGGGCCGCGTGCGCGTCACGCTCTGGGACGACAAGGCCGACCTCGCCGACGAGTTCGAGCCCGGCGAGGTGGTCGAGGTCGGTGACGGCTACGTCCGCGAGCGCGACGGCGACTTAGAGCTCCACGTCGGAGACCGCGGCACGGTCGAGCGCGTCGACGAGGACGTCGAGTACGTTCCGGAGACGACCGACATCGCCGACCTGGAGATCGGCGAGACCGTCGACATCGGCGGCGGCGTCATCGAGACGGACCCGGTGCGCACCTTCGACCGAGACGACGGCAGCGAGGGACAGGTCAGAAACGTCCGGATCAGAGATGAGACGGGCGAGATACGCGTCGCGCTGTGGGGCGACAAGGCCGACCGCGAGATCGACCTGGCCGACCGCGTCGTCTTCACCGACGTCGAGATCCAGGACGGCTGGCAGGACGACCTTGAGGCGTCTGCGAACTGGCGTTCGACCGTCTCCGTCCTCGACGGCGAGAGCGACGCGGCGGCCGGCGCAGCGAGCGGGGCGTCGGGGTCCCGTACGGAGGGGAGCGGTGACGCCGCCGACCCCGACGCGAGCGAGACCGGCCTCGGAGCCTTCGCGGAGGACGGGCAGAAGGCGGCCGCCGAGGCCGTCGCCGGCGAGACGACCGGAGACGACGGGGGCGGTGCGACCGGCGGTGCCGCGGCCGCGACGACGGAGCCGTCGACCGAGGACGTCGAGTTCACCGGCACGGTCGTCCAGACGGGCGATCCGGTCGTGCTCGACGACGGCCAGCAGACGCGGACCGTCGAGACCGACGCGAGCCTCCGGCTCGGCGAGGAGGTAACCGTTCGCGGCCCGGAGCGCGACGGCACCATCGACGCCGACGACGTCTTCTGACGCGGGTCTCTCCCGTCCCGATCCGCCCACGGACCCGGCCGCGATGCGGCTAACGGAAAGCGTTATACGATACACGGACGCGACTGTGTGTATGAGTGTCGAGTTGCCGTTCGCGCCGGTCGACGGGATCATCCGGCGGAACGCGGGGGAACTCCGCGTCAGCGCGGACGCCGCCGAGGAGCTCGCGCGACGGATCCAATCGCACGGCGCGGAGCTAGCCATCGACGCGGCCGAGCAGGCGACCGCGGACGGCCGGAAGACGCTGATGGCCGCGGACTTCGGCGTCGAGCAGGTCGTCAGCCGGGAGGACCTCACGCTACCGGTCGCGCCGATCGACCGGATCGCCCGACTCCGGATCGACGACCGGTATCGCGTCGGCGTCGACGCGCGCGTCGCGCTGGCCGACATCCTGGAAGACTACGCCGACAACGTCGCGAGCGCGGCCGCGACGCTGGCCCGACACGCGGACCGGCGAACGGTACAGGCCGAGGACATCGAGACGTACTTCGCCCTCTTCGAGTAGATGCGGTTCGGCTACAGCGAGCGGTGCCTCGACCACGACACCGGCGAACGACACCCGGAGAACCCGGACCGACTCCGCGCGATCCGCCGCGGCCTCGCGAAGCGGCACGGCGTCGAGTACGCCGAGGCGGACCCCGCCGAGAAGGCGGCGGTCACGGCGGTCCACGACCCCGACTACGTCGACGAACTCGAGTCGTTCGTGGCGGACGGCGGCGGCAGTTGGGACCCCGACACCGTCGCGAGCGAGGGGACCTGGGACGCGGCGCTCACCTCGGCCGGCCTCGCCCAGTGGGCGGCCCGCGAGGCGCTCGACGGGTCGACCGGCCGGCAGACGCCGTTCGCTATCGGTCGTCCGCCGGGCCACCACGCCGTCACCGACGACGCGATGGGGTTCTGCTTTTTCAACAACGCCGCGGTCGCGGCCCAGACCGCCCTCGACGAGGGGCTCGCTGACCGCGTCGCGATCTTCGACTGGGACGTTCACCACGGCAACGGTACGCAGGACATCTTCTACGACCGCGGCGATGTCTTCTACGCCTCGATCCACGAGGACGGGCTCTACCCGGACACGGGCGCCCTCGACGAGACCGGCGAGGGAGACGGCGAGGGGGCGACCGCGAACCTCCCGCTGGCGGCCGGCGCCGGCGACGCCGACTACCTGTACGCCGTCGACGAGGGGATCGCGCCCGCGGTCGACCGGTTCGACCCCGACCTGCTGATCGTCTCGGCGGGCTTCGACGCGCACCGCCACGACCCCATCTCGCGGATGCGCGTCTCCTCGGAGGGGTACGCGCTGCTGACCGATCGGATCCGGACGCTCGCGGACGATGTCGGCGCCGCCGACGCGTACGTCCTCGAGGGTGGCTACGGCCTCGACACGCTCGCCGAAGGGGTCTCGATGGTCCACGAGACGTACGACGGCCGGACCCCCGTCGACACCGACGAGGAGCCGGACGAGAAGACGGAAACGCTCGTCGACGACCTCCGGTCGGAGCTGGGCCTGTAGTCCGAGCTCCTGACCGGTCGCTGGCGCTCCTCGTTCGGTGTTGCGGCAGCGAGAGACGCCCGGAGCGGGATTTGAACCCGGAGGACTTCGCTCACTGCGTTCGCTCGTCCTCAGATTCAAATCCCTCCGTCTGGGTCCGTCGACGCCGGACTCGATCGTCGCTGGCGCCCCTCGCTCGGAGTCGACAGGAACGCCCGGAGCGGGATTTGAACCCCGGTCGTGCCGCTCGTTTCACTCGCTTCACTCCCCAGTTCAAATCCCTTCTACGGTTTCTGCTGTCGCGGTACTCGCTCGTCGCTGCCGCTCCTCGCTCGTTATTGCGACAGCAGAAACGCCCGGAGCGGGATTTGAACCCGCGTCACGACCGTGACAGGGTCGTATGATGGGCCACTACACCATCCGGGCAAACAGGCGACAGCGCCCCGAAACCGGGGACGCCCGGAGCGGGATTTGAACCCGCGTCACGACCGTGACAGGGTCGTATGATGG
>NZ_SGTU01000013.1:0-55542 GCF_005435195.1 Halorubrum sp. SP3 | reverse complement strand
ACGCCCGGAGCGGGATTTGAACCCGCGTCACGACCGTGACAGGGTCGTATGATGGGCCACTACACCATCCGGGCTTGTCGCACCAGTTCGTACCCCTGTCTGGCAAATAAGGCTTGTCATCGCCGTCCGGAGTGAGGATCGGTAACAGGGGATTTCGGCTCTCGGATGCCGGCTCCCGGGGACCGGCGGGGTCGACGCGCGAGCGCGTCGTTCGTCCGCTCCGGTATCCTTTTGTGTTGACCCTGCGTGCGTGTGAGTGTCGAACGCCCCCGTCGGGAGCCGTGCGCGGCGAAACTTGGTAACTCTTATCCCGCTGGCGTATATATGTTCCTGTAGTATCTCGTGATAGCTTCTTTCAATAACCACCACCCATGGTAGACGTAAGCCAACACGAACTCGTCCCGGACCACGTGCTCCTCGACGCCGACGAGATCGAGGAAGTCCTGGCGGAGTACGACGTGAAGAAAACGAACTTACCGAAGATCAAACGCACGGATCCCGCGCTCTCCGACGAGGCCGAGGTCGGTGACGTGGTGAAAATCGTTCGAAACTCCCGCACGACCGACGAGGCGGTCGTCTATCGACTGGTCGTCTCATGAACAGGCAAGACCGACGCGTTGTCTCACGCGAGTACTTCTCGGACGAACGGCTCGCCGAACACCACTTCCGCTCGTTCAACAACTTCCTGGACCGCGGTATGCAGGAGGTCGTCGACGAGAAGGAGACGATCGAGACGGACATCGGCGACAAGGAGGGTCAGGAGCCCGTCTACGTCGAGCTCGGGGACGTGCGGATGGTCACCCCGCGCGTCCGCGAGGCCGACGGCTCCGAGGAGCTGCTCTACCCCCAGGAGGCGCGGCTCCGCAACATCACCTACTCGGCGCCCGTGTTCATGGAGATGTCCATCGTGCGCGGCGGCGAGGACGAGCCGGAACAGGTCGTCGACACGACCGAGACGAAGGTCGGCCGGATGCCGATCATGGTCGGCTCGAACAAGTGTAACATGGCGGGCTTCTCCGACGAGGAGCTCATCGACATCGGCGAGGACCCAGTCGACCCCGGCGGCTACTTCATCGTCAACGGCTCCGAGCGCGTGCTGATGACCTCGGAGGACCTGGCGCCGAACAAGATCCTCGCGGAGTACGACTCGAAGTACGGCGACGAGATCCAGGTCGCCAAGACGTTCTCCCAGCGCCGCGGGTACCGCGCGCTGGTGCTGTGCGAGCGCAACCGCGAGGGGCTGCTCGAAGTGTCGTTCCCCTCCGTCTCCGGCTCCATCGACTTCGTGACGCTCGTCCGGGCGCTCGGACTCGAATCCGACGAGGAGATCGTCCACCGCGTCTCGGACGACCCCGAGATCGTGAAGTTCATGCTGGAGAATCTGGAGGAGGCCGACGTCCAGACGACCGAGGAGGCCATCGAGACCCTCGGCGAGCGCGTCGCCTCCGGCCAGGGGAAGAACTACCAGCTCAAGCGGGCGAACTACGTCATCGACCGCTACCTCCTCCCGCACCTCCACGAGGAGGGCGTCGACGAGGAGGACGTCCGCATCAACAAGGCGTACTACCTCTGCCGGATGGCCGAGGCGTGCTTCGAGCTCGCCTTGGACCGCCGGGAGGCCGACGACAAGGACCACTACGCGAACAAGCGCCTGAAGGTCTCCGGCGACCTGATGCGCGACCTGTTCCGCACCGCGCTGAACAAGCTGGCGCGCGACGTGAAGTACCAGCTCGAGCGCGCGAACATGCGGAACCGGCAGCTCACCGTCAACACGGTCGTCCGCTCCGACGTGTTGACCGAGCGGCTCGAACACCCGATCGCGACGGGGAACTGGGTGGGCGGGCGCTCGGGCGTCTCCCAGCTCGTCGACCGGACGGACTACATGGGCGTGCTCTCGCACCTCCGGCGCCTGCGCTCGCCGCTGTCGCGGTCGCAGCCGCACTTCGAGGCGCGGGACCTCCACGCGACCCAGTGGGGTCGCATCTGTCCATCCGAGACGCCGGAGGGGCCGAACTGCGGGCTCGTGAAGAACTTCGCGCAGGCGATGGAGCTCTCACAGACCGTCGAGGACGAACAGGGGCTGAAACGAGAACTGGCGTCGATGGGTGTCGAGGGTATCCCCGGCATCGAGGGCGTCGAACGACAGACGGCGGACGACTGATCATGGCACAAGCAGAACGCGAAGCGAAGGTGTACGTCAACGGGAGCCTCGTGGGCACCCACGAGAACCCCGACGAGCTCGCCGAACAGATCCGCGAGGCGCGCCGCCGCGGCGACGTCTCGGAAATGGTGAACGTCTCGGTGAAAGACCGGACCCGAGAGGTCATCGTCAACGCGGACGCGGGGCGGGCGCGGCGCCCGCTCATCGTCGTCGAGAACGGCGAGCCGCTGCTGGGCGACGAGGAGATAGCGGCCGTCGAGCGCGGCGAGGTCGAGTTCGAGGACCTCGTCGAGCGCGGCTACGTCGAGTTCATCGACGCCGAGGAGGAGGAGGACATCCTCGTCGCCGTCGACGAGGAGGACGTGACCGAGGACCACACGCACCTCGAGATCGACCCGCAGCTCGTCTTCGGTATCGGCGCGGGGATGATCCCGTACCCCGAGCACAACGCGAGCCCCCGGATCACGATGGGCGCGGGGATGATGAAGCAGTCGCTCGGGCTCCCCTCGGCGAACTACCGGATCCGGCCCGACACGCGTCAGCACCTGCTACACTACCCGCAGCTGGCGATGGTGAAGACGCAGACGTCCGACCAGATCAGCTTCGACAAGCGGCCGGCGGCGCAGAACTTCGTCGTCGCCGTGATGTCCTACGAGGGGTTCAACATCGAGGACGCCTTGGTCATGAACCAGGGCTCCGTCGACCGCGCGCTCACCCGCTCGCACTTCTTCCGGACCTACGAGGGCGAGGAGCGCCGGTACCCCGGCGGTCAGGAGGACCGCTTCGAGATTCCGGAACAGGACGTGCGCGGCGCCCGCGGCGAGGACGCGTACACCCATCTCGACGAGGACGGCCTCGTCAACCCCGAGACGAAGGTGGACGAGTCCTCGGTGCTTTTAGGAAAGACGAGCCCGCCGCGCTTCCTCGAGGAGCCCGACGACATGGGCGGGCTCTCCCCGCAGAAGCGCCGTGAGACCTCGGTGACGATGCGCTCGGGCGAGTCGGGCGTCGTCGACACGGTGACGCTGATGGAGGGCGAGGACGGCTCCAAGCTCTCGAAGGTGAAGGTGCGCGACCAGCGCGTCCCCGAGCTGGGCGACAAGTTCGCGTCCCGACACGGACAGAAGGGCGTCGTGGGCCACCTCGCGCCCCAGGAGGACATGCCCTTCACCGAGGAGGGCGTCGTCCCCGACCTCGTGATGAACCCGCACGCGCTGCCGTCGCGGATGACGGTCGGTCACGTGCTGGAGATGCTCGGGGGCAAGGTCGGCTCGCTCCGCGGCTCCCGGGTCGACGGCACGCCGTTCCAGGGCGAAGACGAGGAGGAGCTCCGCGACGGACTGGAGGACCACGGCTTCAAGTCCTCCGGCAAGGAGGTCATGTACTCCGGCGTCACCGGCGAGAAGATCGACGCCGAGATCTTCGTCGGGACGATCTTCTACCACAAGCTGTACCACATGGTGTCGAACAAGCTCCACGCCCGCTCGCGCGGGCCGGTCCAGGTGCTCACGCGCCAGCCGACCGAGGGGCGGGCCCGCGAGGGCGGGCTGCGCGTCGGGGAGATGGAGCGCGACACGATCATCGGCCACGGCGCGTCGATGGTGCTCAACGAGCGGCTGCTCGAGTCGTCCGACGCCGAGACGGTTCACGTCTCCGCGGAGACCGGGCTCGTCGCCGTCGAGGACCGCGAGCAGCGCCGCGTGTACGACCCGGTCACGGGCGACGAGGACGACATCCACGAGCTGGAGGTCAGCTACGCGTTCAAGCTGCTGCTCGACGAGATGATCGCCCTCGGCATCCGACCGAAACTCGAACTGGAGGACGCGATTTAGATGTCAATGCAAACACCGAAAGTGCTGGGCGGGATCGACTTCGGCCTCATGGACCCGGAGACGTACCGGGACATGTCCGCGACGAAGGTGATCACGGCCGACACGTACGACGACGACGGCTACCCGATCGACATGGGGCTGATGGACCCGCGACTGGGCGTCATCGACCCCGGTCTGGAGTGTCGGACCTGCGGCTCCCACTCCGGCTCCTGTAACGGCCACTTCGGCCACATCGAACTGGCCGCGCCCGTCATCCACGTGGGCTTCACGAAGCTCATCCGGCGGCTGCTCCGTTCGACGTGCCGCGAGTGCGGCCGGCTCGCCTTGGACGAGGCGCAGCGCGACGAGTTTCGCGACCGCTACGAGCGCGCGAAGGAGCTCGGCGACGACGAGCACGACGTGCTGAAGGCCGCCGTCCGGCAGGCCCGGAAGGCGTCGACCTGCCCGTTCTGCGGCGAGCCGCAGGCGGACATCAAACACGAGAAGCCGACCACCTACTACGAGGTCCAGGACGTGCTCTCGGGCGACTACTCCGAGCGAATCGCGGCCGCGATGCAGCCCGACGAGGAGGCGGACGACCCGGGCACGTCGCCACAGGAGCTCGCCGAGGAGACCGACATCGCCTTAGACCGGATCAACGAGATAATGGCCGGCGAGTTCCGCCCGCGCAAGGAGGACCGCCGCGCCATCGAGAAGGCGTTAGACGTCGACCTCACCGAAGAGGACATGAACAAGCTGATGCCCTCGGACATCCGCGACTGGTTCGAGGACATCCCGGACGAGGACCTCGAGGTCCTCGGCATCGACTCCGAGCACTCCCGCCCGGAGTGGATGATCATGACCGTGCTCCCCGTCCCGCCGGTCACCACGCGTCCCTCCATCACGCTCGATAACGGCCAGCGCTCCGAGGACGACCTCACGCACAAGCTGGTCGACATCATCCGGATCAACCAGCGGTTCATGGAGAACCGCGAGGCGGGCGCCCCGCAGCTGATCATCGAGGACCTCTGGGAGCTCCTCCAGTACCACGTCACCACGTTCGTGGACAACGAAATCAGCGGGACGCCCCCGGCGCGCCACCGCTCCGGTCGCCCCCTCAAGACCCTCAGCCAGCGGCTGAAGGGGAAGGAGGGGCGCTTCCGCGGCTCGCTTTCGGGGAAGCGCGTCAACTTCTCCGCCCGGACCGTTATCTCGCCGGACCCGACCCTGTCGCTGAACGAGGTCGGCGTCCCGGACCGGGTCGCCATGGAGATGACGCAGACGCTCAACGTCACCGAGCGCAACGTCGACGAGGCGCGTCAGTACGTCCGGAACGGCCCCGAGGCCCACCCCGGCGCGAACTACGTGCGTCGCCCCGACGGGCGCCGGCTGAAGGTGACCGAGAAGAACTGCGAGGAGCTCGCCGAGAAGGTCGAACCCGACTGGGAGGTGAACCGCCACCTCGTGGACGGCGACATCGTGATCTTCAACCGCCAGCCCTCGCTCCACCGGATGTCCATCATGGCCCACGAGGTCGTGGTGATGCCGTACAAGACGTTCCGGCTCAACACCGTCGTCTGTCCGCCGTACAACGCCGACTTCGACGGTGACGAGATGAACATGCACGCGCTACAAAACGAGGAGGCCCGCGCCGAGGCGCGCGTCCTCATGCGCGTCCAAGAGCAGATCCTCTCGCCCCGCTTCGGCGGGAACATCATCGGTGCGATTCAGGACCACATCTCCGGGACGTACCTGCTCACCCACTCGAATCCCGAGTTCTCGGAGACGCAGGCGCTGGACCTGCTCCGCGCCACGCGCGTGGACGAGCTGCCCGAGGCCGACGGCGTCGACGACGACGGCCGCGAGTTCTGGACCGGCCGGACGCTGTTCTCGGAGCTGCTCCCCGACGACCTCGACCTCTCGTTTACCTCCTCGGCCGGCGACAGCGTCGTCATCGAGGACGGCCAGCTGATAGAGGGGACCATCGACGAGGACGCGGTCGGCGCGTTCGGCGGCGAGGTGGTCGACACCCTCACCAAGGAGTACGGCGAGACCCGCGCCCGCGTGTTCATCAACGAGATCGCGTCGCTGGCGATGCGCGCGATCATGAACTTCGGGTTCTCGATCGGGATCGACGACGAGTCGATCCCGCCGGAGGCCGAAGAGCAGGTCGACGAGGCGATCGAGAGCGCCTACGACCGCGTCCAGGAGCTCATCGAGACGTACGAGGCCGGCGAGCTCGAGTCGCTGCCGGGCCGCGGCGTCGACGAGACGCTCGAGATGAAGATCATGCAGACGCTCGGGAAGGCCCGCGACTCGGCCGGGGAGATCGCCGACCAGCACTTCGGCGACGACAACCCGGCCGTCGTCATGGCCCGCTCCGGCGCACGCGGGTCGATGCTGAACCTCACGCAGATGGCCGGCTCCGTCGGCCAGCAGGCGGTCCGCGGCGAGCGGATCAACCGCGGCTACGAGGACCGGACGCTCTCCCACTACCGGCCGAACGACCTCTCCTCGGAGGCGCACGGCTTCGTGGAGAACTCCTACCGCGGCGGGCTCACGCCCCAGGAGTTCTTCTTCCACGCGATGGGCGGCCGCGAGGGGCTCGTCGACACGGCGGTCCGGACCTCCAAATCCGGCTACCTCCAGCGGCGGCTCATCAACGCGCTCTCCGAGCTGGAGGCGCAGTACGACGGGACGGTCCGGGACACCTCGGGCCGCATCGTCCAGTTCGAGTTCGGCGAAGACGGCACCTCGCCCGTGAAAGTATCGTCCGGCGAGCAGGACGGGATCGACGTCGACGGCATCGTCGACCGCGTCGTCGACGCCGAGTTCGCCTCCGACGAGGAGAAGGAGCGGTTCCTCGGCGAGCGCGAGCCGCCGACGAACCTCTCCGAGCACGCCGGGCCGGGACTTAACAAGGCCGGCGGGCCGGGGGTGGAGTCCGATGACTGAGTTCGACGGCGTCACCGACGACATGGAGGCGGTCGTGGAGGCGACCGAGCTTCCGCGCCGACTCAAGACGAAGGTGTACGAGGCGATAGACCGGAAGGCCGAGGAGGCCGGCGAGGTCACCATCGAACAGGCGACCGACATCGTCGAGGGCGTCGAGAACCGCTACGAGCAGACGCGGGTTGATCCCTTGGACCCTGTGGGCACTGTTTCTGCCCAATCGATCGGCGAGCCCGGGACGCAGATGAGCGTCCCGTCCGACGAGCGCGTCGTGGTTCGGCGGAGCGGTACGACCGACGTCGTCGAGATCGGCCCGCTCGTCGACGAGGTACTGACGTCCCGCGAGTCCCGGTCGGTGGACGACCACGAGGTCGGGCTCGCGCCCGACGGGCTGGAGACGCTCAGCCTCGACGGCGACGAGGGCGTACGCTGGAAGCCCGTCGAAGAGGTCAGTCGCCACGACGCGCCGGACGAGCTGCTTCGGTTCGAACTCGAGTCCGGTCGGACGATCCGGGCGACGAAGGCCCACTCGTTCGTCACCCGGCGCGACAACGAGGTCGTCCCGGTCGCCGGCGACGACCTCGAAGCGGGTGACTGGCTCCCGGTCGTCGGCTCGTACGAGAGCGACGGCGACGACGAGGTCGACCTCCGGGAGTTCCTCCCGGCGACCGACTACTGGTACACGTCGACGCTCGCCGACGGCGGCGTCGACACCGCTCCGGTCGGGGCGGATCAGCTCCGCAACAAGCGCGACGCGCTCGACGCCGGAGACCTCGACGGGGAGACCGTCTATCCGACCGGCGGGACGGTCGGTCTCCCGGAACGATTCCCGCTCGACGCGGAGACGGGGTTCTTCGTCGGCGCGTGGCTCGCGGAGGGGTCGCTGACGGACCACTACGTGTCCGTCTCGAACGTCGACGAGACGTTCCAGGACCGCGTCCGAGCGTTCGCCGATCGGTTCGACCTCTCGGTGAACGAGTACGAGAACGACAGCGGGTTCGCTCGCGGCTACGACGTTCGCGTGAACGGGACGATCCTCGCCGACTTCCTGCGCGCCGCGTGTACGGAAGACGAGCAGAAGATCGTTCCCGGATTCGCGTACGGCGCGGACGACGAGTTCGCCCGGGGGCTGCTTAGTGGGTACTTCAGCGGCGACGGCAACGTCGCGGAAAGCGCGGTCCGTTCCAGTTCGACGAGCGACCGGCTCACCGCGGGAATCGCGCTGCTGCTCGCTCGGTTCGACGTGTACGCGACGCTCGGCGAACAGGACGCGTCGCGGACGCTCCGCGTGCCGAAGAAACACGTCCAGCGCTTCGCCGACCGGATCGGAATGGTCGGCGAGCGGGGAGACGAACTCGACGCTGCGGCCGCCGAGCTCGACGAGACGGGACCGGACGCCACCGATCAGGTTCCGAACTTCGGCGACGCGCTCCGCGAGGTCGCGTCCGACGCCGGCATTCCGAGCCGACAGGTGAACGCGGCGTCGAACCGCCAGCGGATCGGCCGCTCTCGGCTCCGACGGCTCGTTGACGAGGCGGAGGAGGCCGGCGTCGACTCGGAGGCGTTCGACGAACTCCGCCAGGCGGTCGCCGGCGACGTGGTGTGGGACCGCATCGAGTCGATCGAAGGCGTATCGACCGAACACGACCACGTGTACGACTTCTCGGTCGAGGGACTGGAGACGTTCACCACGGCGGAGGGCGTCGTGACACACAACACGATGAACACGTTCCACTACGCTGGCGTCGCAGAGATCGACGTCACGCAGGGGCTCCCCCGGCTCATCGAGCTGGTGGACGCTCGGAAGACGCCGGACACGCCGATGATGACGGTCCACCTCGACGGCGAGTACGCCACCGACCGCGAGAAGGCCCACGAGGTCGTCTGGTCGATCGAGGCCACGCGCATCCTCGCGCTCGGTGACGTGTCGACGAACGTCGCGGACATGCTGGTCCGGATCGACCTGAACGACGACACCCTCTTGGAGCGGTGGCCAACCCACTCCGACCCGACGGAGATCGCCGGGATCATCGCCGAGACGATCGAGGACGCGTTGGGCGTCGACGTCCGGCAGGCCGGCACCGTGATCGAGTTCGGCCCCAACGAGCCGAGCTACCGCGAGCTGCTCCAGCTCGTCGAGCGGCTCCGGGAGATCGTGTTCAAGGGGATCGAAGAGATCGAGCGCGTCGTCATCCGTAAAGAGGAGATCGACGGCGACGAGGAGTTCGTCCTCTACACCGAGGGGTCGGCGTTCGGCGACACCCTCGACATCGAGGGGGTCGACGCCTCGCGGACGACGTGTAACAACATCCACGAGATCTACCGCAACCTCGGCGTCGAGGCGGCCCGCGAGACGATCATCGACGAGACGAAGAACACGCTCGAAGAGCAGGGGCTCGACGACGTGAACGTCCGTCACCTCATGCTCGTGGCCGACATCATGACGAACAACGGCGAGATCGAGTCGATCGGCCGGCACGGAATCTCCGGCAACAAGGACTCGGTGCTCGCTCGCGCGGCGTTCGAGGTGACGGTCAACCACCTGCTCGACGCCGCGATCCACGGCGAGTACGACGAGCTCGACGGCGTCATCGAGAACGTCATCGCCGGCAAGCCCATCTCGATGGGGACCGGCGACGTCGACCTCCGGATGGGGTCGCGCGTCGTGAGCGACGACTGATGTACGTCGAGCTCTCCGACGAGGCGCGGCGATACATCGGTCGGTTCGACGAGCTGACCGGCGTCGCGCCGACCGACTGCCTCGTGGAGGGCGACCGGCTCGTGTTCGTGGTGCCCGCCGGCGAGATGGCCGCCGCGATCGGGCAGGCCGGCGAGACCGTCGCGGAGGCCGAGCGCAAGCTCGACAAGTCGATCGAACTGGTCGAGGACGCCGACACCGCGGAGGCGTTCGTCGCGAGCGCGCTCGCGCCGGCGGCGGTCAACGCCGTCACCATCTCGGAGCAGAACGACCGCGTCGCGTACGTCGAGGTCCCGGAGGCGGACCGCGGCGTCGCCATCGGCGCGGACGGCGACAACATCGAGACCGCCCGCCGACTCGCGGAGCGGCACTACGACGTCGACGACGTCCAGCTAACCTGAGCCGGGAACCCGCGCCCTTTTCCCGACGCGCCAGCTCGCTCTCGCATGGACCGAAGACGCTTCCTCGCCGGAGTGGGAGTCGGAGCCGCGGTCGGCGCCGCAGGCTGCCTCGGCGGCGACGGGTCGGACCGACCGTTCCCCGACGCCGACTGGCGGGCGGCGGACGGCCTCGACGCGGCGACGCTCGCGGAGCGACACGCCGACGCGCTCGTCGACGCCGGGGGCGCCACGCTCTCCTCGACGGCGGCGACGAGCCACGACGGCGACGCGGAGCCGAGCCCGTGGCTCCCCTCACAGGAGTACGAGGCCGCCTACGACCTCGAAAACGGGCGCCAGTACGTGCGACAGGAGGTGACCGAGACCGACGAGCCGGACGTCTCGGAGCTGTACGTCGCCGACGGGACGGCGTTCATCCGCCGGCGCACCGCCGACGGGACGCGGTACGCCCGCCGGTCGACGGACCGGTCGGCGGCGGCGCTCGAGTCGGCGATGCGCTCGGAGGTGGCGACCGGGATCCGCGTCGAGGAGGAGACCGAGGGCGGCAAGACGGAGTACGAGGGGCTGAACCTGTGGAACCCGGCGAGCGACGGCGAGGGCGAGGTGCGCGGCGAGCCGACCGCCCGGTTCACCGCCGACGCCTTCGAGGGGGACCGGAACATCCCCGAGACCGTCGAGACGGCGTCGGCGACCGTTCACGTGTACGAGTCCGGCGTCGTGCCGCGGCTCGTCCAGTCGTGGGCGGGCGACCACGACGGGCAGTCGGCCACCGTCGACGTCGACATCGACTATCTGGACCTCGGCGCGACGGTGTCGGAGCCGGCGTGGGTCGAGACGGCGCCCGAGGAGACGAGCGGCTGACGCTCGAGGCGTCCGACGGGGATCGAACGACCGGCGCTCTCGTCGGCTTACCGGCTCAGCGGGAGCGAGCGTCCGTCGTTTTCGATCGCGCCTCCGCCTGAAACACTCTCAGATCCGTCGAGAGGTGCCGCTCGGGGGATCTGAGGCCGTTTCGCGACGGAGAAAGACGACGCTTAAGTAGCTCCGTTCGGAAGTAGGCGTACGATGGCGAACGGCAAGTACGCGGCCCGTAAGCTCAAAAAGGACCGGCAGAAGCGCCGCTGGTCCGACTCCGAGTACGCTCGGCGCGAGCGCGGGCTCAAAAAGAAGTCCGACCCCCTGGAGGGTGCCCCGCAGGCGCGCGGCATCGTCCTCGAGAAGGTCGGCATCGAGGCAAAGCAGCCGAACTCGGCGATCCGAAAGTGCGTCCGGGTTCAGCTCATCAAAAACGGGAAACAGGTCACCGCGTTCTGTCCCGGTGACGGCGCGATCTCCTTCATCGACGAGCACGACGAGGTCACGATCGCCGGGATCGGCGGCGCGAAGGGTCGCGCGATGGGCGACCTCTCCGGCGTCAACTACAAGGTCGAGAAGGTCAACGGCGTGTCGATGATCGAACTGGTTCGCGGCAACGCGGAGAAGCCGGTCAGATGAGCGGCGAAGAGACCGAGGCGCCGTCCGAGGAGGACGTCGCCGCCGACGAGCCGGACCCGGAGGCGCCCGCCTCCAGCGAGGCAGCCAACGAGAACGCCAAGCTGTTCGGCGTCTGGGACGTCACCGAGATCGCCTACGAGGACCCGTCGACGAAGCGCTACATGACCGTGACGCCCATCGCGCACACGATGGGCCGCCACGCGTCCAAGCAGTTCAAGAAGTCGGAGATCTCGCTGGTCGAACGCCTCATCAACCGTCTGATGCAGACGGACGAGAACACGGGGAAGAAACAGCAGGCGACCCGGATCGTCCGCGACGCGTTCGACATCGTCCACGAGCGGACCGAGGAGAACCCGGCGCAGATCCTCGTGACGGCCGTCGAGAACGCCGCGCCCCGCGAGGAGACCGTCCGCCTGAAGTACGGCGGCATCTCCGTCCCGAAGGCGGTCGACGTCGCCCCGCAGCGCCGCGTCGACCAGGCGCTGCTCTTCATCTCGGACGCCGTCGCCAGCGCGACGTACAAGTCGACAACCTCGGCCGCCGAGGCGCTCGCGAACGAGCTCGTCGCCGCGGCCGACTACGACGCCGAGGGCTCCTACTCCATCTCGCAGAAGGAGGAGCGCGAACGCGTCGCCGCCGCGGCCCGCTAACCCCGTCCCGACCGACGGTCGTTTTCTCTCTCCCCGAGAGCTTTTTCGCGACCCTCACCGACCGGTCCGTCCCGATCGGGTCGCCGTCGCGGGTCTCACCGCGAGCGGTGACCCCAGTCCCGTCGATACGGGTCGCTCGCGGCGGGAAAAAACGAAAAATCGGGGTCGATCGGTCGCGTCGACCGCGGGTTCAGTCGTCGGCCGGCGCCGCGCCGGAGCCGTCGTCGACGTGCTGCTGTTTGACCCACGAGAGCTTGCCGCCCGCCGAGAGGATGTCGCGCTCGCGCTCGGAGGCGTCCAGGTCGGCGGTGAACTCCCACTCGCCGTTGACGCTCACGGTGAACTCCTCCTGGCCGGAGGAGACGCCCGCGGGCACGTCGTCCAGGATCTCGAGGTCGTCGCCCTGGTCGATCCGCTCGTACGTCTCCTCGTCGATCGCCAGCGGGACGATCCCGAAGTTGAAGAGGTTCGCCTTGTGGATGCGGGCGAAGCTCTGCGCGAAGACCGCCTCGATGCCGAGGTACATCGGACAGAGCGCGGCGTGTTCGCGCGAGGAGCCCTGGCCGTAGTTCTCGCCGGCCACGAGGACGCCGCCGTCGGCAGCGAGCGCGCGCTCGGCGAACGTGTCGTCGACGCGCGAGAGCGTGAACTCGGAGAGCTTCTCGATGTTCGAGCGGAACTTCAGGATGTCCGCCGTCGCCGGGATGATGTGGTCGGTGGTGATGTTGTCCTTCATCTTGAGAAGGGCCTCACCGCCGTCCACGTCGATGTCGTCTTTGAGCGGCACGTCGCCGATGTTCGGGCCCTTGACGAGGCCGTCGTCGATCGCCTCGTCGGGCGAGATGATGTCGGAGTCGGACCGGCCCATGCCGGGACCGTACTTCGTCCCCATCTCGAGGCCGGGCGCCTCGAGGTCGCCGAGTTCGTCCGCGAGGTCGCGCGGGTCGACGATCTCGCCGGTGATGGCCGCCGCGGTGGCGACCTCGGGCGAGCAGAGGAAGACGGAGTCGTCCTCGATGCCGGAGCGACCCTCGAAGTTGCGGTTGAAGGTGCGCAGCGAGACGGAGTCGGACGCGGGCACGTGGCCGATGCCGATGCACGCGCCGCAGGTCGCCTCGGAGAAGTTGACGCCGGCCGCCATCATCTCCGCGGTCCAGCCCTCTCGGGCCAGCATCTCGGACGCCTGCTTGGACCCGGGCGCGACGATCATCTCGGTCCCCTTGGAGACCTCGCGGCCCTCCAGCATCTTCGCGCTGGGGAGGATGTCCTCGTAGGCGCCGTTGGTACAGGAGCCGACGATGACCTGCTCGACGTCGGTGCCCTCGTACTCGCTGACGGGGGCGACGTTGTCGGGCATCGACGGCGCGGCCACGAGCGGTTCGAGCTCGCCGAGGTCGACCTCGATCGTCTCCGCGTACTCCGCGTCGTCGTCGGGCTGGAGGTCGACGTACTCCTCCTCGCGGTCCTGGCGCGCGAGCCAGTCTCTCGTTTTCTCGTCGGTCGCGAAGATCGAGGAGGTGGCGCCGAGCTCGGTGCCGAGGTTCGTGATCGTGGTCCGCTCCGGGATCGAGAGCTTCTCGGCGCCGGGGCCGGTGTACTCGAAGATCTTGCCGACGCCGCCCTTGACGGTCAGCTCGCCGAGCAGGTGGAGCGCCACGTCCTTGGCGGTCGCCCACTCGGGGAGCTCGCCCTCGAGGTGGACGTTGACGACTTCCGGCATCTCGACGTAGTAGGGGCCGCCGCCCATGGCGACGGCGATGTCGAGGCCGCCGGCGCCGATCGCGAGCTCGCCGAGACCGCCGGGGGTCGGCGTGTGCGAGTCGGAGCCGAGCAGCGTCTTGCCGGGTGCCGCGAAGTTCTCCTTGTGGACCTGGTGGCAGATGCCGTTGCCGGGCCGAGAGAAGTAGGCGCCGTACGTGCCGGCCGCAGAGCGGAGGAAGCGGTGGTCGTCGGTGTTCTTGAAGTCGAACTGGTACGTCTGGTGGTCGCAGTACTGCGCGGCCAGCTCCGTCTGGACCTCGTCCAGATCGAGCGCCTCGAACTGGAGCCACACCATCGTCCCCGTGGTGTCCTGCGTCAGCACCTGGTCGATATTGATGCCGATCTCCTCGCCGGGCGTCAGCTCGCCCTCGACGAGATGGTCATCGAGGATCTTCTCCGTAATCGTTTGTCCCATATCACGCGGAGATGGCTCTCCCGTGAATATAAAACCCGCGAGTTTCACGAAGATCGACCGTGTTAGATCCCGTGATCCAGCAACATTCGCTGCGATCTCGACGTGACACCACGCACCGTGAAATGCGTAGCCGTTCCGAGTATTTTAGGTCATTAAACGTCTGAAACGGCGTAAATCGACCGTTTCAACGGTCCCGGCGAGACCGGCCGCTTCCGGTCCGATCGGCGCGGCGCGCGTCCGACACCGTTTAGCGTCGCCCGCGGTTCCGGACGCCCATGTTCGACTCGGGAGCCGCGGTCGCGGCGGCGCTGGAGGCGGCCGGCGCCGACCTCGACGACGCGCAGCGACAGCCGAACGGCGTCGACCTCACCGTCGACGCGGTGTTCGCACAGACCGAACCGGGCCGGCTCGGGCGCGACGGGAAGCGCGTGGGCGAGCGCCGGGAGCTGGAGCCCAGAGGCGACTGCTACCGGCTCGAACGCGGGAGCTACGTCGTGCGGTACGGCGAACCGGTTCGGATCCCGACGGGCCGGATCGGGTTCGTCCTCCCGCGCTCGACGCTGCTGCGGAACGCCTGTACCCTCGACACCGCGGTGTGGGACGCGGGCTACGAGGGCGTCGGGGAGGGACGGCTCGACGTGGGGCACCCGATCGAGATCGAACCGGGCGCGCGGATCGCGCAGCTCGTCCTCGCCGAGGCCGACCACGAGGGGACGTACGACGGCGCGTACCAAGAAGAGAATCTCTGAGCGGCGGTGCGGGCCGGCCGCGCTCGGGAGAGCGATCGAGGGGCGGCGGGTCGCCTACGCCCCGTCCCAGTCGCCGCCGACGCGGTCGATCCCCATCATGTCCTCGCCGGCGTGTTCGGTGAAGACGACCTTACAGTTCGGCTCGGGGACGCCGAGCGCCTCGACGGCCCGCTCCATCACCGCCAGCGCGAACGCGCGCTTGTACTCGAACGGGCGTCCCCCGCGGATCTCGGCGTCGAGGAACAGGAGCGGCCCCTCGACCGCCCGGCCGATCGCCATCGCCGAGGGGTCGTGTTCGGCGATCGTCACCGCGACGTGGCCGGCCGTCGTCTCCATCTCCTCGGTGACGAACGCGACGAACGACTCCCGTTCCGCCGGCGACAGCGACAGCGTCGTCGCGAACTGTAACAGCGGCATACCCGCGACTCGGTCCGAAAGGACTTCGCACTGTCGGCCGCGCGGGCGTGACGCGTCGAACCGCGGCGACGCGAGCGAGTCGCTCGGCGAGTAAAGGAACGAACGGCGCGCCCGTGCCGGGAAAAGGTGGCACGAGCGCGTCGTTCTGTAGGTCCCCGCTGACGCTTCGGCCCTCCAAGCGAAGCGTCACCTGAAACAAGCGGTGGTAACCACTTAAGGGTGCCGGGGGCGGCAGATCTGTGGTATTAGTTTCCGGCAATCCGTTCACAACAGCTCGCTAATTAGAACACCGAAACCGCACGACAGCGTCTACTCCGGACGGTCAGAGGGGTTCGTCCGCGCTACTGCCGGGCGGGGTGGTCCGCCCGGAGTCCCGTCTGTCCCTCGCCGAGGAGCCGCTCCCGGAGGGTCTCGCCCGGGGGTTCGGCGTCCGCCTCCGGGACGAGGCCGCGCTCGCGCAGTTCCGGCACGACGAGATCGACGAAGTCGACGAGCGAGTCGGGGCGGACGACCTCCTTGACGTTGAAGCCGTGGACGCCGACCTCCTCGTGCCAGCGCCGGAGTTCGTCGGCCACGTGTTCGGGAGTCCCGACGATCTTCGGCGAGGTGGTGCCGAGCCCGCAGAACTCCGCGACCTCGCGGACCGTCCACTCGCGGTCGGGCTGGGCCTTCGTGAACGCGTTCATCGTTCCCTGGATCGCGTCCGTCTCGATGTGTTCGACCTTCCGGTCGGGGTCGAGTTCGGACAGGTCCATGTCGAGGAATCCGGACAGCAGCGCGAGCGTCGCCTCGACGTCCACGTGCCGCTTGTACTCCTCGTACTTCGCCTCCGCGAGCGCCTGCGTCTCCCCGACGACCGGGACCACGCCGATGAAGAATCGGAGGCTCTCCGGGTCGCGGCCGGCGTCGGCCGCGCGGGACTTCACGTCGTCCATGTACTCGACGACGCCCTCCTCGGTCGGCTGGCTGGCGAAGACCGCCTCGGCGTTGCGCGCGGCGAACGACCGCCCGTAGTCGGAGGAGCCCGCCTGGTAAACGACGGGCGTGCGCTGGGGCGACGGCTCGCAGCCGTGCGGCCCCGGCACCGAGAAGTGGTCGCCCTCGTGGTCGATCGCGTGTACCTTCTCCGGATCGCTGTACCGGCCGGCCTCGCGGTCGACCTCGACCGCGCCGTCCTCCCAGGAGTCCTCCCACAGCGCGTAACAGACGTCGAGGAACTCGTCGGCGCGGTCGTACCGGGTCTCCTTGTCCATCCGCTCGTCGAGGCCGAGGTTCGCCGCGGCCGACTCCAGGTAGGAGGTGACGACGTTGATCGCGATCCGGCCGTCGGTGAGGTGATCGAGCGTCGAGAACTCCCGCGCGAGCTGGTAGGGGTGGTTGTACGTCGTCGAGCGCGTCACCGCGAACCCGAGGTCGTCGGTGACCTCGGCCATCGCGGGCACGACGAGCTGCGGATCGTTCGCGGGCGTCTGGACCGCCCGCTCGACGGCGACCTCCCGGTCGTCGCCGTACACGTCGTAGACCCCGCGCACGTCCGCGAAGAACACGGCGTCGAAGCCGCCGCGCTCGGCGGTCCGCGCGACCTCCGTCCAGTACCCGCGGTCGGCGTAGTCCGCCGACCGGTCGCCGGGGAACCGCCACGACCCGGGCGAGACGTGCTCGACCGAGGCCATGGTGAAGAGGTTGAGGTGTAGGTGATCGGACACGGTCCCGCGTACGCGCTCCGGGGTAATACGGGCACAGGAAGTGGCGGCACTTGTCGCGGTCGCGGACGGGGCGGCCCGCTCGATGGGGACTGCGGCCGCCGCCGCACTCGGCTCGGCGGGGGTCGCCCTACGCCGAGACCGACTCCGGCGAGGAGACGTACGCGGCGAAGTCGGAGGTGGTGATGATACCGATCGGCGCGTCGCCGTCGACGACCGGCACGTGGTGGAAGCCGTGTTCGAGCATCGTCGCGGCGACCGCCGACACGTCGTCCTGCGCGCCCGCCGTGATCGGGTCGGCGGTCATGTACCGCTCGACGGTCGTCTCCGCCTTCGGCTGGCTCTTCGCGACGATGTCGACGAAGTCCGTCGAGGTTAAGATTCCGACGAGGTCGCCGTCGCCGTCGACGACCAGCACCGAGCTGATGTCGTTCTCCAGCAGCACGGCGGCCGCGTCCTCGACCAGCGTGTCCGGCGTCACCGTGTGGAGGTCCGTCGACATCAGCCGCGCCACGAAGACGTCTTCGATCTCGTCCATACCGGAAAGACCCGCTCTCGCCGTATAAGCGTTCTCACAGGTATCGCGAGAGCCCGGACTGCCGGCGCGGGCCGTCCCCGTCGGGCGCGGCGACCCACGCGGTCCGCTCGTCTCGGAGGCCCCCCCTGTCCGCGTCCGGCGGGTCGGCGGGCTCGAAGGCGGGACAGCCGCTCCCGCACTCTCGGCCGGGGTCGACCACGCGGTCGAACTGCGCGCATCGCGGACGCCCGTCTGCGGTCGCCTCGCCGTGCGCGCACGCCGGCGGCTCGGGGCGCCACCCCTTCCCGTACGCGCGCTCCGCGATCCGGCGCCGCTTACGCGCCTTCGCCGCCGGGTCGACGAGCGCGACGTCCGTGCGGGAGGGGCGCTCCGCGCGTATCTCGACGCCGGGCGCGTCCGGGTCGAGCGGCGTCGGCTCGCGGACCACCTCGCGCTCGCTCGTCTCCGGATCGAACCGCCAGACTCCGACCGCGTCGGGGATCCGATTGAGGTGCGCGCGGGTGACGTAGGAGGCGGTCGCGAGGACGACGCGGTCGAAGAGGCCGAGCGCGACGTCGTACCGTAGCTGCGCCTCCAGGTCGCCCGGCGTCCCGAGGTCGGGCTTGTTCTCGATCGCGGTGACCTCGCCGACCCAGTCGTCCGGGTAGCGCGCGGTCGCGCGCACGACCTCCCGCCCGTTCCGCCGCTCGCGTTCGAGGTAGCCGACCTCGGCCGCGCGGTCGACGACGGCGGCGGCCCGGTCTGCGGGGAGGTCGAACGCGTCGGCGACGGGGACGGCCTCGCCGGGCCCGACGGGGGCCTCGATGGCCGGGTCGGGGATGCGCTCGGCGCTGATCGCGGCGCGGTCGTCGAAGTCAGGGCCGGGAGACAGCAGACAGACGTCGACGATGCGCGCCCCCGGCGTCTCGACGCCCGCGCCGAGCTGGCGGGCGACGACGCGGTCGGGGGATTCGAGCGCGGCGCAAAGCGCCAGCTCGAACCGGTACTCCATGTGTGCGGCAGGGGCGCCGCGGGCTAAAGCGCGTCGGCGGTCGCCCTCCCGACCGTCCGCCGATACCGATGCGCCTTCCCCCGGTCGAAACCGGTATTCCCCGCCGGCCCCTACGGCGACCATGCGCCGGGTCACCCGGAACCTCCTCGTCGCCATCGCCCTGGTCGTCGTCGCGCTGCTCGCGCTCGGGGCGCTCCCGAGCTACCTCGGGAGCGGCGACCCCTACTACCTCACCGTCGAGCCGATCGAGACGAACGGTACCGCCGCCGACGTGAACAACGTCTCCGACCGGCGGTACCCGTACCTGATCGGCGCGATAGAGAGCGCGGACGGGCGCTCTGAGGGGTACCAGACGGGCCCGTACGGGCTGAAGGAGTCGTTCACGCACACGCCGTTCGACGAGGTCGACGCGCTCACCCGACAGGTGCCCGAGGCCGCGACGGAGACCGGCGTGCGGGTGCGCCGCGACGGCCAGACGTACCACGCGGAGGTCGTCCGTCCGTGACGGGCGAAGCCGGCGGCGACGACGCGGGCGACGGCCCCGGTGACCCCGACGCGCCGGCCACCGACCTCCGCGATCTCCCGGCGTTCTCGGACGGCCGCAACCACTCACTGCCGGGCGAGCCCGAGTGGCCGGTCCGCGAGGTCGTCGTCGAGTACGACGAGGGGTGGTTCGTCGGCGGCTACGACCGCGTCGAGCAGCCCGACGGGACGGAGAAGCGGTACTACTGGGCGGAGCTGTCGCCGGCGACGGTGATCGTCGCGGTCGCGGACGACCGAGTCCTGTTCGTCGAGCAGTACCGCCCCACCGTCCGGAACACCCAGCTGGAGCTCCCCGCGGGGATCGTCGAGTCCGGCGAGTCATACACGGAAGCGGGCGCGCGCGAACTCGCCGAGGAGACCGGCTTCGCGCCGTCGTCGACCTCGCTGCTGCAGGAGGTGTGGTGTTCGACCGGCGTGTTACGCCACGAGCGCGGCTACGTGTTCGCCGAGGGGTTGGAGCCGGTCGACGTCGACCACGACAGCAACGAGTTCCTCGCTCCCCGGGCGGTCCCGGTCGACGAGGCGCTGGCGGTCGCGCGGGAACCCCCGACGAACGACGCCACGCTGGAGGGGTTGCTGTTGGCCAGAGAGGACGGGCTGCTGTAGAACCCGACGCGCGTCCAGTTCCCGGAACCGACGGGGAGATATTTGTCCTCTCGGTCCCTGAACCCGTCCATGAGCCGGACCTCGGAGCAGTCGGTGTTGCTGTCGGACGACCCCCCGCTCGACCTCCGCCTCTCGGACGAGGAGCTGGAGGCGACCCGCGAGCGCATCGTCTCGTTCATCCGCGACGTCGTCGACGACGCGGGCGCCGAGGGCGCGGTCCTCGGCCTCTCGGGCGGCATCGACTCGACGCTCACCGCGCACCTCGCGGTCGAGGCGCTCGGCGAGGAGGGCCTCCACGGGCTCACGATGCCCTCGGCGGTGAACGACGCGGACGTGATGAGCGACGCCGAGCGCGTCGCCGAGGACCTCGGCATCGAGTACGACGTGGTCGAGATCCAGCCGATCGCGGAGGCGTTCTTCGACGCCGTCCCGGAGGCGGCGGACGACCGCACCGCCGCGGGCAACGTCTACGTCCGCACCCGCGCCGTGCTGAACTACTTCGTCGCCAACGCCGAGGACCGCGTCGTCCTCGGCACCGGCAACCGCGCGGAGGCGATGACGGGCTACTACACGAAGTACGGCGACCAGGCGGTGGACTGCAACCCGATCGGCAACCTCTACAAACAGCAGGTGCGCCAGCTGGCCGCGCACGTCGGCGTTCCCCGCGACCTCGTGATGCAGGAGCCGACCGCGGGCATGTGGGAGGGACAGACCGACGCCGAGGAGATGGGCCTCGACTACGACACCGTCGACGCGATCTTAGCGGTCCACGTCGACGGCGGGCTCTCGCGGACGGCGACGGTCCGGGAACTCGACGTGCCCGAGGCGGCCGTCGACCGCGTCGTCGACCTCAACGAGCGCAGCGCCCACAAGCGGGCGATGCCGCCGGCGCCGGAGCGGTAGGGAAAGGGGGAACCGAGCGAGGGGGAGGGCGGAACCGAGCGGTCAGCGGGGGATCAGGCGTCCTGCGCCCGTTCCTTCGCGACCTCCGCGATCCCGGCGTTCGCCGAGCAGTTCGGACACGCGTGTACCCGCCCCCGGTCGTCCCCGAACACCTGGACGAACCGCTCGGAGACGTGCGCCTCGCAGTGTTCACACGTCGACATAGTGGCGTACGGTATCGTGGGTCATCTTCGACACACGTTCACTCGGTGCTCCGCCCTCAAGAGCGCTTTTCAAACTCCGTTCCAAATCGGACCCAAATTGGGGGACGGGAGTCGGAAACTGACGACACCACGGGACCGAAAAAAGGGGTCCGTGAGCGACCGAGAACCGAGCGCGCCGGACCGACGGCCCGGCTCGAAACGCCGCCGAGGCCCGGCGGTCAGAACTCCCGCATGGCTTCGAGCACGCCGTGTGCGGTTCCGTCGTCGATGACCTCGCGGGCGGCGTCGAGGCCGGCCTCGATGGAGTCCGCGTCGCCGCCGGCGTAGATCCGGAGCGCGGCGTTGACCGCGACCGCGTCCGCGAAGGCGCCGTCGCGCTCGCCGGCCAGCACCGCCTCCGTTATCTCCGCGGAGTCGGCCGCGACGTCGTCGACCGCGAGGTCGTCCTCCTCGAGGTCCATCCCGTACTCCGCCGTCTCGATCTCGAAGTCGTCGAAGGAGGCGCCCTCGCTGCCGACGTCCCCGGCGTCGCCCTCGACGTCGCTCCCGTCCGCGGCGTCCCACTCGGCGACCTTCGTGTAGCCGGGGCGCACGTCGTCGTACCCCTCCATGCCCTGGAACATCAGGACGCGGTCGAGGTCGTGGAACTCGCTCTCGACGAACGTGTCGACCACCTTCTTCGCGAACGCGAGGTGGTAGAAGGAGCCGAGGTGGACGGAGGCGCCGGCGGGGTTCGCCAGCGTCTCGACGGTGTTGACGAACGTCCGAACGCCCATCATGTCGCGGCGGTCGAAGAGGTCGTCGACGGCGGGGTTGAAGGCGGGCTGGTAGTAGAAGCCGAAGCCGGTCTCGTCGACCATGTCGGCGGAGTCCGCGGGCGTCAGCTCGGTGTGGACGCCGAGCTCGTCTAAGACGTGCTTGTACGCGTCCTGCTTCTGGGTCGGCACGCGGTCGCCGGAGTGGACGACGATCGGCGTGCCCGCGGCGGCCGCGACGGCGCCCGCCGCGACACCCAAGATCGCGGTCCGCCCCTTCCCGTCGTAGTTGGCGCCGCAGTCGACGGGGTCGGCGTCGGGCTCCGCGTACTCGACGCGCTCGCACATGACGTCGACGTACGCTCCGAGCTCCTCCGGCGTGTTCCGCTTCCAGCGGTTCGCGAGCCAGAACGCCCCGAGCGTCGTCGGGTCCGGCTCGTCCGCGAGAACCCGCTCGAACGCCTCGGTCGCCTGCGCGCGCGTCAGGTCGTCGGCCGACTTGTGGCCGGAGCCGCAGACCTCGGTCATCAGCCGCTTGAGGGGCCACTCGCCGAACTCCTGGGTCGCCTGAGCCATACCCTCTCTTCGGGTCCTCGGACGAAAAGTCCCCCGTTCGTCTCCCGCCCGCCGGGAACGAATCGAGCCGATGGCCGGTCGCTCTACGCGCGACCGAGGCGACGCGCGACCGAGGCGACGCGCGCGAGCGGCGAGGCCGGGTTGTAGCGTCAATCTCGCCGGATCCGTGGCACTTGTTCACAATCAATAACTCCACGATCGTTCGTTTCTCAGACAAAAGAAAATATGTTCCACCTGTTCTATCCTCTTTTGATCCTGTATTAGGCTCTAAACAGCGTTAGAGTTATATGTATGTCCATCTACTGGCTCATTGTACCCGATGACGTCCAAATCCGTCGCCACCGCGCTCACGCTGTATCGTTCCCGCACCCTGACGCTCGAACAGGCCGCGACCGTCGGCGGCTGCTCGACGACGCAGCTGGAAGAGAGCGCCCAGGCGTTCGCCCCGGCGCCGGGCGAGGCCCCCGCCGACGACTGACGCGCGCGGCCCCGTCGACGACTAGTCCCGCTGACGCTCGGCAGCCTCCGAAACCCGTACGTACGCCCGCCCCCTAACCGGCGTAATGAGTCCGGACGCCGACTGGCGGGCCGACGTCGACGCGGTCGACGCCGCCCTCATCGACGAGTACCAGAGCGGCTTCCCCGTCGAGGAGCGCCCGTTCGAGCGGGTCGCCCGCGACGTCGCGGCCGAAACTGGAACCGACGTCGACGCCGACGAGGTCCTCGACCGCGTCCGCGACCTCCGCGAGCGCGGGGTGTTCCGACGGTTCGGTGCGGTGCTCAACCCGCCGGTCATCGGTTCCTCGACGCTGGCGGCGGTGCGCGCGCCCGAGGACCGGTTCGACGAGGTCGCGGAGGTCATCAACGGCTACCGGCAGGTGAACCACAACTACCGCCGCGACCACGAGTGGAACCAGTGGTTCGTCGTCACCGCCGGCTCCCGGGAGACGCGCGACGCGATCCTCGCGGAGATCGAGGAGCGAACCGGCTGCGAGGTGCTGGCGCTCCCGATGCTCACGGACTACTACATCGACCTCGAGTTCCCCGTGGTCAACGCGGATCGATTCGCGCGGGAGTCGCTCGAAGAGACGGACGTCTCCGCCACCCGAATCTCCGAGAGCGCGCGCGGCGACCTCTCGCCCCTCGAAGCCGACCTCCTCCTCGCGATCCAGGACGGCTTCCCGCTGTCCGCGACACCCTACGCCGACGTGGCGAGCGAGGTCACCGCGAACGGGTCCGGCGTCGACCCGACCGTCGACGAGGTCCTCGCGGCGGTCGAGCGCCTGCTCGCGGACGGCTGTATCAAGCGGATCGGCTGTATCGTCAACCACGTCGTCACCGGGTTCACGAACAACTGTATGGTGGTCTGGGACGTGCCCGACGACGAGCTGGACGAGCGCGGCGAGGCGGTCGGGAGCCTCCCGTACGTCACCCTCTGTTACCACCGGCCGCGTCGGCCCGATCAGGACTGGGAGTACAACCTGTTCACGATGATCCACGGCCGCGAGGCCGAGGCGGTCGACGCGAAGATCGACGAGCTGGCGGCCGACCACCTCCCGTTCGACCACGAGCGGCTCCACTCGACGGCGACGCTGAAACAGACCGGCGCGCGCTACGAGGACCTGGTCGCGGACGAGGCCGAGTGACCGCCGGGAGCGACCCGACTCGCCCGCGCGAACGGGCGGGTTTTTGCCCCGCCCGTCGGAACCCTCTCGCATGGCAGACGCCTTCGATCGACTCGGGTACGGGACGTACAAGCTGGCCGACGGCGAGGAGTGCGTCTCGGGGGTCGCACACGCGATCGAGACGGGGTACCGCCACGTCGACACCGCGCAGGGGTACGACAACGAGGCGTCCGTGTCGGCGGGGATCGACCGCACCGACGTCGACCGCGAGGACCTGTTCGTCGCGACGAAGCTCTCGACGGACAACCTCTCGTACGCCGACGCGACCGCGACCGCGCGGGTGAGCCGCGACCGGCTCGGCGTCGACTCGATCGACCTGCTGTACGTCCACTGGCCGATCAACAGCTACGACCCCGAAGGGACGCTGTCCGCGCTCGACGACCTCGTCGACGACGGCGTGATAGACCGGATCGGGCTCTCGAACTTCCGGCCCGACCAGCTCGACGAGGCGATCGACCGCCTCGACCACGACGTGTTCGCCCACCAGGTCGAGTGTCACCCCCTGCTCCAACAGGAGACGCTCCGCGAGCGCGCGGTCGAGCACGACCACTGGCTCGTCGCCTACTCGCCGATCGCGCGCAACCGCGTCGCCGAGGTCGACGCCCTCAGAGAGATCGCCGCGAGCCACGACGTGACCCCGGCGCAGGTGAGCCTCGCGTGGCTGCTCTCGAAGGAGCGCGTCGCGCCGATCCCGAAGGCGGCCGACTTCGGGCACGTTCAGGACAACTGGGCCGCCCGCGAGATCGACCTGACCGACGACCAGATCGCCCGGATCGACGCGCTCGACCGCGGCGAGCGGATCGTCGACTTCGAGGAGGCGCCGTGGAACCGGGCCTGATATCCGGAGGGCTCAATACCGGTATTGTCCCCTCATAGTCGGTTTAACGGGGCTCCGGCGCGAGTGATCGACCGTGTCGGAACCGAACCCCCAGACCGACGCTCGTCCCGCTGGCAAGGCCGGTCCCGCCGACCCGGACCTCGACCCGGAGGGCGAGTCCGGCCCCCGCGACCGCCCGGCCCTCCTCACGGCCACGCCCGACGCTGACGCGGTGTACGACAAGATCCGGACGCTCGCCGTCCTCGCCGGCTTCCTCGGCCTCCTCGTGACGCTGATCGCGGTGGAGCTGCTCGTCCGGATCTGAGCCGGACCCGCTGTCCGAAGCTGAGTCGCCCCCACCGCCGGACCGAAACTGAACGCGAGATCCCCCCGATCCGTCGTCGGATCCGTCCTCCCCGCGGGTTTCACTTCCGCTTTCGGGCGGGTTTTTAAACGGTGCGGGCACGACGGTTCCGGTATGGCCCAGTCCACGTTCGACGACGACGACCTGTTCGGCGAGGCGGCCGAGGAGACCCGCGCGGAGGTCGAAGAACACCTCGCGGCGGCGCGCGAGCAGCTCCCCGACCCGGACGCGGTGTGGGAGACGGACGCGGACAACGTCCTCGGCGCGCTCAACGGGCTGAAGTCCGCCCTCGACGCCGGCGACGCGACCGACAGCGTGCGCTCGGCCAAGAAGGCGTACGTCCTCGGCGAGCGCGCGGACGCCTTCGAGGACGCCGAGGACCTGAAGACCGAGATCGAGGAGCTGGAATCGCTCGTCGCCGACATCGAGAGCGCCGCCGAGGAGGTGGCCTCGCTCACCGGTACCGTCCCCGCGATCCGCGGCGCGCTCCAGGACGCGGCGAGCGACGACGGGGACGAGTAGTCCCCCGCCGCGCCCTCTCACCCGGCGTCCCGGTCGACGACCGCCGCCGTCAGTTCCGCCAGCGCGTCGCTCGCGCGGTCGAGCAGGACCTCGCCCCGCCCCGCGTCGCCCGCCCGCGGGTCCCCGACGACGCCGTTGTCGGTGAACTCGTCGGAGTCGTGGGCGAGGTTCACGCCGGAGATCCACTCGCCCCACCGGTCTGCGGCGCCCGCGCTCGCCTCGTCGATCCGCTCCTCGCGGACCAGGTCCGGGTTCGTCGCGCGCAACAGCGCCGTCTCCAGCGGCCCGGCGTGCCCCATGTCGCTCGCGTGGTCGCCCGTGGCGTCGAACCACGTGAACCCGACGCCGTACCCCTCGTGTGCGTCGTCGCGGGAGAACCGGCGGGCGACCTCCGCGAGCGCCTCGACGTTCCCGCCGTGTCCGTTGACGAACACGACGCGGTCGATCCCGTGGGCGACCAGCGACTCGGCGGACTCCCGGACGTACGCGCGGAACGTCTCCGGAGAGACCCACATCGTCCCGTCGAACGCGCGGTGCTCCTCGGCGACACCGACGGGTATCGGCGGGGCGACCGCGACTTCGCCCGGCGACGCGTCGCCGCCGCCGTCGCCGCTCGCGTCGGCCGTGTCGCTCGCGGAACTCGCATCCCCGTTCTCGTACGCGTCGGCACCGGCCTCGGCGACCGCGACGGCGTTCAGCGTGTCGGTCCCGAGCGGCGCGTGCGGCCCGTGCTGTTCCGTGCTGCCCACCGGGAGGAACGCGATGTCGACGTCGGCGTCGCGCACGTCGGTCCAGGTGACCTCGCTGAGGCGCATACTCGCACCTCGGCGCGCGGCGTCGTATAGGCGGCGGTCGTCGCCGCCTCCCGCGACCGGTCGTCCGCTCGCGGACGGGGTTCGTCGCCCGGACGCGCCCGGGGTATTATCACGGTCCCCGTGGATCGCGGCCGTATGAGCAGCGACAACACGGACCGCGAGACGGAGGCGCACGATCCGGCTCCCCCCGTGACGTTCGGTCCGCTGAAGCGGGCGCTCCGCGAACACCGGTACCCGGTGACGACGGCGGAACTGATAGAGCAGTACGGCGCCGCGGAACTCGAGACGCCGACGGCGACCGAGCGGCTCGACGACGTCCTCGAAGGGTACGAGCGGACGCAGTTCCGGAAGCCGTCGGAAGTCCGCGGAGCGATCCTCGACGCGCTCGGCTACGACGACGCGTCCCCGGAGGCGGCCGGAGAGGAGTGGACCCGACTCCCGCGGTGACGCCGCGGCGGGGTCCCGGCGCCGTCCCGCTCGGCAGCGCGGTCCCGATCAGTCGTCGTCGCTCTCGGCTTCCTCGACGATCCGAGCGGTGCGCTCCTGCGCGCGGTCGATGAACTCCTGCGGGAGCTCGTCTATCTCGCCGGCCTGAACGCCCCAGAGGTGCGCGTACAGCCCGTCGTTCTCGAGCAGCTCGTCGTGCGTACCGCGCTCGGCGATCCTCCCGCCCTCCAACACGAGGATCGTGTCCGCGTCCTTGATAGTCGAGAGCCGGTGGGCGATCGCGAACGTCGTCCGGTCCGCGGTGAGCCGGTCGAGCGAGCGCTGGATCAGCATCTCCGTCTCCGTGTCGACGTCGGAGGTCGCCTCGTCGAGGATGAGGATGTCCGGGTCCTTCAGCACGGCCCGCGCGATGGTGACGCGCTGGCGCTGGCCGCCGGAGAGCTTCACGCCGCGCTCGCCCACCATCGTGTCGTAGCCGTCCGGGAGGTTCTCGATGAAGTCGTGGGCCTCCGCGGCCTCGGCGGCCTCGCGGACCTCCTCGTCGGTCGCGTCGAAGGTGCCGTACGTGATGTTCTCGCGGACGGTGCCGTAGAACAGGTACGACGACTGCCCGACGTAGCCGATCGACCGGCGGAGCGATCTGAGCGTCACGTCGCTGACGTTCTGTCCGTCGATCTCGATCGCGCCCTCGTCCACGTCGTACATCCGGAGCAGCAGCTTGAGTACCGTGGACTTCCCGGCGCCGGTCGGCCCCACGAGGGCGAGCGTCTCTCCGCCCTCGACCGAGAAGTCGACGTTCTCGATGATCGTCTCCTCGTCGTAGCCGAAGGAGACGTCGTCGTACACCACGTCGCCGTCGCCGACCGTGAGGTCCTCGGCGCCCGGGTCCTCGGCGAGCCGCGAGGGCTCGTCCATCAGTCCGAAGATCCGCGCGGAGGAGGCGCGGGCGCGCTGGTACATGTTGATGATCTGCCCGAACTGCGCCATCGGCCAGATGAACCGCTGGGTGTAGAGGATGAAGACGACGAACATCCCGACCGAGAGCTCGCCCGTGAACGGTCCCGGCGGCGTCTCCTGGAACACCCAGAGGCCGCCGACGATGAACGTGAGCACGAAGCCGATGCCGGCGAGCACGCGGAGCGCCGGGAAGAACTTGATCCGGGTGGTGATCGCGTCCCAGTTGGCGTCGAAGTAGTCCATCGAGACGTCGTCGACGCGGTCGGACTCGTACCGCTCCGTGTTCGACGACTTGATCACCTGAATGCCGCCGAGGTTGTTCTCCAGCCGGGAGTTCATCTTCCCGACCGACGAGCGCACCTCGGCGTACTTCGGCTGGATGATCCTGATGAACAGGAAGGTGAATCCGCCGATGATCGGGACCGGCAGCAGCGCGACTAAGGCGAGCTGCCAGTTGATCCAGAACAGCAGGACGCCGATGCCGAGCACCATCACCGACAGGCGGAACAGGGAGTTCATCCCGTCGTTCAGGAACCGTTCGAGCCGGTTCACGTCGTTCGAGAGGATGGACATCATCTCCCCGGTCTGCTTGTCCGAGAAGAACTCCATGTTGAGCCGCTGCATCTTGTCGTAGGTGTCCGTCCGCACGTCGTGCTGGATGTTCTGCGCGAAGGCGTTGAACCCCCAGTTGCGGATCCAGTGGAACCCCGCCCCGAGACCGAACGCCGTTCCGATGACGGCGATGGTGAACCAGAACTGCGCCGCCTGCTCCGTCGGGAGCCACGCGTCCGGCAGCAGTACGAGCGGGATCTGCTCGCTGAACAGGGCGTCCTCGTAGAACACGGCGTCGATGGCGATCCCGAGCATGAGCGGCGGCAGGAGGTCGAGCAGCCGCGCGAAGATGCTCGCGAACACTCCCACCGTCACCTGCGGGACGTAGTCGCGGCCGTATTCGACGAACAGCCGCTTCATCGGATTCTCGATCTTGTCCCGCTGCTCCTCGAACGGATCGTCTTCCTCCCATTCGACGCCACTCATCACACGTTCGTATCGGGCAGGGCGGCAAATAGGTTTCCTTCGAACCGAAATACATCGGCAGAAAACGCCGGTAACGACCCGGCGTTCGGGTGGTTTCGTCCTCGATGCCCCCGACCGACGGCGCGGGCACCCCGGTCCCTCCGGTCTCCGCCCGGCGCGCGACGCTTTTGGACGCGGTCGGCGGCGGCCTCGAACACGCGACCGCTCGACGGCCTCGAACACGCGACCGCTCGACGGCCTCGAACCCGCGACCGCTCGACGAACTCAGAGTTCGCGTCGCTCGACCTCGGAGTCGATTCCGGCCTCGTCGAGGTCCTCCCGGATGCGTCGGCGGAGCGGATCCGGCACGTCGTCGCGTGGCACCGGGACCGCCGTTCCGCCCTCGTCGTCGTCGGTCGGGACGGACCAGTAGAGGACGCGGGGCGTCTCGGCGTAGAACTCCACCGCGAACCGGTCGCGGCCGCCCTCGTAGTGGACGCGGGCGGCCGCGCCCTCCGCGCGCCACCCCTCCTGTCTGACCAAGGCGGCGATCGGATCTCGCATGGCCGCGCTCGGGGGCGCGGACACATGTGGGTGTCGGCCGCGGGCCGGTCCCGGACGGCGTCTTCCGTCCGTCCCTCGCATCGACACCGGTTTACAACCGCCGCCCCGACGACTCGCCATGTCTCTTCGCGTCACGTTCCTCGGGACGGGCGGCGCCGTCCCGACCGTCGAGCGCGCGGCGAGCGCCGTCTTCGTCAACCGCGAGGGCGACCGCTTCCTCTTCGACTGCGGCGAGGGCACCCAGCGCGAGATGATGCGCAGCGGCACGGGGTTCGCCGTCGACCGCGTGTTCGTCTCGCACCTCCACGGCGACCACGTCCTCGGGATCCCCGGCCTCGTCCAGACGCTCGGATTCAACGACCGTACCGACCCGCTGACGGTCCACTGCCCGCCGGGAACCGGCGACCACCTCCGCGACCTGGTCCACGCGGCCGGGCACGACCCGGCGTTCCCGGTCCGGATCGAACCGGTCTCTCCCGGCGAGGTCGCGTACGACGCCGACGAGTACGCGGTGCGCGCCTTCGAGACCGAACACCGAACGGTATCGCAGGGGTACGTCCTGGAGGAGGACGACCGACCCGGACGGTTCGACCGCCCGAAGGCGGAGGAGCTCGGCGTCCCCGTCGGTCCGAAGTTCGGCCGGCTCCACGAGGGCGAGCCGGTCGAGGCCGAGGACGGGACGATCGTCGAGCCGGAGCAGGTCGTCGGCCCGCCGCGTCCGGGCCGCAAGCTGGTGTATACCGCGGACACGCGGCCGCGAGAGACCACCGTCGAGGCCGCGGAGGACGCCGACCTGCTCATCCACGACGCCACCTTCGCCGACGACATGGCCGACCGCGCCCGCGACACGGCCCACTCGACCGGCCGCGAGGCGGGGTCGATAGCGGCCCGTGCGAACGCGAAGCGGCTCGCCTTGGTCCACATCTCCTCGCGCTACGCGGCCGACGCGCGGCCGATCCGCCGCGACGCCCGCGAGGCGTTCGACGGCGAGTGTCTCCTGCCCGACGACGGCGACCTGATCGAGGTGCCGTTCCCCGACGCGGACTGAGACGGTCGCGGCTCGGGCATCGATTCCACAGTTGCGTCCGCCGAAGCCCCAGTCGCTCGGCTGTACGATACCGTTTCTGCTTATAAACACCCACTCGACACGAACACTGCCGAAGCCCCAGTCGCGACGGCTCGCGCGGCTCGCTTCAGTCCTCGTCGCTCGCTTCGCTCGCTCCTGCGGTCCTTGTTTCGCCGTGCTTCGCCCTCGCGACTGCCCCTTCGAGTCCCGCCCGACGGCGACCGCACCACCGGAAGACGGTCCTGCTCGCTCACTGCGTTCGCTGCGCGGGCTGCGACTTCCGTACTCCCGCTCGCTCCCTCCGGTCGCTCGCGGGACCGCACCTCACGCCTCCCCAGCCTCGTCGCTCGCTCGGGCTCCCTTCGGTCGCCGTTCGCTCGCGACTCCCTCGCACGCGCTCCTCGCGCCTTTAAAAGGCGCTCGGAGGCGCGCGCCACCGCTATCGTTCTCGTCACGCTTGCCGGATCCCTGTCTCGTGGGGCCGCGATCCGTGTGATCGTTCCACTCGAAACGAAGCCCGCGTGTGGCTGACGAGCGTCTGACGCGAGCGAAGTCGTTTCGTCGACCGATCTCCGCGAATCGAAAGAACACCACGTAGAGCACCTCGAGCGGGCGTTTCGTTCCACTTTCACCGCGGTCACGAGCGTTTTAATACGGTGAGGAACCAACCGTCGTACGCCTCCCACCGAAACAAGACCGGAGGCGGAGACACCCCATGAGCGAACTGCGACAGGAAGCGGAAGCGATAGCGGAACAGTTCTCGGACCACACCGACGTCGACCCCGACGACGTCGAGGAGCGGCTTGCGACGCTCGTCGACGAGTACCGCGTGCCGCTCGACGAGGCGAGCCGGAGCGTCACCAACAGCTACCTCGAAGACGCCGGCATGGAGCGCGACGAGCTCGGCCGCGGCGGCAGCGAGGAGGTCCTCGTCAACGACATCGACGAGGACGAACAGTGGGTCGACCTGCGCGTGAAGCTGGTCGACCTCTGGGAGCCGCGCAGCGACTCGATCTCGCAGGTCGGCCTGCTCGGGGACGAGTCGGGCACGATCAAGTTCGTCGCCTTCGAGACCTCAGACCTCCCCGAGCTGACGGAGGGGCAGGCGTACGAGCTCTCGAACGTCGTCACCGACGAGTACGAGGGGAGCTACTCGGTGAAGCTCAACCGGACGACCGGTATCACCGAGATCGACGAGGCGATCGAGGTCGGCGACAACGCCGACACGGTCGAGGGCGCCCTCGTGGACATCCAGTCCGGGTCCGGGCTGATCAAGCGCTGCCCCGAGGACGACTGTACGCGCGTCCTCCAGAACGGGCGCTGCTCGGAACACGGCCAGGTCGAGGGCGAGTTCGACCTCCGGATCAAGGGCGTCCTCGACGACGGCGAGACCGTCACCGAGGTCATCTTCGACTGCGAGGCCACCGAGGACCTCACCGGGATGACCCTCGAGGAGGCCAAGGACATGGCGATGGACGCGCTCGACACCACCGTCGTCGCCGAGGAGATGGGCGAGGACGTGCTCGGGCGCTACTACCGCGTCACCGGCCCCACCTTCGGCCGGTACGTCCTGGTCGACGAGATGGAGGACCCCGGGACGGTCGACGTTGAAAGCGCGCTGATCGAAGCGAGGTCGATCTGATATGAGCGGGTCAGCCCCCACCCGAGAGGTCGCCCGGCGCGTGTTCGCCACCGAGTTCAACGACGCCGGCTACACGTTCACCGAGTCCGACGACGAGCGCGCTCCCGTCTACGCGCTGCTGCCGACGGGCGAGTCCTCGAACCGCGTGTTCTTCGTGGGCACGCTCACGGAGAAGGAGGACGTCGGCGACGACAGCGAGTACTGGCGCGGCCGCATCGTCGACCCGACGGGCACGTTCTTCGTGTACGCCGGCCAGTACCAGCCGGAAGCCGCTTCCAAGCTCCGGGACCTGGAGCCCCCGGCGTACGTCGCAGTCGTGGGGAAACCCCGGACCTACGAGACCGACGACGGCACGGTCCGGGTCTCCGTCCGCCCCGAGTCGATCACCGAGGTCGACGCCGCCACCCGCGACCGCTGGGTCGCGGAGACCGCCCGCCGCACCGTCGAGCGCGTCGCCGCGTTCGACGACGAGGGCAACGAGTACGCGCGCATGGCCCGCGAGGAGTACGACCTGGACCCCCAGACGTACAAGGCCGCCGCGCTGTCGGCGTTGGAGGACCTCGACGAGAGCGACGACGAGCTCGCGGGCGACGGGTCGGCGGACGGCGACCCCCCGTCCGACGACGCCACCTCCGACGAGACGGATCCGGCGGGAGCGCCGGAGCCCTGACGCGGTCGGGAGCGCCGGAGCCCTGACGCGGTCGGGACGCTCCGACCCGTCGAACGGGGCGTTCGGCCTTGCGACCGTCTGACAAACACTTAAGTAATCCGCGGAACGAACGGTCCGGTGATGGGCAATAAGAACAAGACGATCTCGTTCCGCGTCAACGAGGACGCGTTCGAGACGCTCCGCGACATCGCCGAGGAGCGGGACATCTCGCTGTCGGCGGTGTTCCGCGACTACGTGGATATGCTCGTTGCCCACGACGGTCAGGTCCGAGTCGTTCCGGAGAGCGGACCGGGCGGCGCCGGCGACGAGTCGTTCCCCCCGAAGATCGAGGTCCCGAAGAGCTTCGTCCGCGAGCACGAGCGGCTGGAACTCGAGGCCGAACACCTCCGCGAGCAGCTCGAAGAGCACAAGCGGTACGTCAACTACCTCCGCGAACAGCTGGAGGACGGCGACGACGAGGTGATCCAGCTCGAGGACCTCGACGGCGAGCCGGACGAGCCCTCCTTCCGACTCGGATAGCGCCTCGAACGCCCCGATTTCGTCGTTCTACGCCCGCCCGCCGAGCCGCGGTGCCGCGGATCGCGGTTCATGCTCCCCGCTTCCCGGAGACGAACCGTCGCGCGAAAACCTTCCTGTTCGTTCGTTACTGACCCTCGAAACGCCCATCCTGACGAAAATATTGCCGAACTGCTCGGAGATTGTTCAGAAACGTTCGATTCTCTCCCCGTCTGATGGACGGTTTCTCAGCGCGGAGCCGCTATTTCTGCGCATACTAAATTATTTACGAAAACGATATTACCCGGGCGGTGGACGGATCGCACATGCGAAGGTGGGTCCGACCGTGAGCGTATTCGACAGGGCGTACGACGATACGGTTCGCGTCCTCGACGAGGACGGGGACGTCGTCGGCGACGTTCCCGACCTCGACGACGAGTCGCTCGTCGAGATGTACAGGCACATGCGGCTGGCGCGTCACTTTGACGGCCGCGCGGTGAGCCTCCAACGGCAGGGACGGATGGGGACGTACCCCCCGCTCTCCGGGCAGGAGGGCGCCCAGATCGGGTCGGCGTACGCGCTCGACGCGGACGATTGGATGGTTCCGTCGTACCGCGAGCACGGCGCCGCCTTAGTACACGGGCTCCCGCTGAAACAGACGCTGCTCTACTGGATGGGCCACGAGGACGGCAACAACGCGCCGCCCGACGTCAACGTGTTCCCCGTCGCCGTCCCCATCGCGTCGCAGGTGCCCCACGCGACGGGCGCCGCGTGGGCCTCGAAGCTCCGCGGCGAGGACGACGCGTTCATCTGTTACTTCGGGGACGGCGCGACGAGCGAGGGGGACTTCCACGAGGGAGTCAACTTCGCCGGCGTGTTCGACACGCCGACCGTCTTCTTCTGTAACAACAACCAGTGGGCCATCTCCGTCCCCCGCGAGCGGCAGACGCGGAGCGCGACGCTGGCGCAGAAGGCGGAGGCGTACGGTATCGACGGCGTTCAGGTCGACGGGATGGACCCGCTGGCGGTGTACAGCGTCACGACGGCCGCGGTAGAGAAGGCGCGCGACCCCGACGCCGACCGGCCGCGGCCGACGCTCATCGAGGCGGTCCAGTACCGGTTCGGCGCGCACACGACCGCCGACGACCCGACCGTCTACCGCGACGACGAGGAGGTCGAGCGCTGGAAGCGGAAGGACCCGATCGACCGGCTGGAGTCGTACCTCCGCGACGAGGGGGTCCTCGACGAGGAGCGCGTCGCCGAGATCGAGTCGTCGGTCGAGGCGCAGGTCGCGGACGCGATAGACGCCGCGGAGTCGATGGCGCGTCCCGACCCGCGGGAGCTGTTCGAACACGTCTACGCGGAGCTTCCGCCCGAACTGGAACGACAGTACGAGGAGTTCGCCGCGCTGCGAGACGAACGCGGCGACGCCGCGTTTCTGGAGGACTGAATGACCGACACACAGAACCTCACGCTGGTACAGGCCGTCCGAGACGGATTGCACGCCGAACTGCGCGAGGACGACGACGTGGTCGTGATGGGCCAAGATGTCGGCAAGAACGGCGGCGTCTTCCGCGCGACCGAGGGGCTGTTCGACGAGTTCGGCGGCGACCGAGTGATCGACACGCCGCTCGCCGAGTCCGGGATCGTCGGCACCGCGGTCGGGATGGCCGCGATGGGGATGCGACCGGTCCCGGAGATCCAGTTCTCCGGGTTCATGTATCCCGGCTTCGACCAGATCGTCTCGCACATGGCGCGGTTCCGAACCCGCAGCCGCGGGCGGTTCACGCTCCCGATGACGCTGCGGGCCCCCTACGGCGGCGGCATCCGCGCGCCGGAGCACCACTCCGAGTCGAAGGAGGCGTTCTACGCCCACGAGGCGGGGCTGAAGGTGGTGATCCCCTCGACGCCGTACGAGGCGAAAGGATTACTCGCGGCGTCGATCCGCGACCCCGACCCGGTGATCTTCCTCGAGCCGAAGCTGATCTACCGGGCGTTCCGCGAGGAGGTCCCCGAGGAGCCGTACACGGTTCCCATCGGGGAGGCGGCCACGCGCCGCGAGGGGGACGACGTCGCCGTGTTCACCTACGGCGCGATGACCCGCCCCACGCTGGAGGCCGCCGAGACGCTCGGCGAGGAGGGGATCGAGTGCGAGGTCGTCGACCTCCGGACGATATCGCCGCTCGACCGCGAGGCGATAGTCGAGGCGTTCGAGAAGACGGGCCGCGGGGTCGTCGTCCACGAGGCGCCGAAGACCGGTGGGCTCGCGGGCGAGATCACGGCGATCCTCCAGGAGGAGGCGCTGCTGTACCAGGAGGCGCCGATCGGCCGCGTCACCGGGTTCGACGTGCCGTACCCGCTGTACGCGCTGGAGGACTACTACCTCCCGTCGGCGGCGCGCATCGAGGACGGAATTCTGGAGGCGGTCGAGTTTTAAGATGACCGCCGGAGATACACCTATGACCGATGCGAGCCGAAACGTGACCGCCGAGCGTCGACGCGTGACCGTCGGGGAGGGCGATCGATGACGATCAAGGAGTTCAAGCTCCCCGACGTCGGCGAGGGCGTCGCGGAGGGCGAACTGGTCTCGTGGCTGGTCGCGCCCGGCGACCGCGTCGAGGAGGACCAGCCCGTCGCCGAGGTCGAGACCGACAAGGCGCTCGTCGAGGTGCCGTCGAGCTACGACGGGACCGTCGAGGAGCTGTTCGTCGAGGAGGGGGAGATGGTCCCCGTCGGCGACGTGATCATCTCGTTCCGCGTGGACGAGGAGGGCGATGCCGAGGCGGGCGCCAGCGACGACGCCGACTCGGCCGCAGCGTCCGATTCCGAGCCGGACGCGACCGCAGACGAGGCGGACGCGAGCGCGGGCGACACCGCCCCGGACGCGGAACCCGCCGCAGAGTCCGAACCTGACACGCCCTCCGGACGAACCTTCGCGCCGCCGTCGGCCCGCCGGCTCGCCCGCGAGCTGGGCGTCGACGTCGCCGCGGTCGACGGGAGCGGTCCCGGCGGTCGCGTGACCGAGGCCGACGTGCGGGCGCACGCCGAGGGCGGGGCCGCCGCGAGCGGCGGGGGCTCCGACGGCGACGCGCCGACGCCGCGGCCCGCGCCGACCGACACCGGATCGGGCGAGCGGAAGTCCGCGGTCAGCAAGCGGGGCTCCGCCGACTCCGCGGCCGGCGCTGGCGGCGATGCCCCCGAGCCGGCGGGCCGTGAGACGACGCTCGCGACGCCCGCGACGCGGAAGGTCGCGCGCGAGCGCGACGTGGACCTCGACGACGTGCCGACCGACGAGACCCGCGACGGCGAGGCGTTCGTCACGGCCGAGGCCGTGAACGCCTACGCGGACGCGCTGGAGTCGCCGGCAGAGCCGACGGCGGAGCCGGAACCGGTCGACGCGGAGCCGGCCGACGCGGAGGCGACCCCGGAGCCCGCCGCGACGGATGCGGCCGCCGCCTCGGGGACCGCGTCGACCGAGCGCGACGGCGACGAGACGGTCCCTTACCGCGGCGTCAGGCGCACTATCGGGAAGCAGATGGAACGGTCGAAGTTCACGGCGCCGCACGTCACCCACCACGACACCGCCGAGGTCGACGCGCTCGTGGAGGCCCGCGAGGAGCTGAAGCCGAAGGCCGAGGCGAGGGGCGTGAAGCTCACCTACATGCCGTTCGTGATGAAGGCCATCGTCGCCGGGCTGAAGGCGCATCCGTACCTCAACAGCGAGCTCCGCGAGGACGAGGAGGAGATCGTGTTGAAGCGCGAGTACAACCTCGGGATCGCGGTCGCGACCGACGCCGGCCTGATGGTCCCCGTCGTCGACGACGTCGACGAGAAGGGGCTCTTCGAGCTGGCCGACGAGGTGAACGACCTCGCCGCCCGCGCCCGCGAGCGGAAGCTGAAGCCCGACGAAATGAAGGACGGCACGTTCACCATCACCAACTTCGGCGCCATCGGCGGCGAGTACGCCACGCCGATCATCAACTACCCCGAGACCGCGATCTTGGGGCTCGGCGCCATCGAGGAGCGCCCCGTCGTGCGCGAGGGGGCCGACGGGGACAGTGAGGTCGTCCCCGCGCCGACGCTGCCGCTCTCGCTGTCGATCGACCACCGGGTCGTCGACGGCGCGATCGCGGCCGAGTTCGCGAACACCGTCATGGAACAGCTTGAACACCCGCTGTTGCTACTCACCGAATAATGGTCGTCGGAGACGTCACCACGGGAACGGAGGTACTGGTCATCGGCGCGGGGCCGGGCGGCTACGTCGCCGCCATCCGCGCCGCACAGAAGGGGCTCGACACGACGCTGGTCGAGAAGGACGCCTACGGGGGCGCCTGTCTCAACCGCGGCTGTATCCCCTCGAAGGCGCTGATCACCGGCAGCGGGCTCGCCCACGAGGCGGGCAACGCGGAGTTCATGGGCGTCCACGCGGACCCCGCCGTCGACATGGGAAAGATGGTCGAGTGGAAAGACGGCGTCGTCGACGGGCTGACGAGCGGCGTCGAGAAGCTCTGTAAGGCGAACGGCGTGAACCTGGTCGCCGGGACCGCCTCGTTCACCGGCGAGAACACCGTCCGCGTCGCACACGGCGGCGAGGGGCAGGGCTCCGAGACGCTCTCGTTCGAACACGCGGTCGTCGCGACCGGCTCGCGGCCGGTCCAGATCCCCGGCTTCGACTTCGCCGAGGACCACGTCTGGAGCTCCGCCGAGGCGCTCGACGCCGAGACCGTTCCGGACCGGCTCGGGGTCGTCGGCGGCGGCTACATCGGGATGGAGCTGGCGACCACCTACGCGAAGCTCGGCGCCGACGTGACGGTCGTCGAGATGCTCGACGACATCCTCGACCCCTACGAGGACGACGTGAAGCGGATCGTCCGCAAGCGCGCCGAGGAGCTGGGCGTCGAGTTCCACTTCGGCGAGGGCGCGAGCGAGTGGTCGGAGGCGCCGGACGGCGGCTACCTGCTCCACACGGAGACGGAGGCGGGAGATGAGTCGACGTACGGCGTCGACAGGATCCTCGTCGCGGTCGGCCGCCAGCCCGTTACCGACGGGCTCGACCCGGGTGTGGCCGGGATCGAGACGGACGACCGCGGCTTCGTCGAGACGGACGACCGCACCCGCACGGCGGTCGAACACATTCATGCCGTCGGTGACGTCGCGGGCGATCCGATGCTCGCGCACGCGGCCTCGAACGAGGGGATCGTCGCCGCCGAGGTGATCGCGGGCGAACCGGCCGCACTCGACCGGCAGGCCGTTCCGGCCGCGGTGTTCACGGACCCCGAGATCGGCACGGTCGGGATGACCGAGGCCGACGCCGAGGACGCCGGATTCGACCCCGTCGTCGGGCAGATGCCGTTCAACGCCTCCGGGCGGGCGATGACGACCGGCCACACCGAGGGGTTCGTCCGGATCGTCGCCGACGAGGAGGCCGGATTCGTGCTCGGCGCGCAGATCGTCGGCCCCGAGGCGTCGGAGCTGATCGCCGAGGTCGCGCTCGCGATCGAGATGGGCGCGACGCTCGAGGACGTGGCCGCCACCGTCCACACCCACCCGACGCTCGCGGAGGCCGTGATGGAGGCCGCCGAGAACGCGCGCGGACAGGCCATACACACGCTGAACCGCTGACCGCGCTCGACCCTTCCGTGGCTGAACCGCTTAGCGCGCTCGACCCCTCCGTGTTCCGTGCGGCCGCGATCTTCCTCCTGCCGAGGTCCCGCGACGAAGCGAAGCGATGCGCCGCCGAGTCCCTGAATGTGACTCTCACTCACGACGGTCGAACTGTCGAAAAGACGACTCGTCGCCGCCGGCAGGGGACACTTACCGTGCGGTAAACCTCTCGGAGCGCCGCTGCGGTCCCTGTTGTCGACTTCGCGGATCCACAAATAGAACTTCATTATTTCGATAGAAACTCTCTGTTATAACGATGATTCTCTTCTCGAAGTAGACAATATTATCTGCGACGAGGGGCGACCATTTCTTGATGGCTAGTAACACCCAAGAGTGGTGGCCGGATCAGTTGGATCTGGAGCTGCTCGACCAGAACTCCGCCGACATCGGTCCGTACGACGAGGAGTTCGACTACGCGGCGGCGTTCGAGGAGCTCGACCTCGAGGCGGTCAAGTCCGACCTCGAGGACGTGATGACCGACTCGAAGGAGTGGTGGCCCGCCGACTACGGGCACTACGGTCCGCTGTTCATCCGGATGGCGTGGCACAGCGCCGGCACGTACCGCTCGCTCGACGGGCGCGGCGGTGCGGCCGGCGGACACCAGCGACTTCCCCCGATCAGCAGCTGGCCGGACAACGTGAACCTCGACAAGGCCCGGCGGCTGCTGGAGCCGGTCAAGACGAAGTACGGGAGCAAGCTCTCGTGGGCGGACCTCATCGTGCTCGCCGGCAACGTCGCCCTCGAGTCGATGGGCTTCGAGACGTTCGGCTTCGCGGGCGGCCGCGAGGACGACTTCCGGGGCGACGACTCGGTCGACTGGGGGCCCGAAAGCGAGTTCGAGACGACCTCCCCCGACCGCTTCGACGAGAACGGCGACCTCAAGGCGCCGCTCGGCAACACCGTGATGGGCCTCATCTACGTCAACCCCGAGGGGCCGAACGGCGAGCCGGACCTCGAGGGCTCCGCGAAGAACATCCGCCAGTCGTTCAGCCGCATGGCGATGAACGACAAGGAGACCGTCGCGCTCATCGCCGGCGGCCACACGTTCGGGAAGGTCCACGGCGCCGACGACGGCGACAACCTCGGTCCCGAACCCGAGGACGCCCCTATCGACCTCCAGGGCCTCGGCTGGGACAACGAGTTCGGCGAGGGGAAAGGCCCCGACGCGATCACCAGCGGTATCGAGGGGCCGTGGAACGCCACCCCGACCGTCTGGGACATAAGCTACGTCAACAACCTGCTCACCTACGACTGGGAGCCGGAGAAGGGCCCCGGCGGCGCGTGGCAGTGGACCACGAAGAACGACGAGCTCGACGACGCCGCGCCCGGCGTCGCGGACCCCTCCGACAAGGAGGACGTCATGATGCTCACGACGGACATCGCCCTGAAGCACGATGACGACTTCCGGGCCGTCTTAGAGGAGTTCCGCGACGATCCCGACGAGTTCCAGCAGACGTTCGCGAAGGCGTGGTACAAGCTCATCCACCGCGACATGGGCCCGCCGGAGCGCTTCCTCGGCCCCGAGGTCCCGGAGGAGACGATGATCTGGCAGGATCCCCTGCCGGAGGCCGACTACGAGACGATCGGCGACGCGGAAGCCGCCGATCTCAAAGGGGCGCTCCTCGACTCCGAGCTGTCGACCGGCGAGCTCGTCGAGACCGCGTGGGCGGCGGCGTCCACCTACCGCGACAGCGACAAGCGCGGCGGCGCCAACGGCGCCCGGATCCGCCTCGAACCCCAGCGGAGCTGGGAGGCCAACGAGCCCGAGCAGCTCGCCGACGTCCTCTCGACGCTCGAAGCGATCCAGTCCGAGTTCAACGAGTCGCGCGCCGACGACGTCCGCGTCTCGCTCGCCGACCTCATCGTGCTGGGCGGGACCGCGGCCGTCGAGCAGGCCGCGGCCGACGCGGGCCACGACGTCGAAGTGCCGTTCGCGCCCGGCCGCGTCGACGCGACCGCCGAGCAGACGGACGTCGACTCCTTCGAGGCGCTCAAACCGAAGGCCGACGGGTTCCGCAACTACCTCGGTGACACCGACGAGGACGTCGAGGACCTGATGGTCGACAAGGCGGACCTGCTGAACCTGACCGCCAGCGAGATGACCGTGCTGGCGGGCGGCCTGCGCGCGCTCGGCGCGACCTACGGCGACCGCACGGCGTTCACGGACGAGCCCGGGACGCTGACGAACGACTTCTTCGCCAACCTGCTCGACATGGAGTACGAGTGGGACGAGGTCACCGACGCCGAGGACCTCTACGAGGTCCGCGACCGCGACACCGGCGAGGTCGCGTGGGAGGCGACGCGCGCCGACCTCGTCTTCGGGTCGAACGCGCGGCTCCGCACCATCGCGGACGTGTACGCCAGCGACGAGGAGAAGTTCGTCGAGGACTTCGCTGCGGTCTGGAGCGAGGTCATGACGCTCGACCGCTTCGACCTCGACTGACGGTCGTCGCCGCGGTCGGTTTTCTTTTTGTGTCGCTCGGGACCGATTCCCGTGGCCGTCCGTTCGTCACCCGTCTGTCGCTGGTCGCTCAGGGACGTCTCCCGGTCCGTCAGCGCTGCCTAGCGTCCGGCCTGTAGCGCGACGCCGGAGTACCGGCTATCGCCGCGAGCGACAGATTCTATATCGCAACATGAGATTTACCACGCCAGTTCAGCTCGGACTCCCCGGCTGACCGAACGTTCGTCTTTCCCGTCCGATCCGCGGTCTCGGCGGCGATCGACCGGCTTTTTTCCCGCCGGACCCTCGCTCGCGACATGGCCGACGAGTTCGACCCGGAGAAGTTCGAGGACAAGTACGCGCACTACTTCAACGAGCTCCAGCGGGCGTACAAGAACGCCTTCGAGCAGATGAACGACCGGTACGACTCGGAGCTGATCCACGGCATCGATCAGACCGTGCTCAACGAGTCGGAACCGTTCTACGAGGACGGCGAGTTCCGCGTCGAACTTCCGGAGAACCCCCGCGAGCGCATCCGCGGCGCCGTCGCGGTCGACGACGAGACGTTCGAGGAGACGCTCGACGAGTACGTCGAGCGGATCGAGTCCGAGCTGTACCGCACCCTCGGTGTCGATCGCCCGGAGTGACGGGGCGACGTCGCGGCCCGTATCCGCCCGAACCAAAGGCATAAGCCCGCCGCCCGCCAACTCGCGGGCATGAGCACGGACACCGACGCGGCTGACGCGGAAAACGAACTCCGCGAGCGGATCACGAACTTCCTGCGGCGCAACTTCCCGCAGATCCAGATGCACGGCGGGAGCGCCGCCATCGCCCACCTCGACCGCGAGAAGGGCGAGGTGACGGTCCAGCTCGGCGGCGCCTGTTCCGGCTGCGGTATCTCCCCGATGACGATCCAGGCGATCAAGTCCCGGATGGTCAAGGAGATCCCCGAGATCGAGACGGTCCACGCCGACACCGGCGCGGCCGCCGGCGCCGACGGGGACCTCGGCGGCACCAGCAGCGGCGGCGGGATGTCCCCCTCCTTCCCCGGCGAGACGACCGACGACGACGGCGGCGACGACGAAGGCCCCCAGGCTCCGTTCTAAGTCGGTTCGAACCGCGACCTTCTCCTCTCTCGTTCCGCGAGTCGCATCGCCGTTCGTCGATAGGCGACCGTGTTCGCGGGTCACCCGCGTCGTAACGACTCTTTCGTGGTTCCTCTTGTGACTCCCCGCTAGCGCTGATTGAACTGTATATCGCTATACCGAATTCGGATCGCCGGGCTCGGTCGAGGCGACTGAAGCCTTTTTCTCCCCGGCAGCCGTGGGGAGTTGCTATGTACCATCGCGAGGTCGAACCCACGGCGGAGTACGTCGCGCGGTTCGAGACGGGCGCCGACTGGCGCGAGGAGATCGAGAGCCTCGCCCGCGAGGAGGACGTCGAGGCCGGCTGGTTCACGGCGCTCGGCGCGGTCCAGGACGCGGACGTCTGGTTCTACGACCAGGAGGAGACCGAGTACCGCTCGGTGACGTTCGACGAGCCGCTGGAGGTGGCCGCCTGCGTGGGCAACGTCTCGCTTTTGGAGGGCGACGTGTTCGCGCACACCCACGTCGTGCTCTCGCGGCCGAGCGGGCAGGCGCTCGCGGGCCACCTCGACTCGGCGACCGTCTGGGCCGGCGAGTGTCACCTGCGCGCGTTCGCCGAGCCGCTGGAGCGCTCCCACGACGAGGCCACGGACCTGGACCTGTGGCTGTGACCCGCCGACCGCGTCGCGCGGCCCCCACCGAGGCCCGATGAGACCGGACGACGAGCGCTACTTCGCGCGGATCGAAGAGCGCCTCGACGAGGCGTGGGACGTCGCGGAGGCGGCCAAAGAGCAGGGCCGGGACCCGGAGCCCGAGATCGAGATCCCGGTCGCCCGCGACATGGCCGACCGCGTCGAGAACATCCTCGGCATCGACGGCGTCGCGGAACGCGTCCGCGACCTGGAGGGGGAGATGTCCCGCGAGGAGGCGGCGCTGGAACTCGTCACCGACTTCGTCGACGGCAACGTGGGCGACTACGACTCCCGGGAGGGGAAGATCGAGGGGGCGGTCCGGACCGCCGTCGCGCTGCTCACCGAGGGCGTCGTCGCCGCGCCGATCGAGGGGATCGACCGCGTCGAACTGCTGGAGAACGACGACGGAACCGAGTTCGTCAACGTCTACTACGCCGGCCCGATCCGCTCGGCGGGCGGGACCGCCCAGGCGCTGTCCGTGCTCGTTGCCGACTACGCCCGGTCCCTGCTCGACGTCGACGAGTACAAGCCCCGCGATGTCGAGGTCGAGCGCTACGCCGAGGAGATCGCCCTCTACGACAAGGACACCGGGCTCCAGTACACGCCGAAGGACAAGGAGTCGAAGTTCATCGCGGAGCACATCCCGGTCATGCTCGACGGGGAGGCGACGAGCGACGAGGAGGTCTCGGGGTTCCGCGACCTCGAACGCGTCGACACCAACTCTGCCCGCGGCGGAATGTGCCTCGTCGCCGCCGAGGGGATCGCGCTGAAGGCCCCGAAGATCCAGCGGTACACCCGCGACCTCGAGGAGGTCGACTGGCCGTGGCTCCAGGACCTGATCGACGGGACGATCGGGACGGACGGCGCGGGCGACGGGGACGCCGCGGAGGCCGAAGCGGCTGACGGAGACGACGCCGAAGGAGGCGACGGCGAATCGGACGGAGTGGAGGGCGAGTCCGGGACCGACGCCGAGCCCGAGGGACCGCTCCGGGCAGAGCCCTCCCAGAAGTTCCTCCGAGACCTTATCGCGGGTCGGCCCGTGTTCACGCACCCGAGCGAGGCGGGCGGGTTCCGGCTCCGGTACGGTCGCGCGCGAAACCACGGGTTCGCGACCGGCGGCGTCCACCCCGCGACGATGCACATCGTCGACGACTTCCTCGCGGCCGGCACGCAGATCAAGACGGAGCGGCCGGGCAAGGCCCACGGCGTCGTCCCCGTCGATTCCATCGAGGGACCGACGGTCCGCCTCGCGAACGGTGAGGTCCGCCGGATCGACGACCCCGAAGAGGCGAAGGCGGTCCGCAACGGGATCGAGGAGGTGCTCGACCTGGGTGAGTACCTCGTCAACTACGGGGAGTTCGTCGAGAACAACCACCCGCTCGCGCCCGCGTCGTACGCCCCCGAGTGGTGGGTTCAGGAGTTCGAGGCGGCCGGCGCGGACGTACAGGCCATGGGGGACGACCCCCACGTCGACCTCGAACGCCCCGCCGTCGAGGAGGCGCTCTCGTGGGCGCGCGAGTACGACTGTCCCCTCCACCCCGAGTACACGTACCTCTGGCACGACGTCTCGGTCGCGGCGTTCGCGACGCTCGCGGACGCGGTCGCCGCGGGCGACGTGGTCGAGGGCGTCCTCGCGGTCGAGCGCACCGACCCGGTTCAGGACGCGCTGGAGTCGCTGCTGGTCGAACACGCGGCGACGCCGGACGCGCTCCGGATCCCGACGTGGCGGCCGCTCGCGCGGTCGCTCGGGGTCGACGACGGGCTCCGGAAAGAGTGGGACGAGGGGGACCTCTCGGCGGCGGCCCGCGGCTACGCCGACGGCGAGAACGCGATCCGCGCGGTCAACGAGGTCGCCCCCTTCGAGGTCCGCGAGCGCGCCCCCACCAGAGTCGGCAACCGGATGGGTCGGCCGGAGAAGTCGGAGAGCCGCGATCTGTCTCCCGCGGTTCACACTCTGTTCCCGATCAACGAGGCGGGCGGTCCCCAGCGCGACGTCGCCGAGGCCGCGAACGTCATGGACGACACCGGCCACCGGGGGCGACACGAGCTCGAGGTGTCCGACCGCGTCTGCCCCGACTGCGGCGAGCACACCTACGCCGCCCTCTGTCCCGACTGCGAAACGCACACCGAGCCGTACTACGAGTGCGGCGACTGCGGCACCGTCTGCGAGCCCGACGAGGCCGGCCGCGTCGAGTGCCCGCGCTGCGAGTGGGAGGTGACGGCGGCGACCCGCCGGGAGGTCGACGTCAACGACGCGTACCGCTCCGCCCTCGAGAACGTCGGCGAGCGCGAGTCCGCCTTCGAGATCCTCAAGGGGGTCCAGGGGCTCACCTCGCGGAACAAGACGCCCGAGCCGATCGAGAAGGGCGTCCTCCGCGCGAAGAACGGCGTCACCTCGTTCAAGGACGGCACGGTCCGGTACGACATGACCGACCTCCCGGTCACCGCGGTCAAGCCCGCGGAGCTCGACGTCACCGCGGACCACTTCCGCGAGCTGGGGTACGAGACCGATATCGACGGCGAGCCGCTGCGCCACGACGACCAGGTGGTCGAGCTCCGGGTCCAGGACATCGTCCTCTCGGACGGCGCGGCCGAGCACATGCTGAAGACCGCCGACTTCGTCGACGACCTGCTCGAACAGTTCTACGGGCTCGACCGCTTCTACGAGGTGAACGAGCGCGACGACCTCGTCGGCGAGCTCGTCTTCGGGATGGCGCCCCACACGAGCGCGGCGACTGTCGGGAGAGTGGTAGGTTTCACCTCGGCCGCGGTCGGATACGCGCATCCGTACTTTCACGCCGCGAAACGTCGGAACTGCTTCCATCCGGAGACGAAGATCTGGTACGAGGACGAGACCGGTCAGCTACGATACGACGAAATCGAGGCGTTCGTCGAGACGTACCTCGATCGGTCCGACGTCGAGTTCGACGACTTCGGAACGGCTGTCGGCAAATTAGAAGACGTCGACGGTGACCTGCGCGTTCCGTCGTTGACCGCGGATGGCGATCGCGTCTCTCGTTCGGTAGAGGCAGTCAGCAAGCACGACGCACCGAACCACCTCGTGCGGGTTCGTACCGAGTCAGGTCGATCGATAACCGTCACTCCAGACCACGGGGTTCACGTGTACGACGACGAACGGGACGAGGTCGCCAGCAGAGAGGCGCGAGAACTCGACGCGAACGACAGGCTGGTGATCCCCGACTCGATCGGGTCCGACGACATCAGTCGGGACCCGCAGCGGTTCGACCTCCTCGCCGAGTTTGTCCGGTCTGACGCGGTTCCGACCGACCGCCTCATGATCAAGGGGCTGGACAAAGACCGGCTGTACGATCTCTTCGAGGACGCTTTCGCGGATGACTGGGACGGGCGGTTCTATCCCCTCCAGAGCATGACCGAAGTGTTCGAGACGAACAAAAAGACGCTGAGTAACTACCTATACCGGGAGAGCTTCCCTGTCTCGTATCTTCAGCAGTGTTTCTCCTCGCTCGACGAGATGCTCGCGTTCGTTCCGGACGATGTCACCCTCGGAATGAAACGCGATCGCACGGAGATCGATCGGTTCGTCGATCTCAACGAGCGCGTCGCGACGCTACTCGGCTACTACGCGGCGGAAGGGTTCGCCCGCGAACAGGAGACGCCGAAGGGGACGATCCACCAGACGACGATCTGCGGGACGGAAACGGAGGCGAGGGAGTTCTTCCTCAACGTTTTGCGAGAGGAGTTCGGGGTCGACCCGTACGAAGAGAATCACGCCAAAGTGACCGTCTCCGGTCGCCTGTTGCGTGCGTTCTTCGACTCGGTGCTCGACTCCGGTGTGTACGCACACACGAAGCGAGTCCCTGATCGGATCTTCGGTGCACCCGATGAGATCGTCGGAGCGTATCTGAGTGGCTACTTCAGCGGCGACGGCAGCGTGGATGACGGATCGCTCCGAATCACCGCGACGACGGTGAGCGAGGAGCTTCGAGAGGACTTGATCGGTCTCCTGCGGCGGCTCGACATTCACGCGACTGTCGACCGACCGAAGAGGGTCCAACTCCATGATAAGTTTCCCGAGTTCTACGACGAGAGCGATCCGCGGATGACCGCGCAGACGTACGTCCTTAGTGTCTCGTCACACGATGCCGTTCGGTTCTCTGAAATTGCCGGCTTCCACCTCTCTCGGAAGCGCGATCGGCTGATGGGGAACGTCTCGTCCGTCGAGCCGTACGCACCGAAGGTGTCGGACGGCGGATCCGGAGAATACCTTGTCGAGAACGTCGACGAAGTGGAGGTCGTCGAGAGCGACGTTGAGCACGTCTACTGCCTCACCGTCGAGGACACGCACTCTCTCGTCGCGAACGATCTGTCGGTCGATCAGTGTGACGGCGACGAGGACTGTGTGATGCTTCTCATGGACGGACTTCTCAACTTCTCGAAAGAATTTCTGCCGGACCAGCGCGGCGGGCGCATGGATGCACCCTTAGTGATGTCCTCTCGGATCGACCCCTCGGAGATCGACGACGAGGCGCACAACGTTGACATCGTGCGGGAGTACCCGCTGGAGCTGTACGAGGCGTCGCGGGAGCTGGCCGACCCGGAGGAAGTCGAGGAGCTGATCCAGATCGGGGAGGACACGCTCGGCACCGACGACGAGTACCACGGGTTCGACCACACCCACGACACGACGGACATCGCGATGGGGCCGGACCTGTCGGCGTACAAGACGCTCGGCGACATGATGGAGAAGATGGACGCGCAGCTGGAGCTGGCGCGGAAGCTGCGCGCGGTCGACGAGACGGACGTGGCCGAGCGCGTGATCGAGTACCACTTCCTGCCGGACATCATCGGCAACCTCCGGGCGTTCTCGCGCCAGGAGACGCGCTGTCTCGACTGCGGTGAGAAGTACCGCCGGATGCCGCTGACGGGCGAGTGCCGCGAGTGCGGCGGCCGGGTCAACCTCACGGTCCACGAGGGGTCGGTGAGCAAGTACGTCGACACCGCCATCGAGGTGGCGGAGCGGTTCGACTGCCGGCCCTACACGAAACAGCGGCTGAAGGTGTTAGAAGGGTCGCTGGAGTCGATATTCGAAGACGACACGAACAAGCAGTCCGGCATCGCCGACTTCATGTGACGACCGCGGCCGCGGGCCGGTCCCCGTGTCGCCGCGGCAGGGGGCTACGGCAGGGAGACCGCGGCGACGGGGTGGGTCTCCTTGTCACGGGAGGTCACGGGGAGTGGCCGGTGGTTGGGTTCCGACAACGTTCTCAGGGTGACTTCCAGACGGGTGTGCCTCTCGTCGGCGGGCTGGAAGCCGGTCGGTTGTTACGCTCTCGCACGGTTATCCGTTCGGCATGGTCTGTCAGACCGTTAAAGTTCGAGACCCGTCGCGGCGGCGCTCGCCCCCTCAGTCGTCGTCGCGTGCGTCCTCGACCACGCGCGTGAACTCGCGGGCGGTCTCGGTGATGGCCTCGTAGTCGCCGCGTTCGGCGGCGTCGTAGTCGACGAGCGCGCCGCCCGCGCCGACCGCGAACGCGCCCGCCTCAACGTAGTCGGCCGCGTTGTCGGGGCTCACGCCGCCGGTCGGCATCATCGGGATCTGCCCGAGCGGGCCCTTCATCGCGCCGAGGTGGTCCGGACCGACGGTCTTCGCGGGGAACACCTTCACGAAGTCGGCGCCGGCCTCGTAGCCGCGGATCGCCTCGGTCGGCGTCATCACGCCGGGCGCGCTGACGGCGCCGTAGCGGTTACACGTCTCGATCACGTCCTCGTGGAGGCTCGGGGAGACGACGAACTCCGCGCCCGCCATCAGGGTCGTCCTCGCCGTCTCGCTGTCGAGGACCGTCCCCGTGCCGACGACGACCTCGTCGTCGAAGGAGCCCGCGACCGCGCCGAGCTTCTCCGCGACGTCCGGCGTGTCGGCGGTGATCTCGACGGCGGTGACCCCGCCCTCGTACAGCGCCTCCGTGATCCCGATGAGCTGGTCGGCCTCGACCCCGCGCAGCACCGCGACGACCCCGCTGTCGACGAGCCGTGAGAGCGTCTCGTTCATACCCCCCGTTTCCCGAGTCGGTACTTAAAACCGCGCCGATGCTCGCGAACGCTCCCGGTGAGCGCGGGCGGCGTCGACCGCGGGACCGACCGTTCGACCGGTCGTCCCGTGACACCCGTCGACACGATTCCGTGACACCCGTCAATACGATCCCGTGACACCCGTCGACACGAAATCGGCGGGGATCGGGGGGTGATCCCCGGCGAAACGGCTGCGACGAAACACTACCCTTTTGACCCTCCTTTCGGTAACACACGGTATAATGGGCCGACGCAAGAAGATCGTTCAGGAATGTGAGCGGCTGATGGACTCCCCGGAGAACATCCGGAACATCGCCATCGCCGCCCACGTCGACCACGGGAAGACGACGCTCTCCGACAACCTGCTGGCCGGCGCCGGCATGATCTCCCAGGACACCGCGGGCGAGCAGCTCGCGATGGACACGAAGGAGGACGAGCAGGAGCGGGGGATTACCATCGACGCGGCGAACGTCTCGATGACCCACGAGTACGAGGACACCAACCACCTCATCAACCTCATCGACACCCCGGGCCACGTGGACTTCGGGGGCGACGTCACCCGTGCGATGCGCGCGGTCGACGGCGCGCTGGTGGTCGTCGACGCCGTCGAGGGCGCGATGCCCCAGACGGAGACGGTGCTCCGGCAGGCGCTCCGCGAGGGCGTGAAGCCGACGCTGTTCATCAACAAGGTCGACCGCCTCATCTCGGAGCTTCAGGAGGGGCCACAGGAGATGCAAGAGCGGCTCCTCTCCGTCATCGCCGACGTCAACGAGCTCATCCGCGGGATGGCCGAGAACATGGACGACATCCCCGAGGACTGGACCGTCTCCGTCGAGGACGGGACGGTCGGGTTCGGCTCCGCGCTGTACAAGTGGGGCGTCTCGATGCCCTCGATGCAGCGGACCGGCATGGACTTCGCGGACATCATGGAGCTCGAGCAGAACGACGAGCGGCAGGAGCTCCACGAGCGCACGCCGCTGTCGGACGTCGTGCTCGACATGGTCTGCGAGCACTTCCCGAACCCGGTCGACGCGCAGCCTCGTCGTGTCCCGCGCATCTGGCGCGGTGACCCGGAGAGCGAGCTGGCCGACACGATGCGGATGGTCAACGAGGACGGCGAGGTCGTCTTCATGGTCACCGACATCTCCATGGACCCGCACGCGGGCGAGATCGCGACGGGCCGCGTCTTCTCCGGGACCTTAGAGAAGGGCCAGGAGCTGTACGTCTCCGGGACCGCCGGCAAGAACCGCATCCAGAGCGTCGGGCTCTTCATGGGATCGGAACGCGAGGAGGTGGACCGCGTCCCGGCGGGGAACATCGCGTCGGTCACCGGCCTCCGCGACGCCATCGCCGGCTCCACCGTCTCCTCCGTGGAGATGACGCCGTTCGAGTCGATCGAGCACATCTCCGAGCCGGTCATCACGAAGTCCGTCGAGGCCCAGAACATGGACGACCTGCCGAAGCTCATCGAGACGCTCCAACAGGTCGCCAAGGAGGACCCGACGATCCAGATCGAGATCAACGAGGACACCGGCGAGCACCTCATCAGCGGCCAGGGCGAGCTCCACCTCGAAGTGATCACCCAGCGGATCCGCGACAATCAGGGCATCCCGGTCATCACCGGCGAACCGATCGTCGTGTTCCGCGAACAGCCCCAGGAGGCCTCCCGCGAGGTCGAGGGGCAGTCCCCGAACCGCCACAACAAGTTCTACCTCACCGTCGAGCCGATGGACCAGGACATCGTCGACGCCATCCAGCTCGGCGAGGTCTCGATGGACATGCCCGAACTGGAGCGCCGCGAGGCGCTGCAGGAGGCCGGCATGGACAAGGACACCTCGCAGAACGTCGAGGACATTCACCGGACCAACATCCTCATCGACGACACGAAGGGGATCCAGCACCTCAACGAGACGATGGAGCTCGTCTTGGAGGGGCTTCAGGAAGCGCTCGACGACGGTCCGCTGGCCGCCGAGCCGGTCCAGGGGTCGCTGTTCCGCCTCCACGACGCGAAGCTCCACGAGGACACCATCCACCGCGGGCCCGCGCAGGTCATCCCGGCGGTCCGCGACGCGGTCCACCGCGCGTTGATCGACGGCGAGGTCCGCCTGCTGGAGCCGATCCAGGACGTCCGCATCGACGTCCCCTCGGAGCACATGGGCGCCGCGTCCGGCGAGATCCAGGGCCGCCGCGGTCGCGTCGACGACATGTACCAGGAGGGCGACCTGATGGTCGTCGAGGGCATCGCGCCCGTCGAGGAGATGATCGGCTTCTCCTCCGACATCCGTTCGGCCACCGAGGGTCGGGCCTCGTGGAACACCGAGAACGCGGGCTTCCGCGTCCTCGTCGACAACCTCCAGCGCGAGAAGATCATGGAGATCCGCGAGCGCAAGGGGATGAAGCTGGAACTGCCGCAGTCGATCGACTACTTCTAAGTCGACGGCGCGGTCCGCGGTTTCGGCCGTTTCTCTCGCTCTTTTCCCGTTATTCTCTCGCCTTCTTCGGCTCTGACTTCCCACAGCGGCGGATCGACCGAACCGACCGCCTACCCACTCGAATCCGTGCGCCGCGTTGGCAGACGAGAGAGAGGCAACGCCTGCCCCCGCCGAAGGCTTATACCCGATCGTCCGACTCCGTTCGGGTATGCAGACGGGCACGACTCCACCCCGGCGCACCGCGACGGAGCCACCGAGCGACCGCTCCACGCCGGGGACAGGAACGTGTCCGCGAACGCGCGTCCCGGACCGGGCCGACCGCGGCGACGCGCCGGAGGTGACGGCGTGAGCGACCGCCGCGACGGGGCGCCGGAGGCCGCGCTCGACGCGGAGGACGCGGCCGCTCCAGTCGACGGCGAGGGCGGCGACGCGCCCTCTCCGGACGGCGGCCACGCGGCGGCGACGCCCTCGACGCACACGGTCCGGCTGGAGCTCGTCGACGAACCCGGACAGCTGCTCGCCGCGCTCCACCCGATCGCGGACAACGGCGGGAACCTCCTGTCGATCTACCACGAGCGCGGGAACAAGACGCCCCGCGGGCGGATCCCGGTCGAGGTCGACTTCGAGGCGACCCCCGAGCGGTTCGAGGAGATCGTCGACGCGCTCCGCAGCGAGGGCGTGAACGTGATGCAGGCGGGCACCGAGCGGTACGCGGAGGAGGTGACGCTGCTCCTGTTCGGCCACCTCATCGACACCGACCTCTCCGACACGCTCTCGCGGATCGAGGCCTGCGAGTCGGCGTCGGTCGCCGACGTGTCGCTCGCGGCCCCGCAGGGCACCGAGGAGGCGTCGAGCGCGCGGCTCCGGCTCGAGGCTCGCGCGGGCGAGACGGAGGCGGCGCTCTCGGCGGTCCGCGAGCTGGCGACCGAGAAAGAGCTTCGGGTCGTCGAGCCGCTCACGGGGGTGGACGCGTGAGACTCGCGGTTATCGGTGCGGGGGCGGTCGGGCGCTCCGTCGTCGAACTGGCCGACGAGTACGGCCACGAGGTCGTCGCGGTCGCGGACTCGTCGAGCGCGGTCGTCGCGGACGGGACGGGCGGCACGGGCGGCCCGGGCTCGGACGGACGCGCCGGCGTCGACCCCGACGCGGTCGCGGCCCGGAAGGCGGAACGGGGAATCGTCGGGGACGACGACCCCGCGGACGCGCTCGCGGCCGACTACGATGTCCTCGTGGAGGCGACGCCGACGACGCTCGGCGACGCCGAGCCGGGCTTCTCGCACGTGACGACCGCCCTGGAGCGCGACCGCCACGCCGTCCTCGCGAACAAGGGACCGGTCGCGGAGCGGTTCGGGGACCTCCGGGGGGCCGTCGACGACAGCGACGGCGAGATCCGCTTCGAGGCGACGGTGGGCGGCGCGATCCCCGCGGTGTCGACCGTCGAGGACATCGAGCCGGGCCACGTCACCGCGGTCCGGGGCGTGCTCAACGGGACGGCGAACTTCATCCTCACGCGGATGGCGGCGGAGGGACTCGATTACGATCACGTGCTCGCGGAGGCACAGGACCTCGGCGTCGCGGAGGCCGACCCCTCCTTCGACGTGGACGGCACCGACGCGGCGCTGAAGTGCGTCATCCTCGCGAACGTGCTCTCCTTCGGCGCGGTCGACGACCCGACCGACGCCCGGGAGTTCACGCTCGAGGACGCCGACGTCTCCGGGATCCGCGACGTGCCCGGCTCCGCGCTCCGGCTCGCCGCCGAGGACGGCCGGACGGTGCGGCTGATCGGCGAGGCGACCGGGGAGGCGGTCCGGGTCGCGCCGCGGCTCGTCCCCGAGAACGGGACGCTCGCGGTCTCCGGCACGCAGAACATCGTCCAGATCGAGACCTCCCACGCCGGCCGGCTCAACATCTCCGGCCGCGGCGCGGGCGGCCCGGAGACCGCGAGCGCGGTCCTCGGCGACGTGGGGCGACTGGAGTAGGTCCCTCCGGGTACCGATTCCGCCACCGCGAGCCGGGGCGTGCGTCGTTCTGTCGTGCCCCGCGTTGTCGAGAATCGCCGGACCGCGGCGCGATACTCTGTGGCCCGTATCGAAACCGTTTTAGTGGAATCTACCGAAACTTACTCACAGAGCGCCTTAGCGCGTGATTACCCCATGAGTGACAAACCGCACCAGAACCTGGCCATTATCGGCCACGTCGACCACGGCAAGAGCACGCTCGTGGGTCGCCTCCTCTTCGAGACGGGGAGCGTCCCCGAGCACGTAATCGAGCAGCACCGCGAGGAAGCCGAAGAGAAGGGCAAGGGCGGCTTCGAGTTCGCCTACGTGATGGACAACCTCGCCGAGGAGCGCGAGCGCGGCGTCACGATCGACATCGCCCACCAGGAGTTCGACACGGACACCTACTACTTCACCATCGTCGACTGCCCGGGCCACCGTGACTTCGTGAAGAACATGATCACGGGCGCCTCGCAGGCCGACAACGCGGTGCTGGTGGTCGCGGCCGACGACGGCGTCGCGCCCCAGACCCGCGAGCACGTGTTCCTGGCCCGCACGCTCGGGATCAACGAGCTCATCATCGGCGTCAACAAGATGGATCTGGTCGACTACCAGGAGTCCTCCTACAAGGAGGTCATCGGCGAGGTCGAGGACCTGCTCAACCAGGTCCGCTTCGCGACCGACGACACCACGTTCGTGCCGATCTCGGCGTTCGAGGGCGACAACGTCGCCGAGGCGTCCGAGAACACGCCGTGGTACGACGGCCCGACCCTGCTGGAGTCGCTCAACGACCTCCCGGAGACCGAGCCGCCGACGGACGCGCCGCTGCGTCTCCCCATTCAGGACGTCTACACCATCTCCGGCATCGGGACCGTCCCCGTGGGACGCGTCGAGACCGGAATCTTAAACACCGGCGACAACGTTTCCTTCCAGCCGTCCGACGTGGGCGGCGAGGTGAAGACGATCGAGATGCACCACGAGGAGGTGCCCGAGGCCGGCCCCGGCGACAACGTCGGGTTCAACGTCCGCGGTATCGGGAAAGACGACATCCGCCGCGGCGACGTCGTCGGCCCCGCCGACGACCCGCCGAGCGTCGCCGAGACGTTCAAGGCGCAGGTCGTCGTCATGCAGCACCCGTCGGTCATCACGGCCGGCTACACGCCGGTCTTCCACGCCCACACGGCGCAGGTCGCCTGTACGATCGAGTCGATCGACCAGAAGATCGACCCCTCGTCGGGCGAGGTCGCCGAGGAGAACCCGGACTTCATCAAGTCCGGCGACGCCGCGGTCGTCACCGTGCGTCCCCAGAAACCGCTCAGCATCGAGCCGTCCGGCGAGATTCCGGAACTCGGCAGCTTCGCCATCCGCGACATGGGTCAGACCATCGCGGCCGGCAAGGTGCTCGAAGTCAACGAGCGATAATCGATGCAGCAGGCACGCGTCCGCCTCGCCGGCACGAGCCCCGAGGACCTCGACGACATCTGCGACGACGTCCGCGAGATCGCGGACTCGACGGGAGTCGCCCTGTCGGGCCCGATCCCGCTGCCGACGAAGACGCTCGAGATCCCGTCGCGCAAGTCCCCGGACGGTGAGGGGACGGCGACGTGGGAGCACTGGGAGATGCGCGTCCACAAGCGGCTGATCGACATTGACGCCGACGAGCGCGCGCTCCGCCAGCTCATGCGCGTCCAAGTGCCGAACGACGTCAGCATCGAGATCGTTCTCGAAGACTGAGCGCTAGGGCGTTTCTCTTTCCCCTCTCGTTTTTTCGTCCCGTCCAGCGGCGGCGCCGCCGA
>NZ_SGTU01000138.1:0-1008 GCF_005435195.1 Halorubrum sp. SP3 | reverse complement strand
GCAAGCGCCAGCGAAGAATGGAGACTTTGGCCGCCACCCGAGAAGGGTACGAAACGTCAGATGGCGACTCACAGATGAGCCTATCACAGTTCGAAAACGGTCCCAATGCGGTAGCACATCCGGTGGCTTTCCCCGTTCAGATCGGTGTCGAGATCGGCGCGTGGATACCAGACCGACTCAGCCGTGAGCTGAACGAACTCAGTCCTAGTGATGGAATCTCGACGCCTGACGCTACCACGGCCGCGAAGGGGATGGTCACGTACAGCATGATGGTCTGTATGGTCGCTCTCAATCTAGCTTTGCTCGCGAGCTGATGGTGAGTACCCTTCACTTGATTCAAGCCTGATTTGAGAATACGAGAGCTGAAGGGGTGACTATCGACACCGATTTTGAATTCGTGATGAGCAAAGAAAGGATAGCTAGGATACAGAAATTGGGGGAGATCCTACGATCTCACGATTCAGATCCAGTTCAGATATTATCGAGGAAACTCCGACGCTGCTCGACTTTGACCTCCTCTGTTCGTTTGTCGTAGTGCTGATCTAGAACCTTCCTGCTGACATTCATCCTATCGGTCACGACTTCCGGAGGTACGTCTTCGGTCAGGTAGTGAGTGATCGACCCCCTCCTGATCGCGTGAGGACTAACTGCCTCGTCGCACTTTTTCTCCCCGTCCTCGCAGCCATCACACGGTTCGTCCCTGAAGCAGGGAGCTGTTATCCGATACACATGGCGTCTGATCGCGGCTCGAGACATGCGGCCCTTTGTTGTCGTCAGTAACGGCTCACGACCGTTGTCGTCAATCTGGTCTTTCCGCCTGTTGGTGATATAATCCTCCAGCAGCTGAGTCAGCTCAGGCGTGATCGCGACCAGTCGCTCCCCGGCTTCGCCGTTCTTCAGGTTCGTTCCCTGGTGTGGGCGGTGTTCCAACCGGAGGTACCGCTCTTCTAGGTTGACGTCGTCGAGATCGAGCGAATGCACACCGCCGATACGCATCCCGGTCTCCCA
>NZ_SGTU01000137.1:0-1011 GCF_005435195.1 Halorubrum sp. SP3 | reverse complement strand
ATGAAGTTCGCGAGAGGGCCGGGCTCCCAGAGTCCCGGATGGACCGCTCCGATGACGTGTAGCTCGTCGGTCTGTGCCGCGAGCGCGTTGGCGACAGACAGCGCCTCCAGCTGTTTTTCGGCCCCGTAGCTGCCGAAGAAGCGCGCCTGCGCGAGCCCGTAGTCGAAGCTGACCTCCTCCGCTGTACGGGCGAGTTCGAGGTTGTAGTCATAGGTTCAGTCCGTCTCTGTCTCCCAGTCCGAAACGACCAGCCCGCCGCTGACGTTCGGCACCCAGTACGCGAACTCGGTGTCCATACCAGCCCGTCCGTTCGTATCGGCTTAATCCGAGTCACTACGGCGAGCGCTGTCAGGGTTCCGCGACAGCGGCCAGCCTTGTGTTTGGACTCGGACGCCAGCAAGCGTTGCGGAGAACTCGGTCTCGTGTACCGACTGTGGTGTCCCTCTAGACCTTATAAAACAACTCAGGATTCGGATGCGAGGCTGAACTCAAAACCTCGGCATGATTACGGAATATTCGGTATTTATACTCGGCTCTGGAAATTAGTTAATTTTGGCAGGGGTTCCAGCAGCCAACACGTAGCTCTCAATACCGACCGATTTGGATGCGGTTTTGTTTGAGAGAAAATTCAACAGAACCCTCTTGACAGGATTCTGTTTGATTATCACCCGCCGAGGAACCGCTTCCGGACCTCCTGATCCTGTAGCAACTCGTCGCCTGGCCCTTCGTACGCATTCTCGCCGTTCACGAGAACGTATCCTCGGTCGCATCGACGTAATGCCTTCTTCGCGTTCTGTTCGACCATCAGAATAGCAGTCCCTGCGTCATTTATCTCGTCAATTCGGTCGAACATATCCTCCACGAGTTCTGGTGCTAACCCGGCGGACGGCTCGTCCAATAGAAGAATGTCCGGGTCAACCATCAACGCCGACCCCATCGCCAGCATCTGCTGTTGGCCCCCGCTCATCGTCCCGGCCCGCTGTCGCTGGCGTTCTTTTAAAATCGGGAACC
>NZ_SGTU01000136.1:0-1011 GCF_005435195.1 Halorubrum sp. SP3 | reverse complement strand
ACTCGCTGTCATCGTCGGCGCGGTCGCCGTCGAACGCACCCATCCCGAGGCTGACACCGAGCGTCTCAACCGTCGGCGGATCAGTAGACCGATCCACGTCGTTGCGCTCCTCGTACGGCGAGAAGTCCGAGGTCGGATCCCCGAGTACACGGAGGTCACGGAAGTCGTTGTCCTCCGTCCACAGTTCGCCTTCGACCAGTTCGGGGCCTTCGACCGTGAGAATCACGTCGTTCCCGTAGTCACGCTCGCCACCCAGTTCGAGGTTGTTCTGTGCGTCGAGGAAGCCATCGCCCGTGTTGAACGGGGCCAGCCCGACGATGCGTTCGAACGTGATGAGACACTCGGGATGACCTTTGACTATCGGAGCATCATATTCTTCATAATCGTACGCCTGGTCTTCGGGGATCCCCGCGTCGTTGTCACGGAGATTGCCGCTCTGTGCTTCTGCCTTTGCGTCCTTCGCGCTGTCAAGCGAAATTCCACTCATGGTTAGTTGATCGGCAGGTACGGAACTGCCATCGCGTTCGGAAGCCGAAGCGCCAGTCGCGGTGTCGTGGGGTTCATCTCGTCTGTTGCCTCGTACCCCTACGTTTGGGTGGGAGATACAAAAAGGTGTTGTCTATCACAACGATGACACGCTCGGGGAGGTGCTCACACTACCGCGTCATACCCGAGACTAATATCCACACCAACGAGACTGCTGTGCGTGGAACGCACGAACTATCGGTTGTAACGGATAGGATATTGTTTCTTACGAGACCCTGTGAAGGGGGTTCCACGAGAGGACGAGCGTCTCATCCTTCGTCGTTCGTTCCTCACGTCCTACTAATACATCTGAAGGCTATTAATGGTTGGGTTATTATAACCCCAACACAAACAGGCCCGTTCGGGAGCCGCACCGACGCGGTTGTGACGCAGCGACGATCAGAAAGTGTGTATTATTGAACGGGACGTGTGAGCAATCTGTTTCATCTTGCGCGGGTTCATGCCGCCGCCTCCGAACATGCCACT
>NZ_SGTU01000135.1:0-1018 GCF_005435195.1 Halorubrum sp. SP3 | reverse complement strand
CAACATCGACACGATAACCGCGGCGAGGTTGACTCCAGCTCCGACAGTGCCCGGAAGGTTGCTGTTGATCACTAACCAACTAACCAGCGTCAGAATCGTCATGAGCAGCCCGATCACCTGAGCAGCTTGTCTAACCACGATTCCACACCTCCAGGTTCACCGATGCCTTGGTTGGAAGCATCAGTCGATCATGAGAGCCGATAGATACTTTGAACGGCCGCTGAAACCGGCTTTCAGTGAACGAGGATAGTGATTTGGCGAACGTACATCGCCGTTACGTGAATGCGGAACGGGAAGATGAGGGTATACCAGACTACTTCAAGCAGCGATTGAACAACAATACGCAGAACGAACTCCTTCAAGAAGCCGTATTCCGAGAGTTATGGTACAGCGATGATGCGATACACTCTCTTGGGTCACTTGAGTCGGTGATTGATAGAGATCGTCAGACGATCTCTGACCGTCTCGATGAAATGGTTGAGCAGGGAATGCTCAAGAAGGGATCAATCAACAACGGGGACTATTGGTGGATTAATTTCCCCGACTCTGAGTACCCCTTACCGAGAGATACTGTCGTCCACCCAAAGCCGGATTCAGAGGAGATGTCTGCTAGTGAGTTCTTCGAACAAACACACGTAATAATCGGTGCAGTCGCCCTCCTAGCAACCGCTATCGGCGGCGGTATGGTCCTCTTTGGTGTATTTCAACCGACCGGCGATCCGCTCTTGCCTGTTCCTACTCAAGAGGTGCTAAATCTTGGAATACTGACGATATTTGTCTCATACCTGTTCCTTCTGTTTGCGGTCGTTGTCTGGATTATCAGTCAGGCATTCGACTCGGAGGATATGGATATCCGTGCGCTGTTTGAACAAGAGTAGATCTCGATAAGATCGCCAACCAGCTGTTGTCGATAACTACTGCGTCGTGATGTAACAGCCTATTCCACCCGCTCCGCGTACTCGTAGTCCGCGGGGTACGCCGGCGGGCGAGCGTCGTCGCCGAGGAACGCCGGGAAGCC
>NZ_SGTU01000134.1:379-1019 GCF_005435195.1 Halorubrum sp. SP3 | reverse complement strand
ACTTTCCCGACTGGGGGCACGTCGGCTACGGCTGGGGAAAAGCTGTCTCGGAGCTTTCTGATAGTGGGTTGGACTCATTCAAACAGCAGTGGATTGGTACCACTCTCTATCTCCAGTACCTGTCAAACGAAACGCCAGATGACGTTCTGGTGGATTTTAGTCCAGTGTTGCGTCGTGAGGTCTCGAGCAACGAGATCATTGCCGTGATTGAACAGCTCTTAGCAGAGGAGATTAGCCCGGCTCAGTGGCTGAATTTCAGGCAGACTATGGACCCGGTTGAGATCCCTCAGACTGGATATCAATACACGCTTGATATCGATACAGATGAGTCATTCGAGGACTGGCTCAGTCATCGGCAGGATGTCTTGGCAGCCAGTATGGGGGGTGGATTTGTTGACCAATCCGGATTCGCGGAGAGGCTTCAGGAGGAGACCGAATCAACTGAGCAGGATCCGGCCGAGGACGAAGATTCAGAATAAGTCGATCATCTCCTCTGTTTCAAGAATTTGGGCTCTGTTGAAATCCTATTCTTCAGATATATTCTCATCTGAAACAGCCGGTCGATGAGAGCTGCATACTCACCGCGTCGATAATCCAGCACCGACTGCAATCCCAACGCCCATGCCGATTGCGATACCCA
>NZ_SGTU01000134.1:0-339 GCF_005435195.1 Halorubrum sp. SP3 | reverse complement strand
CGCGAGGTTATCCATCGTGACTCCGAGCGCAACACCGAGTCCTGCTCCAATAGCGATACCAACGCCCATCCCCCGATTGTCTACTTCATCTCCCTCTGTTTGATCCATTGGCAATGTATTCTCTCCAGACGACATAAGCATTCTTCACTCGCGGACATAACTTGTACCCGTTTAGTGGCCCCACTGTTCAATAGAGGCCCTGTATTGACCGCTCAGAGTGACCGATCTACATTATGAATGAGACAAGCAATGGTGAGTTCCCGGAACTGTTTCCACCAGCGCCGTGAGCGGACGAACGCACCGTACTTTCGCTTGAGCGTTGAGTTCACGGTCTCGGAT
>NZ_SGTU01000133.1:0-1020 GCF_005435195.1 Halorubrum sp. SP3 | reverse complement strand
GTACGATCCGCTGTCTGTAGCACAGATCGCCGAGCGTGCCCGCGTCTCACCGACCACGGCGCGAAAGCACCTGCGAACGCTCGAGAGCGCTGGTGAGGTAACGACGTCTCAGGACGGTCAGACGACGCACTACCGACGGTCGGAAACGGCTATCGTCACTGAACACGCCCAGTCGCTCCTCGCGGAACGGACGCCCGAAGAGATCGCGTCCGGCATCGCCGATATGAAGTCGCAGATCCAGGCGTGGCGCGAGGAATACGGTGTTGATTCACCCGAGGAATTCGCCCGAGAACTGGATATCGGCGACGCCGACAGCGACCACGGTGCGCTCCTCACAGAATGGCAAACGACGCGACGCAACCTCGCACTCGCACAGGCAACACTCGCGATCGGTGAGGTGAGTCAGACTGGTCACCTCACTGGCACGGACACGGACGACGATGGTAACGGCGATACATCCATCGTCGTATGAGTGACGACGGAGATCCCCCTCACCATATTCAGCCAGACGAACAGTCTGAGGTGTTTGGTCCTATCGACGCCGGGGCGCTACGGGAAATCCGAGACCTGATTGTGGACCTCGAGCCGCTGGTCCAGACCGCGTCATTGGACGATCCGCTGAATCCCCAGACACTTTCGGCTGAATTATCCGACGGCGTCGGAGCGGCGTCAACCGCCCGGATAGACGTCCGGTGGAGTCTCACCGGGAACTACGCCGCACACTACACAGATGATCGAGACCGAAATTTTCGGTTTGACTGTCACCCGAAACCCGACGCGCCGCGACGACACTTCCATTCACCCCCCGATGCTCTGAGCCGTCCTGTCGACCCATCTTGTATTGCCGTGTCTGAAACAAGTCTTGTGACGCGAGCGATTCTCCAACGGTGGCGATACGTCTATACGAATGGAACATTCGATGGGATCAACGACGCAGAAAATCCACCGTGATATCTTCCTCACCGGCTCTGTAGAAATCTTATTTATCAGACATATTATCGACTGAAACATCTGGTCGAT
>NZ_SGTU01000132.1:614-1027 GCF_005435195.1 Halorubrum sp. SP3 | reverse complement strand
CACGGCCACTCGGTGCCGTCCATCCCGAGCGAGAGGTAGTAGTTCCACTCCCCGATACTGGTCCGTTCACCTGGACACGGGTCAACATCGAAGCCGCCGATGCGTTCTGCGATCCCCGAGTAAAGCCACTCGGGCGTCTGCCACACGTCTTTCTCGTTGAGTGACTGTAACGTTGGATTACCCATCGCAACCCTATGTTTGGGTTGTGGATATAAAAAAGTGCGGCCTAAAGCAGCCCCTCGACAACCGAGGCCACAAGGTCCGCAGGGACAGCGTTTCCATTGAGTGCGTACTGCTCTCGCTTGTTCCCTTTGAACACGAACGTATCGGGGAACGTCTGAAGCCGCGCACACTCCCGAACGGTGAGCCGCCGCGGCTCCTCGTGGTGGACAGGTGGCGCGGACTTCCCCGCG
>NZ_SGTU01000132.1:0-549 GCF_005435195.1 Halorubrum sp. SP3 | reverse complement strand
GCCCGTGCGTACGCAGGATGTTTCGCTTGTCCGTGCTCCGTCTCACGGAGTTTTTCCACCGTACTTTCTGCGTGATTGATTGACACGTGGTTGTCTACATCGTGATCGCTGTCTGGATCAGGGAGATCCCCGATGGCGGCCTCAACGCCGACGTACGGCTCTTGTTCAGTCATCAAGGACATCATCTCCGTACAGTTCTTTCAGCCGCCGCTCTGTCCGCTCACGATACGTCTGGTGACTCGTCCGCCCTCGACGGGGCGACGGGAGCTGTTCGGCGTCCGTCTGCTCGTGGGTACCGAGGACCGCCCCAACGACCGACGCTCCCAGTTCGGGCGGAACTGCGTTGCCGATCTGTTCGCGAGCAACCGTCGTCGCCTCGGGCAGATCAAACCCGTGTGGGAACGAGTGGAGCAGGGCCAGTTCCCGCGGAGCGAAGCGTCGTCCGTCCCAATGGAACGGCCCAGTCCGATACCCTGGACTTGCCAGCACCGACTTCACGGGTTTGTCGGGGTGGGCTTTGCGGAGGTAATCGGAGAACTTCGTCCGCCA
>NZ_SGTU01000131.1:0-1036 GCF_005435195.1 Halorubrum sp. SP3 | reverse complement strand
AATCGCAGAGGAAAGTGACCATCTCGTCGCGGAGGGTGAGAAAACGCAGTTTACGGTGATGGTTGCGGACCACAGTTCGGGGTCGCTCTGTAACAGCGAGGAGTACACGTTCTAATGTTCTTCCCGTTGTGCTGGCTGTTCGGTCACGACATGACCGAGGTACGGCTGCGGTGTATCGGCCTTTCGGTTGACGGACTCGACGTACAGACGTACGACGCGACACAACTCAAACGACGGTGTTCGCGAGTCGGCTGTCGTCACGAGACAGTAGAAGTGAAACCCCGCGAGGAGTGACCCCCTTCGCACTTTTTCGCGGAACGGCCTTCAACGGCCCGCCCGCACGTACCTATGAGTCAAGTTACGATTGAGTACCACGGTGAGTCTGTATCGCTACCAGCAACCAAAGAGAATCAAGCACGTCTCTCCGAAGCCAACGACGAGATAGCGTCGCTGTTCAGAGACGCACGAAAAGAGAAACTGAAAGAGACTGTTGAGGAGGTCGTCGGATTTTCGTGTGACGTTCACCACTACGATCGCGGACTCGGTGGGCCGTGGGTGCGTGTCACTTCGCACGGACGGACCTCAATGGACAAAGGAATCCCACAAAACATCGCGGAACACGACGATATTGAGATCGTGATGATCCGTGGCAAGGGTAATTCGTCTCCGAACGGCGTGTACGTCGGGTTCACAGACGACTGATCTATCTACCATTTTTCGGTTTGCGAGGTTCCCGTTCACTCGGGTTCCTGGCGTTACTGTCGTGTTCGTGAAACGGACGCGACCGCGTGCCACGGCGTAAGCGTGGCAGACTATGAGTCAGACTGAACTACTGCTCCCGAGACGCATCGAGCGAAAGATTACGAACCGCGGACACGACCGCTGGTATCAGTACGAGGGTGAGAACCTGTTTGACGCCGACGCCATTGATCGGCTCCGTGACCGTTTCGACCAGATGAACGACACCAACTGGAAGAAAATGTTCACCGTGAAGGGTGCGAGTGGTCCTCGCACGAAGATCCGCACCAAAGACCTC
>NZ_SGTU01000130.1:620-1036 GCF_005435195.1 Halorubrum sp. SP3 | reverse complement strand
GAGAACGACTCCCGAGGGGATATTATCGCACATCGAAGACAAGCTAACGCCAAAATCGATGCTGGAAGAAGCTGAGTTATCAGCCGACGACGCAGCTCACCCAGATCCATTTCAGACGCTTATCTCTGTAATCAATTCCACAATCGAAGAGCATGATCGGGCGAGTTCCGCACTAGGCCTCTCAATCTTCGGAGACCGAGTTTCAGCGCTTATCAAGCAGAATGGGAAAGCCGAAGAAGACTCTCCAGTTGATCAGACAATAGAATACGTATGTAAAGACCAACTCCCCCTGATTCTGGAGCAAGCGGTTAATGAGGAACTGACTGAAACAGCTATACAATCTACTGAGACAGCAGGGACGATCGGGGAGGCGGCAATTAAGGAGGATTCCAATCGAGCGGTTGAACACGTAGTAC
>NZ_SGTU01000130.1:0-602 GCF_005435195.1 Halorubrum sp. SP3 | reverse complement strand
ATAACCTCCCCTACGAGACAAATGTGGAGCGAGTTCGAACGGAAGTTATCGAGACCTCTCAAGAACTAGTTAGTGCGGCAGCAGAAAATCAAGTCTATACTGGTTCCGCAGTTAGTGCTCGATTTCTTGGCTGGACAGCCGCTTCATCCATTATGAAACGCGATATAGAGGATGGTCGAAACCAAAGTTACACTTCCTTGTTGATTCGCCACTTTCCAAGCCTCATCTCAACGGTTGCTGAATCCGATATGGAGGTAAATGATCTAACTTACCATCAGTGGCTCCGAGCACAGAACAGCGAGCACGTTGAGCCGGTGACCCCTGTGGAGCAATTGATTGGTAGTGTATACGGTTCAATGGCAGAACTAACATCGGCAGCAATCAGATATGAGCTCAAGACAGGACAGCAGATCGTAAGGTGGGAGAGTGTGGCTAGTGGCTGGTCTAGTGGTCTCGATTCTCTCACCCAGATGAACTTAGACGAGATGGCACAGCTTTGGTTCGGAACGACGCTTTATTTGGAGTACATCGCCCGAGAGTCGTCTTCTGACATCATGTCTGGATTTGACTCGTATGGACGTCACAGAGTCACTCGCGACATC
>NZ_SGTU01000129.1:727-1042 GCF_005435195.1 Halorubrum sp. SP3 | reverse complement strand
CCGCCTCAAAGAAGTTCGAGACACACGTGTCTATCCAGCAACGTTCACAATGTGGAGCCAAATTGCGATCAGCGTATTGCTTCCACAACTGCTCCAGCTCACGGTTCAGACAGCGATATAAGACGGTCGTATCTCACCGATGGCATCCGACGTGACACCCTACGAGGTCGTCCACAGTTCAGAGAGAATGCGACCGTAGCAAACCCAACAACAGTCAACAAGACGCCGATAGTGCCACCTCGACCGTCACAGGGTAGACGTTTGGCCAGATCCTCCCTCAATCTGGCACAGCCATTAGTTTGCGGTAGAGACCCT
>NZ_SGTU01000129.1:0-716 GCF_005435195.1 Halorubrum sp. SP3 | reverse complement strand
CGCAGGTTACTCTGGGCAAATACCACGCTGAATCTCAAAGTATATGTGTGATAACTAACTTGTTGTGGTAATGCGCTCGTGGCTCCCGACGTCATCACCGAGCCCACCACACCTTGAGGTGGACGTACCACGGGCACATCTCCGGCAATTGCTCGAACCAGTCGTCGCCGTTGACGGCCAAACAACACTCACCATCGGCGGTGATGCGCTTGTGGCGACCAGTGTGGACGACCCGCAAGTCACTGCTGTCGAGGCGACCCTCCACAAAAGCGACTGTCGGTACTTCGAAGCGACACCGGGGAGCATGACAGTCGATCCAAAGGAATTGTTGGATGTCCTTGCTGCCGAGCGTGACGGCGACGAGCTCGCACAGCTTCGTTACGATCCCAAAGCGTCAACGCTGCGACTCACCCTGTCTTCCTTTGTCCATAGGCAAACAGTTTCGATCGACGTCGCGGTAGAGAAACCAGACATCGATGGGACACCGGACCGTGTGACAACGTACCATATGCGTGATGACCTCGCACACGGGCTCCAATACTTCACAGAGCATGCGGCTGTCGTGGCATTCGGATACGATGCCGCAGAAACAGAGTGTTACCTCGAGGAGATCACAACGGGAGAGGCTCCCTCGGAAGCGACGACCCGGTATCGCTGCCCGCGCGAACAGCAAGCGAGCTCGGTCCCATCTGAGTCAGTGCGCACGGCGTTGCCGA
>NZ_SGTU01000012.1:23200-109772 GCF_005435195.1 Halorubrum sp. SP3 | reverse complement strand
GCCGAGCGCGCCCGCCAGCGCGGCGGGGTCGACGTCGCCCGCCGCGAGGATCGCCGTGCGGTCGCCGCCGTCGACGACCCCCGCGCCGCCGACGCGGAGGAGAGGGACATCACCCGGGTCGCCGTCGTCCGCGTCGGCGGCGTTCGCGTCGTCGACCACGCCCACGCCGCTCCGCATGGTGACGCTCGCGGTGCGCGCCTCCGTCTCGTACGCCGGGAGGTCCTCCCGGAAGCGGCGGAGTGCGGCCGCGATCGCGTCCGGGTCGCCGTCGAGGTCGGCCCGCTCGGCGAGCCAGGTCGCGGCGGCGCTGTGGTTCACCAGTCCGGCGCGGAGCGCGTCCCGGATGAACGGGTTCGCTCGGACCGCCTCCCGCGTCTCGGCTGCCAGCGACATGCGCGAGGCTGCGCGTCGGGCGGGCAAGATCGTTTCGGTCGCGCCGGGGATCCCGCCCCGGAGACGGATCGGAGATTCTCGTCGCCCCGCAGCCTCCGAAGTCCCTAAGAGCGGCGCGCCCCCAGCACGGGTATGCAGTCGCTCGTCATCGTCGCGCACGGCTCGCACCTCAACCCCGAGTCGAGCGCGCCGACGTACGACCACGCCGACACGATCCGCGCCGCCGGTGCCTTCGACGAGGTCCGCACCGGCTTCTGGAAGGAAGAGCCCCACTTCCGAGAGGTGCTCCGTACCGTCGAGGGGTCGGAGATCTACGTCGTCCCGCTGTTCGTCTCGGAGGGGTACTTCACCGAGCAGGTGATCCCCCGCGAGCTCCGGCTCAACGGGTGGGACGTCTCCGAGTGGGACTCCGACGGCCTCTCCGCCGACCAGGCCACGCTCGTCGCCGAGGACATCGACAGCGAGGTCCACTACTGCGGCCCGGTCGGGACCCACCGCGCGATGACTGACGTGATCGTCCGGCGGGCGGAGTCCGTGACGAACGACGCCGACGTGGGCGACGGGTTCGGGCTGGCGGTCGTCGGTCACGGCACCGAGCGCAACGAGAACTCGGCGAAGGCGATCGAGTACCACGCCGACCGGATCGCCGAGCGCGACCGCTTCGACGAGGTGAAGGCGCTGTACATGGACGAGGAGCCCGAGGTCGACGACCTCCCGGAGCACTTCGAGAGCGACGACGTCGTCCTGGTCCCCCTCTTCATCGCCGACGGCTACCACACGCAGGAGGACATCCCGGAGGACGTCGGCCTCTGCGAGGACCACACCGAGGGGTACGACGTGCCCGAGACCGTCGACGGCACCCGGATCTGGTACGCCGGCGCGGTGGGAACGGAGCCGCTCATGGCCGACGTGGTGTTGGAGCGCGCCGCCGACGCCGGCGCCGACGTCGGCGGGGCGCTCGACGACGTGCGCGAGACGACCCGCGTCGCCACGGGGGACTGACCGTGGCCGACTCCACCCCCGGGACCGACGGCGGCGAGGCGGGCGAAGCGGGCGAGGCGGACGACGACGGACCCGAACTCCCCGACGTCGACCTCCCGAGCGACGCGTTCGACGCGGTGCTCGACGCGCTCGACGACCGCGACCCCGGCGAACCCCTCCAGTTCGAGGGGTTCAGCGTCGCGCGCGGCACCAAAGGAACCGACGAGGACCTACCCGGCGGCACGCCCGACGAGTACGTCCTCGCCGCCGGCGGCCGCCCGACGGGGATGAGCGAGCGCGACCTCCACGGGGCGCTCGCCGAGCGCGCGCCCGCCGTCACCGACTGGTACGTCTTCGAGCGGGTCGTCGGCGAGTTCGGGCCGCGCCGCGCGTTCCTCCGCTGGATCGAGGACGCCGACGGCGAGACCGTCGCGACCCGGTACGCGGCGCTCGCCGAGGGGATCGAGCGCGCGTGGGGGGAGCTGAAGATCACGGCCACGATCACCGACCGCGGCGAGCGCCGCTACGACGTGCGCCACGCCGACGACGCCGGCGTTCCGGTCGACGAGCTCGACGCGTACGAGGACCCGCTCGACGCGCGCGAGCTGGTCACCTTCGACGAGAAGGGGCGGTACCGGCCGCTCAAGACCGCGCCGTCGCTCGCGGGCGGCTGGATCTTCCCCGACCTGGGCCCCCGCGACCTCTACGAGGCGGTGGAGACGATCTACCCCGCGACGGTCGCCAACTGGCACCGCGAGCGCGAGGGCGAGCTCGACGTGACCCACTGGCGCGAGACGATGGAGCGCCAGTCGGGCATCTACGGCGTCGTGAAGACCTGGGACCGCGGCGAGGGCAACGAACACGTCGACTGGGTCGCTGAGGCGTGCTGCGACGACTCCCAGTGTCTCAAGCGGCGGGAGTGGGAGTACGACGAGGAGACCGACCTCGACGTCGACGGCGGCGACGGCGTCTTCCCCTGTCGCGAGCCCTGCTCCGTCGTGGTGTCGGCCGCGCGCAAGTGGACGCGGCTGGAGAGCGAGCAGCCCCGGACGTACGAGTTCGAACTGACCCCGAGCGAGAAGGAGCAGGTCGAAGACATCATCGACGCGGTCGCCGACGGCCGGATCGACGAGATCCGCGAGGCCGACACGAAGGAGGGCGCGAACCGCTACCGGACGCGGTTCCTCCGGGCGAAGCTGTTCGACGACGAGGGGAACCTCGGCGGCGTGCCGACCGATCCGGACGAGGAGTGACCGCTGCGGCGGCCGGCGCCGAACCGCGCTACACCGACCCCCACCGGAAACATCGCCGCGCCCCGCAGGCTTTTCTCGCCGCCCCCGATACGGTGGGGTAATGAACGCCGTCACGCTGGGCCCCGCCGGCACGTACTCGCACCGCGCCGCGCGCGCCGTCGCCGCCGAGGTGTCGTTCCGGGAGTCGGTCACCGCGATCGTCGACGCCGTCGCGAGCGGCGAGTTCGAGCGCGGGGTCGTCCCCATCGAGAACAGCATCGAGGGGTCCGTCACGGAGAGCCTCGACGCGCTCGCCGACTACGACGTGGCGGTGACCCGCGAGGTCGTCACGCCGATCCGCCACGCCCTCCTCGCGCAGGACGAGGAGTTCGAGGCCGTCGCGAGCCACTCGCAGGCGCTCGCGCAGTGTCGCAACTGGCTGGAGGCGAACTACCCGGACGCCGGCCTCGAAGCGGTCGCCTCAACGGCCCGCGGGGTCGAGCGAGCCCGCGAGGACGCCCGCGTGGCCGGGATCGGCCACCCCGATAACGCCGGCGACGACCTCGAGATCCTCGCGGCCGACATTCAGGACCGAACGTCGAACGCGACGCGCTTCCTCGTCGTCGCGCCCGAGTCCGCGCGCTCCGACGCCGGCGGAAAGACCACGCTGATCGTCTACCCGAACGCGAACTACCCCGGCCTCCTCCTGGAACTGCTGGAGGCGTTCGCCGACCGCAACCTCAACCTCTCGCGGATCGAGTCGCGTCCGAGCGGCGAGCGCCTCGGCGACTACCTGTTCCACTTCGACGTGGACGCCGGCCTCTACGAGGACCACATGGCGGCCGCCGTCCGGGATATCGAGGCCATCGCCGACAAGGGGTGGGTCAAGGTGCTCGGATCGTACGACACCGAACACGTGCTGGACTGAGCCGCCCCACCCGGCCGCGGCGGGATTCCGGACCCGCCTCTCCCGGCTCGGTCCCCCGCCCGAAGTCGGTAATATTGGCGGAGATTTGGGTCTCTTTCGTGGGGAAGTCAGGTTGCTTTCACCAAATTGTTAAATAAATTCTGAAACGTTCTCCCGGGCGGGTGTTTCCCATGAACGCTGGCAGACGGACGGTACTGAAGCGCGTCGGCGCGGGAACAGCGGCGCTGATCGGCGGCGCGGGGGCGGCCGCAGCGAAGCCGCCGAGCCGGGGCGACACGATAGTCGACGTGGCCGCCGCGGCCGACGGCTTCGACGTGCTCGTCGCCGCGGTCCGGGAGGCGGGGCTCGTCGACACGCTGAACGGGAACCGACAGCTGACGGTCTTCGCCCCGACCGACGCGGCGTTTAACGACGCTGGGATCACGGTCGACAACGTCGACGCGGTCGACGACGAGTTCCTGACCGACGTGCTCACCTACCACGTCGTGCCGGGCCGTCGGAAGGCGAACTCGATCGTCAACGCGAGCCAGGTGCCGACCCTGAACGGCGCGAAGGTCGACGTCGACGGCACCGACCTCAACGGCGACCAGGCCGACATCGTCGACACGAACATCGAGGCCTCGAACGGCATCATCCACGTCATCGACGGCGTGTTACAGCCGTAGGCGACGGATCAATCGTGTCCCCGCCGGCGTTACGCTCTCCCCGCTCCCCGTGCGGGTATCCCCGCGCTTATTACCCGGTCCTCCGATTGGTACTCTCGATGGAGGCGGTCCTCTGGCAGGTGTTGGCGGGTACCCGGGGCGGTCCGAACCGCGCCCGGCTGCTCCGCGCGCTCGACGAGCGCCCGCGGAACGCCAACCAGCTCGCCGAGGACCTCGACCTCGCGTACAAGACCGTCAGACACCATCTCGACGTGCTCGAGGAGAACGGCGTGATCGAGAGCACCGACCAGAACTACGGTGCCATTTACCTCCCCACGGACCGGACCCGTACGCACTGGGACACCGTCGAAGAGATCGTCGACCAACTGGAATGAGTGTGACCTACCCCCCGAACGCACCGACCGACCGCGGAACCGGAGGGCGCGCGCCATGACCGCGACCCCCGGCGTGACGACCGCCGCGACGACCCTCGACGTAGCGACGGCCAGCTTGGACGTAGCGACGGCCAGCTTGGACGTAGCGACCGCCGGCATCGCGGCGCTCGGCGGCGCGACGCTCGGCGTGGCGCGGGTCGCCGCGGCGCTGAACATCCTGCTGCTGCTCGTCCTCGTCGGTATCTGGGGCCGGAACTACCTCGAGATCCGGTCGAAACACACCCTCGGCTCGGCGGTGTTCGCGCTCCTCCTCCTCGCCGAGAACGCCCTGGCGCTGTTCTACTACCTGAACCCGCCGCAGATGTCGACGCCGGCGCTCCGGGCGATGATGTACCTCCAGATCCTGGAGTTCGTCGGAATCGCCTTCCTCGTGTACGTCACCTGGGACTGAGCCGGTCGGTCTCACAGACTGAGTCGCGTCGGTCCCCGGGACCGAGTCGCCCTACTCGAACCGGTACGTCGCGCCGTCCGGCCCGTCCTCGATCTCGACGCCGACCTCCCGGAGGGCGTCGCGGAGCTCGTCTGCGCGCTCGTAGTTCCCCGCCTCGCGCTCGGCCTCGCGCACGTCGAGCACGAGTTCGACCAGCTCGCCGGCGAGGTCGACGTCCCCGTCGGTCGTCGACCCGAACTGGAGGCCGAGCACGTCGCCGCCGAGCTCCTCGAACGCCTCGACCGCCTGGCGGAGGCCGCGGTAGTCGTAGGCGGCCTCGGCGTCGGTCCCGGCCGCACCGTCGTTCGCGCCCGCCTCCTCGACCCCGTCCACGTGGCGGTTCACCGCGTCGGTGAGGTCGAGGAGCGCCGCGGTCGCCTCCCGGAGGTTGAGGTCGTCGTTCATCGCGGCCGCGAACTCCTCGCGCGCGGTCGCGACCGTCTCGCGGAGGTCGCCGTCCTCGGTCTTCGCGCGGGCCTCCGTGGAGTCGAGCGCGTCGACGGCGCGGTCGTGGGTGCGCGAGAGCCGCTCCCAGCGCTCCTCGGCCTCGGCGATCGTCTCCTCGGTGAGCGCCTGCTCCGAGCGGTAGGCGGCGCCCGCGTAGAAGGTCCGGATCACGTTGACGCCGAGCTCGTCGAGCGCGTCGGGGACGGTCCAGAAGTTGCCGATCGAGGAGGACATCTTCTCGCCGTCCATCTCCAGCAGGCCGACGTGGAGCCAGTGGCGCGCGAACGCCTCGCCGGTGGCCGCCTCGGACTGCGCGATCTCGTTCTCGTGGTGGGGGAACACGAGGTCGCGCCCGCCCATGTGAACGTCGAGCGTGTCGCCGAGGTGCGTCGTCGACATCGCCGAGCACTCGACGTGCCACCCCGGGCGGCCCTCGCTCCACGACGACGCCCACGTCTCGCCGTCGGGCGTCTCGGCGCCGTGGTCGTGTTTCGCGTGTTCGCGCGCCGCGGACTCGCTCACGCCGTCCGCCTTCCAGAGGGCGAAGTCCGCGGGGTTGCGCTTCTCCGACCGCTCGTCCGGGTCGCCCTGCGCTTCGAGCGCGTCGAGGTCCTGGTTCGAGAGCTTCCCGTACCCGTCGAAGGCGGTCACGTCGAAGTAGACGGAGCCGTTCGACTCGTAGGCGTACCCCTTCTCGATCAGGGTCTCCGTCAGATCGATTATCTCCGGGACGTGTTCGGTGACGCGCGGGTACACCTCCGCCCGCTTGAGGTTCAGCCCGCGCATCGAATCGAAGACGCTCGCCGTGAACGTCTCGGCCACGTCGCGCTCGGCCGCCCACTCGTCGCGCTCGCCGACGCGGGCCGTGATCTTCTCGTTGACGTCGGTGACGTTCTCGACGTGGCGCACGTCGTAGCCGACGTGTTCGAGCCACCGGTGGAGCACGTCGGCGTGGAACCACAGGCGGGCGTGGCCGAGGTGCGGGTCGTCCGACACCGTCAGGCCGCAGACGTACAGCGTGACGTCGCCGTCCGCGGTGAACTCGACGCGCTCGTCTGCCAGGGTGTCGGTAACGACGAGACTCATTACGACGTGGTTGCCGGGGTGCGCGTTTCAAATCGTCGGATCGAGCGAGACGAGGACCGATACGACTCCGCCGTCGGTTCGTCTGCCCGGGCGTGGATATTCGATATTGACCGCGGATCGGCGGCGAGCACCACCAAAGCCCCAGCCGATCGGATACAAATAACCCACAGTAGATCGACGGCGAACGCCTCCAAAGCCCCAGCCGCGAGGGCGCCGTACGCTCGCTGCGCGCTTCACTCGGTCGCTCACTGCGTTCGCTCCCTCGTTCCAGTGCTTACGTCGCCTACGGCGCCCTCGTGGCTGCCCCTTTGATTCCCACCCCGCACAGCACCGCAACCGCGCCTCACACCTCCCCAGCCTCGTCGGCCTCGCTCCGCTTCGCTCCGGTCGGCCGACTCCCTCGCGCGTGCGACTCGCGGCCGCCGAAGGCGCCCGCTCGCAGGCACGCGCCACCGCAGTTCGGTTCGTCGATCGTCGCCCGCCCTTCTCACTCCTCCCGCGTCGTCCACGCCAGCTCGTACCCCGCCTCGCGCACCGCGTTCAGGACGCGGTCGACGTGGGCGGGGCCGTTCGTCTCCACCTCGAACACGAGGTCGGCGTCGCCCACCGGCAGGTCCGGGCGGCTGCGCTCGTGGCGCACCGTCCGGATGTTCGCGCGCTCGCCGCCGATCAGGGTTGCGATCTCTTCCATCGTCCCGGGCGTGTCGTCGATCCGGACGGAGAGCTCGATCAGCTGGGCGCGGTCGACGAGGGCGTGCGTCACCACCTCCTTCAGCGTCGTCACGTCGATGTTGCCGCCACAGAGGAGGGGGACGACCGTCTCGCCGGCGAGGTCGAGCTCGTCGACCGCGTCGTCGTTCAGGAGGGCGGCCGCCGCGGTCGCGCCCGCGCCCTCGACCATCTGCTTCGCGCGCTCCAGGAGCAACAGGATCGCGTTCGCCACGTCGTCGTCGCTCACCACGACGGCGTCGTCGAGGTGCTCGTCCAGCAGGCCGAAGGTGAGCTCGCTCAGCCCGCCGGTCGCGATCCCGTCCGCGATGGTGTCCGGCTCGTCGCGCGTCACGAGCTCGCCGGCCGCGAGGCTCTCCGAGAGCGTCGACGCGCCCTCGGTCTGGACGCCCACCACGCGCGTCTCGGGCGAGCGCGCCTTCACCGCGGCCGCGACGCCGCCCGCGAGCCCGCCGCCGCCCACCGGGACGAGGACGGCGTCGGCGTCGGGCACCTGCTCTATCACCTCCAGGCCGAGCGTCCCCTGCCCGGCGACCACGTCCGGGTCGTCGAACGCGTGGACGAACCGCGTCCCGGGGTCGTCGGTCAGCGTCCGGGCGTGTGCCATCGCCTCCGGGAACGCGCTCCCGCGGAGCACGACCTCCGCGCCGTACGCGCGGGTCGCCTCGATCTTCGCCGCCGGCGCCGACTCCGGCATCACGATCGTCGCGTCGATCCCGGCGTCCGACGCCGCCAGCGCCACTCCCTGAGCGTGGTTGCCCGCGCTCGCGGCCACGACGCGCTCGATCGCGGGATCGTCGGTCCCCGCTCCGGATCCGTCGACGGCCCGCGAGATCGCGTTGTACGCGCCGCGCGTCTTGAACGAGCCGGTGCGCTGGAGGTGTTCCATCTTCAGGCGCACGTCGGCGCCGCACCGGTCGCTCAGCGACCGACTCCGCTCGACGGGCGTGCGCTGGACGATGTCGGTGCCGGCGATCCGCTCGGCGGCGGCCTCGACGTCGTCGATCGTGACGGGAGACATGGCGGAGCCGTTCTCGGGCGCCCCCGAAAAGGACTCGGATACGGAACGGAGTCAGAACCCTCGCGTCGCCGCGTCGACCGGACCCTACCGCTTCCCGAGCGCCTCCTCGAAGACGCGCTGGGCCCGCTCGTACCCCTCGTTCCGGTCGACGATCGGATGCGGGTAGTCGGGCGCCAGCTCCTCGCGCTCCGCCCGCGAGAGGGTCGGCCAGTCGACGACCTTGCCCGCGGGCACGTCCGCGAGTTCCGGGACGTACGCCGTCACGAAGCGCGCGTCCGCGTCGTACTTCGACATCTGGCTCACCGGGTCGAAGATGCGCACGTCGACGGAGTCGGTACCGGTCGAGGCGGTCCACTGCCACGCGCCGTGGTTCGAGGCGTAGTCGTGGTCGATCAGCTGCTTGGTGAAGTAGCGCGCGCCGCGCCGCCAGTCGATCAGGAGGTGTTTCGTCAGGAAGCTCGCGACGACCTGTCGCGGGCGGTTGTGAATATACCCCTCCGCGTTCAGCTGCCGCATCCCGGCGTCGACGAGGGGGTAGCCGGTCTCGCCGCGCGCCCACGCCTCGAAGTCGGCGTCCGACTCGCGCCACGCGATCTCGTTCGGGAACGACTTGTAGTTCGACACCGCGAGGTCGGGGTTGTAGTACAGCAGGTGGTACATCTGCTCGCGCCACGACAGCTCGTAGCGGTACTTGTCGACGTTGCGGCGTTCGCTCCCGGTCGCGGCGTCGTACGCGTCGCTCGCGCCCGCCCACAGCTCTCGGATCCCGATCGCGCCCGTCGCGAGGTACGGCGACATTCGGGAGACCGACCGTGTCGGCGCCTCGACGGCCCGCGAGAGGTCGTCGCGGGTGTCGTTGTAGGAGGTGATCCCGCCTTCGAGGAAGCCGTCGAACCGCTCGCGGGCGGCCTCGTACCCCGCCTCGGGGAGGTCGATGTCGGCGTCGGGCTCGGGGACCGTCTTCCCGTCGCGCACGTCGGCCAGCGCGTCCGGACCGGGCGCCGCGTACGGCCCGCGCTTCGGCACGGCCTCCCAGTCGTCGTGGAACTGACTGTGGTTCGGGTAGCGCTCCGCTAGCCGCCCGGGGTCGACCAACACGAGGTCGGTCCGCGAGTCCGTCTCGACGCCCGCGCCGGCGAGCGCGTCCTCGACCGCCCGCTGTCGGTTCCGACGGGCCGGTCTGTAGTGCTCGTTGTAGTACACCGTCTCGGCGTCGTACTCCGCCGCGAGGTCGACGAGGACCTCGCTCGGGTCGCCCGCGCGGACGACTAGGTCGCTCCCGAGTTCGCGGTACCGTTCCTCCAGCCGCTTCACGTGCCGGAGGAAGAGGGCGCGCTGACGCGCACCGACCGCCGCGAGCAGGTCGGCGTCGTACACGAACGCCGGCACAATTTCCCCCTCTCGGGCCGCGGCCGCGAGGCCGGCGTTGTCTCGCATCCGAGCGTCCCCGCGGTGCCAGAACAGGCGCATACGATCGCCTGGGGCGCGAGCGGATAGTGTCTGTCGCCCGCCCGCGTGACCGTCGACGGACCCCGGTACCGCCAGTACGTTCAAGACGCTCCGTCACGAATCCTGACCTGTATGACCCGACGCGATCCCTTCGACGAGATCGAGGACCTGCTCGAACGGATGGGCCGCGAGTTCGAGGAGCTCGGCGGCACGCTGGAGGGGACCGGTCCCGAGGTCCCGCGGTTCCCCGGCGCCCGCGAGGTCGACGTCGACGTGATCGAGGACGACGAGGCGATCACCGTCGTCGCCGACCTCCCCGGATTCGACCCCGCCGACGTCGACGTCGAGTTCCGCGACGAGGCGCTCGCGATCTCCGGATCCCGCGAGGAGTCGAGCGAATTCGACGTTGCGGACGCGGGCGACGACGCCGGTGAGGCCGACCCGGACGCCGCGTCCGACGCGGCCGACGGCGCACGCGAAGCCGACGACGAGGCCCGCTACCACCGGCGCGAACGGCGCTTCAGCTCCGTCTCCCGTCGGATTCCGATCCCCGAACCGATCGAGGCGGACGCGGCGACGGCGTCCTTCGACGCCGGCGTGCTCACCGTCAGGCTCCCGAAGCGCTCGCCGGACGACGACCGCGGCCACACGATCGACGTCAGTTGACCCTCGGCCGCGCCGTCGCCACCGTCGATGCTTTCTCCACGTTTCCCGTGTTACCGTCTCGCATGAACGACGCCGACCGCGCGGCCGCCAGGCGCGAACTGGTGCGCGCGCTCCGCGACCGCCTCGACGCGAGCGAACGGACGCTGTCGGCGATCGGCGCCGTCCCGCGCCACGAGTTCGTTCCGGAGCCGCAGCGCGCGTCGGCGTACGACGACCGTCCGCTCCCGATCGGTCACGACCAGACGGTCAGTGCGCCGCACATGGTCGCCATGATGACCGATCTCCTCGACGTCGAGCGCGGGGACCGCGTCTTCGAGGTGGGAACCGGCTGCGGCTACCACGCGGCGGTCGTCACCGAGGTGGTCGGCCCGGGGAACGTCTTCTCGGCCGAGCGCGTTCCGGAACTGGCCGCGGACGCCCGCGAACGGCTCGATCGCCTCGGCTACGACGTGACCGTCGCGGCCGAGGACGGTCGCGAGGCGTTCGCGGACGAGGCGCCGTTCGACGCCACCTACCTCACCTGCGCGGCGCCCGGGTCGGTACCGGACCCGATCGTCGACCGCGTCCGGACGGGCGGTCGCGCCGTCGCTCCCGTCCGCGAGGGCGGTCGCCAGCGGCTCGTCCGGCTCACGGTCCGTGAGGACGGGATCGACCGCGAGGACCACGGTGGTGTGCGGTTCGTTCCGATGCAGTAGTCGGCCGTGCCACCGGCGTGACCGGCACCCGTCCGGCGAACGCACAGTTTTAGAGGACCGAGTTCCGAGTGCGGTCATGGACGACGCGTCGCTCAGGGCGGACATGATCGAGGGGCTCGAACACCAGATCGGCGAGCCGATCGAGCCGCCCGTGCTGACCGCCCTCCAGCGCGTCCCGCGCGACCCCTTCGTCGACGACTCGCCCCGCGGCGGCGCCGTTGACGGCGACGACCCCCACTCGCTCTCGCTCGCGACGCTGGTCCGACTGGTCACCGCGCTCGACGCCGAGGAGGGAGATTCGGTCCTCGTCGTCGGCGCGGGGATCGGCTACTCGGTCGCGATCCTCGCCGAGATCGCCGGCGCGCGCCGCGTTCACGCGATCGACATCGACCGCTCCGCCGTCGTCGCCGCGCGATCGAACCTCGACGCGGCCGGCCACGAAGCGGTCCTCGTCGACCGCGCGGACGGCGCCGACGGTCTCCCGGCGTACGCGCCCTACGACCGGATCCTCCTCGAAGCCGCGGTGGTCGAGCCGCCGCGCGCCCTCCGCGAACAGCTGGCGTCCGACGGCCGAATCGTCTACCCGCGCGGCGCGGGCGTTCAGACGATCGCGGCGATCGAGCCGTCGTCGACCGCGACGTCGGGCGCGCCGGCTGCTCCGCCGACGAACGACGGCGCGGACGACGACCCCGCGCCCGCCGGGTTCGAGACCGTCGAGACGCACGGGCCGGCGCGACTCCGGCCGATGCTCGCGGACGGCGAACAGCCCGGCGTGGAGCGAAACCGGACTCGACGGGAGGACGCCGAACGCGCCGAGCGCGGCCGTCGCCGTCGCCACGGTTGGGAACAGGACTGGATCGACTGGGACGACCGGCTCTGACCGACTCCCTCGCGGCGCGAGCCCGCACGCCGCTCACTCCTCGACGACGAGCACCTCGGTGTTCTCCCGCTCGTCGACGTAGTCGCCCGTAGCCGGCGGTTTGATGTCGATCGTGAGCATCCCCTCCGCCTGATTCGGACCGAGTTCGGGGGCGACCTCCACGCTGGCGACCCCTTCGCCGTTCGTCCGTGCGGTGGCGACGCCGTCGACCTGCGCGGAGCCGCCGCGCACGATGACCGTCGCGTCCGCGACGCGGGAGCCCTCGGGACCGACGACGGCGACGGTGAGCGACTGATCGCCGGGCGTGGTGACCTCCGGCTGTGGCTGCGCGTCCAGTTCGGTCGCGGCCAGCCCGTCGATGTCGCCGATCATCCCCATCATCACGCTGAGGCTGGCGACGCCGACGACGAGCGCGATGACGAGGCGGACCGGGAGCCCCTCGATCGCCCGGGTGTCGGTGCTGAACGTCCGGCGATTCGCGGTGCGCGAGTCGTGTGTTCGATCGGACATACGCCGCGCTGGCCGCGGCATGGGTTATAAAGAGTCGGACGGGGCGGATCGGACGCCGGTGACGGTGATCGCGATCACCGAACCCGACCGATCACCCGACCGTTTTTACCGGATGCCGAGGCCAGCCGACCCCATGTACGTACTCGGCCGCGCCGAGACCGGTGGCGACTCCGACGCCGAGACCGGTGGCGATCCCGGCACCGAGGCCGATCTCGACGCCGGGAGCGACCGCGACGGCGAGACTCACCGGCCGCCGCACACCGCCCGGATCGGCTCCTTCCTCGCTCGCGACGGGAGCGCCGGCGCGTCGGTCGGTATCGACCTCGACCGCCCGCACGCGGGGGTCGTCTTCGGGAAGCGCGGGACCGGGAAGTCGTACACCCTCGGCGTTCTCGCCGAGGAACTCGCCGACGCCGACGGCGTCGCCCCGGTCGTCGTCGACCCGATGGGCGTCTTCGCCGGCCTCGAAGCGGTCGGCGGTCGCGTCGTCGACCCCGCGGTCCGTCCCGCCTCGATACCGCCCTCGGAATGGCCGGACTTACTCGCGCTCGACCCGGCCAGCGGGCCCGGGAGCCTCGTCTGGCGCGTCGTCGCGGACGCGGTCGACGACGGTAACGGAGACGCGGTCGGTGCCGACGGCTCCGCGGACCCCGGACGAAGCGGGGGCCCGTCCCCGTCGCTCGCGGCGCTCCGCGAGGCGGTCGACGCGGCCGACGCCCTGGCGGAGACCCGCCGCGCCGCGGTGAACCACCTCCGGCTGGCGGCGTCGTGGGGCGTCTTCGACGCCGACGCGCCGCCGGTCGCGTCGCTCGCGGCGGACGGCGACCCCGCGGTGCTCGACCTCGCCGGCGTCCCCGACGCGGCCGCGGCCGCCGTCGTCCGCGCGGTCGCTCGGGGGCTCTACGACGCGCGGATCGACGGCGGTCTTCCCCGGCTCCCGTGGCTCCTCGTCGACGAGGCCCACGCCTTCTTCGACGGGATCGCGGAGCCGGCGCTCCGGACGCTCCTCACTCGTGGTCGCGCGCCCGGCGTCTCGCTGGTCTGTGCGACCCAGCGCCCGGCCGCGCTGCCGAGCGTCGCCGTCTCGCAGTCCGACCTCCTCGTCTCCCATCGGCTCACGGCCGCGCGAGACGTTGACCGGCTGGCGGAGGCGGAGGCGACGTACCTCGCCGGCGACCTCGCCTCGCGGCTCCCGGAGGGGATCGGCGAGGCGCTCGTCGTCGACGACGCCACCGAGACGGTCCACACGGTCCGGATCCGCGAACGACGTACGCCGCACGAAGGGGAGAGCCCGCGCGCGAGTCGGCTGTCGGGTCCGGGGTGACCGAGCGCACCGGGGCCGAACGACTCCGAACGTACAAGCGGCCCCGGGGTCACCGACGCGTATGGAACGAACGCCGTACGGATTCCTGCTCGTCGCGGTCGGCGGGTTCCTCGGTGCGGTCGGCAGACACGCGGTCGACCTCGGGATCGCCCGGGTCGTCGCTGCGACCTCCTCCGGTGGCGGTCCGGCGATACTCGGCGGAACTCCCACCGGCACGGGGACGCTCGTCGCGAACGTCGCCGGGTCGTTCGCGCTCGGACTCCTGTTAACCCGCGCGTCGAGCGGCCGGATTCGACTGCTCGTCGGGACCGGCGCGCTCTCGTCGTTCACGACGTACAGCACGTTCGTCTCGGACGCGGTCGCGCTCGGAACGCCGGCGGGCGCGTGGTACGTCGCCGTCAGCTACGCGACCGGATTCGCCGCGGCCGCGGTCGGCCTCGCTGTCGGGGGGCGGCAGCGGCGATGACCGCCGCTCCGCTCGTCGCGACGGCACTCGTCGGCCTCGGCGGCGCGCTCGGGGCCGCCTCCCGCCACGCGGTCGGGCTTCGCGTCGGAGGGCGCCGATCGGTCCTCCTCGTCAACGCGCTCGGGAGCTTCGCGCTCGGAGCCGTGTCCGCCGCACCCGTCGGACCGACGGCGACGCTGCTCTTCGGCGTCGGCTTCTGTGGCGCGTTCACGACGTTCTCATCGTTCGCGGTCGGGACCGTGCGGGCGGCGAGCGAGACGGGAACCCGGGCCGCCGGGACGGTCGCAGCGACGAATCTCGGGGCCGCGTTGGCCGCGTTCCTGTTCGGTTCGATTCTCGTCGGTCGGACCCTCGGATGAACGGCGGCCGCTCCGGCGGCCCGAGGCCCGTTCCAGGTCGGACCGACAAGCGATAGGTACAGGATCCTCCGTCACCTACCCGTGGTCGTGACCGACACCGACCGCTCCGTCGACGGCGAGTCGACCGATACGGCCGACTCGGGGCCCCTCCCCGACGACGCGGACCTCGATTCGATCCCCGAGTTCGGCGACCTCTCGATCCTCCAGCGCGCGTTCGTCGCCGCCGCGCAGAACCCCTCGCGCGGCCTGCTGGTCGTCGGCCTGTTCGCGTTCGCGCTCGCCTTCTACGGGGCGTTCTGGCTGTCGTTCCCCCGCGCCGCCGGTCTGCTCTCCGCGGTCGCGGCGATCGTCGCCGCCGTCGCGGCGCTCGTTTACTTGCTTCTCGACCGCGTCGCTCGCTGACGCCCGCTCTCTCGTCGCCGTCTCGGTTCGAACCCCCTCGGCGGCGGATCAGGGTCGCGGCTCGTAGAACTCGCGGAGCGGCCGACCGAACGCGGGCGCGAGCGTCGCGACCGCCCCGCCGACCAACACGTCGCGGTCGTCGAACGCCGGCTCTACCTGCGCCCCGAGCGCCACGTCGCTCGCGGCGTCGCTCTCCAAGTACTCCCGGACGGTGGCGAACTCGCGCTCCCGCTCGACGACGTACCGGTCTCCGTCGATGAAGGGTCCGTAGGTGTCGGGGTCGACGTCGTCGACGTACGACTCGTAGAAGCTCGCGGCGTGTTTCCGTACCGCCACCGGGGGGCCGTCGTGGCGCTCGACGGCCGGCCGCTCGGTCACCTCCAGTTCCGCGTACAGCGCGGCCCGCGTCGGTCCGTCGGACCCGTCACTCTCGGTCGTCTCCCCTGGATCGTCCGCTCCGGCGGTGCCCGTCGCTCCCGCGGCGTCCGTCATGGCGGTCGCTCGGAGGACGTCGAAGCCGTGCTCGTTGAGGCCGCCGACGATCCCGTCCAGCGAGCGCCGGAGCTGCGGCCACAGTTGGTCGTCGACCACGTCGGGCGCGTCGAAGAGGACCGCGACCGGCGTCGTCTCCCGTCGATCGAGGTGGTCGCGCACCTCCGCGGAACTGAGCGGTTCCGGCTTCTCCGGCTCGAAGAAGCCCTCGCCCGGGGCCGCGAGCAGCTCCCGCGCGTAGTGCTGGAACCGCGCGAGGTTCGTCGCCGACAGCACCGCGGCGACGTTCCGCGTCGGATCGGTGGGGTCGACGACGACCAGCGGGTCATCGAACGTGCGCTCGGCGTGTCCCTCGGGATCGAACTCCACCGGCGGGTGCCAGCTCCGCGCGGACTCGACGAGGGGAACGAACCCGCCGAGCTCCAACACGAGCAGCTCCGTGAGGTACCCCGAAAAGCCCTCGGTGCGGAGGTCGCTCCCGTACGCGCCGATCCCCTTCAGGAACGCCTTCGCCAGCACCACGTCCGCCGCGAGGTCGTCGTCGAGCCGCGCGGAGAGGTACGCGTCGTGGAACGGCGTGCGGTCGACCGCGGAGACCAGCTCCGCCGCCCGCTCCACGTCGTGACAGGGGACTAAGTCGACGTCGAACCCCTCGTGGCTCCCCTTCACGTACGGGTGTTCGGCGTACTCCTCGTGGCCGTCGGGGAGGACCGCGTGGCCGACTTCGAGGCCGTACTCCTCTAACTCGGCGCGGTCGAGGTCCGCGTCGAACCGGACGAAGAGATCGATGTCCCGGTCGCCCGCGACCCACGTGCCGCGCGCGGTCGACCCGACCTGGACCACGTCGGCCTCGACCGGGAGGTCGGCGATGGCCTCGCGGGCCCGCTCGGTCAGCTCCGCGGCCGTCGCGCGCAGCCGCTCGCGCTCCTCGGGCTCCGGGAGGACCCGCTCGCGCACCCGCGACAGCACCGCCTCCAACTCGTCCATACCGAACGGTCTCGCGGTCCGGCCGAAAACGTGTCGGTCGGATCGGGGCCGCGCTGAGCGCGCTCGCGGTAGCGTTTCTCTCCGCTCTCGTCGGGCGGATCCCGCTCCGTCGGGCGGAAACGAAAGCCCTATCAAAACGACGCGAGTACCCGGAAGTGAGCCGAAGTAGCTCAGTTGGTAGAGCGCCTCGCTGTTAACGAGGCGGTCCCAGGTTCGAGTCCTGGCTTCGGCGCCTTCTGTTTCACCCGCTTCGCCGCGAGTCGGTACGCTCAAAAACGTCTCGGACGTATCGACGAGTACGGGCCCTTAGCTTAGTCCGGTTAAAGCGACTCGCTCATAACGAGTTGATCGCCGGTTCGAATCCGGCAGGGCCCATCCACGGTATACCCGTTACCGGACGGTCCCTCCGCGGATCAGATCGTCCGGTCGCCGAAAACGCGGCGCCCGACGCCGTTTACTCCCGTCGAAGCGTCACGTCGGTCGCGGTCTCGTTCGCCAGGTTGTCGCTCACCGGACAGCGCGCCTCGACGGCGGCGGTGAACTCGGCTAACGTCTCGTCGTCCACGTCGCCGGCGAAGTCGACGTCGACGGACGCCTCCACGCCCTGGTAGCCCGCCCGGGGCTCCTCGGCGCGGCCGAGGTGCTTGCGGGGGTCGAACCCGCCGGCGACCTCGACCGCGACGCCCTCGACGTCGAGGTCGAAGTCCGGCGCCACCGCGCGGACGGTCGCGTTGAGGCAGCCGGTCCAGGCGGCGAGCAGGTACTCGACGGGCATCGCGCCCTCGTCGTCCCCGCCCATCGCCTCCGGGTCGTCCATCACCAGTTCGTGGTCGCGAGCCCGGGCGACGAACTTCGACTCGCCGTCGCTCTCGCCGCTGACCTCCATCCGCTGCGTCGCGTTGGCGTCACTCATCGACTGCGTTAGCGGACGAGGGCGCATAAACCGTCGAAGCCGGTCCGGTTCGTGCCGGTGACCGTGACGCCGCCGCCTCGCGCAGAAGCAGCCTCGAAGCGCTGAGAACGTTGGTTCCGCTTCGCTCGTCGTCTGACGCCACCACGACGCGTCACGGACACCGGAGATTCTTGCGAGCGCGCCCCCGGAACGATCTCGGACCGCTCGACCGTCAGGGAGCCGCGGCCGCGAGCGCGCCGCCGGCTACTCCAACAGACCCACCAGTTCGTTCACGTCGTCGACCACCGCGTCGGCGCCGTTCTCGGCGAACTTCTCGCGCCCCCCGTCCCCGGTGAGTCCGCCCGTGAGGACGCCGATTCCGTAGTAGACGCGCGTCTCGTCCGTCTCGTCGGCGTTACGCGCGGTCCGCACGTCGTCGAGGGTGTCGCCGGCGAACGCGACGCGGTCGGCGTCGAACCGCTCCGCGAGTTCGACGAGCGCCCGCGGGTGGGGTTTCCCCGCCTCCCAGTCGTCCATCGTGAACCGGCGGTCGTCGGGCACGTCGAGGCCGACGCGCTCCAAGGCGATGTCCGCCTCGGCGGCCGGTCGCCCGGTGAGGACGCCGATGTCGAACCGCGCCGTGAGGTCGGCGATCGTCTCGGGGTCGACGAGGGTCGGCTCGTCGCGGATGTACCCGTCCGCCTCGACCGGCGGCTCGCCGCCCTCCAGCTCGCGGTACAGCTCCGCGCCGAGGTACAGCGCCTGGAACGTCTCCCGGAGGGCGTCCCGGTCCCACTGGTCGCGGACCCGGGCCTGCGCGACTCGCGGGAGGTCGCCGACGACCTCCTTGGCGGCGTCGAGGCCGCCGCCGAGCTCGCGGACCCGGTCGGTGAACTCGTCGACGTCCATCCGGAGCCCCTCGCGGCGGGCCAACACGAACAGCGCGGCGGCGTCGGTCAGATCCCAGTCGTTGTTGAACCCGCCGGCGTCCTTGAACGCCTGGACGGCGTTCCGGTCGATCGGCTTGCCGCACACCCGGTCGACCGACTCGAGGATCGCTCGCCGGTAGGAGTCCGCCACGTCGACCAACACCCCGTCGATGTCGAGGATCACTGCGTCGACCTGCATACCGCTACCCCGGCTGGCGGCGGAATGAACGTTCGGGTTCGCGGCCGGCGTCGCCGGTTCGGTGCCCCGCCGCCCGGTCCCGCGCTCGTCAGCGCGCGACGTACATAACGGTGCCCGATTCCGTCGACCGCCGAGAAACGTCGACCACCGGCTCTTCGAACCCGAGCGTGGTGAACAGGCAGGCCGCGTCGAGCAGCTCGGCCAGCGCGACGGTCGGCCGCTGGAGTTCGGCGGGGAGGTTCCGCGCGTACACGGCGTCGAAACCGCCGCCCTCTGGTGCGTCGAGTCCGAGCGTCTCCCGGACGGACCGGTCGCCGTCCGCCGCCGCCAACGTCGTCACGTCCGCGGCGGCGACTCGGAGTGACCCCCCGGCCGACGCTCGCGTTTCCGTCGCCGCGTCCCGCGCCGCCTCGCTCACCTCGACGTCGAACGCGACGACCTCGCGGCCGCGGTCGACGAGCGCCCGGGCGACGCCCGGACGCCGCCCGATCCCGACCTCGATCGATCGCTCGTATCCGTCGAGCGCGTCGACGAGCGCCCGCTCCGACGGGGGTGTTGCTGCCACGGCGCGGGCTTTATGACCGCGGCGGCCAAAAGCGGTTCCATGCTCGTGGACATCGTCCCGGTCGGAGAGGTTACCCCCCGAGTGAAGCGGGAGGCCTCCGGCGCGCTGCGTTCCGTGTACGACTGCGACGTGACGGTCCACGACGATCAGGCGATCCCCGACTCCGCGTTCGACGCCGACCGCGACCAGTACCGCGCCGAGGACCTCATCGAGACGGTCACCCGGGTCGGCGGCGGCGAGAAGAACATCGGCATCACGCCCGAGGACCTCTACTACCGCCGCCGGAACTACGTGTTCGGCCTCGCGTACCTCAACGGCAGCGGCTCCGTCATCTCCACGCACCGCCTCCGGACCTCCTCCGACGGCGGCGTCTCCACCAAGCCCGCGGCCGACGTGTTCGCCGACCGCGTCCGCAAGGAGATCGTCCACGAGATCGGGCACACGCTCGGGTTGGAACACTGCGACAACAGCAAGTGCGTGATGTCGTTTTCACCCACCGTCCGCGAGGTCGACGTGAAAGAGGAGAACCTCTGTGGCACCTGCTCTCGGCTCGTTCGCTGACGCTGCGAGTCGACGGTCTCCCCCCTTCCCCGCCGGTAGACGTAAACTCCGTCCCGCACAAAGGGTAGGTATGGCCGCAAAGCCGGAATACCGCGACCGGCCCGACGTCGAGGTCGCGCTGCTCGACGCGCTCGTCGACCGCGGCGACGAGGGGATGACCGTCCTCGAACTCCGCGCAGCCGTCGACGCCGACATCGACGCCGTCGAAGAGGGGCTCTCGGCGCTGAAAGACGACTCGCTCATCCTCGTCGAGACCGAGGAGAGCGTCCGGGTGTACGCCCACGAACGGGTCGTTCCCGACCCGGAGGCGGCGACCGACGACCCGTCGGCGGGGCTCGTCGACGCGATCCGCGACCGGATCGGACTGTAGCCGTCGGAGACGGCGGCCTTTTGACCCTCGATCGCCTCCGTCCGACCATGACGCTCGTCTCCGGCACCCACGACGCGCACGGCGCGGTGTACCGCGACCGCGGCGGTCGCGAGGTGGTCGACCACTACGGGAAGCCCGTCCGCGTCGGGAAGGCGGTCCGCAAGGTCGCCGGCGTGATCGAGATGGGATACGGCGTCCTCGCCGTCAGGGGGGACGACCGCGTCGAGTTCGTCGACAACGCCGTCTCCAACCGCGTCCCGGCCGAGGACGGGGAAGGGACGTACGCCCTCCTGCTCGACCCGCAGGGCGGGATCGAGACGGACATGTACGTGTACAACGCCGACGAGCGACTGCTCGTCTTCCTCCCGCCGAAACGGGTCGAGTCGGTCGCCGCCGACTGGGCGGAGAACGTGTTCATCCAGGACGTCGAGATCGACGACGTCTCCGACGAGTTCGGCGTGTTCGGCGTCCACGGCCCCAAGTCGACCGAGAAGGTCGCCTCGGTCCTCGGCGGGCCGGGCGCGCCGGAGGGGCCGCTCTCGTTCGTCCGCGGGTCGATGGTCGACGCCGGCGTCACCGTGATCGCGACGGACGCGCCGCTGGGCGAGGAAGGGTACGAGATCGTCTGCGCCGCCGCCGACGCGAGCGACGTGTTCGACACGCTGATCAACCGCGGGCTCAACGCCACGCCGTTCGGCTACCGGACGTGGGACGCGCTCGCGACCGAGGCCGGCACGCCGCTCTTCGAGTACGAACTGGCGGGGACGGTCCCGAACGTCCTCGGCCTCCGGAACGCCCTCGACTTCGAGAAGGGGTGCTACGTCGGTCAGGAGGTCGTCTCGCGCGTGGAGAACCAGGGCCGACCGAGCCGGCGGCTCGCCGGCCTCGAACTCGACGCCCTCGCCGAGGCGGTGGCCGGCATCGACGCGGACGCGAACCCGAAGGGGATCGACGACGCGCTTCCGGCGTCCGGGGCGGCCGTCTTCGACGGCGACGAGGCGATCGGCGAGATCACTCGGACCGCGGTCGGCCCCGCGACCGATGTGCCGATCGCGCTGGCGCTCGTCGCGTTCGACGCCGACCTCGGTCGGGTCACCGTGCGCGTCGACGGCGACGAGGTCGGCGCGACCGCCGTCGACCTCCCGTTCGTCGAGGGGAGCGCCGACTCCGCGCGGCTGCCGACGTATCCCGAGCCTCGGGCCTGAGACGGGCGGAAACCGGCGGACCCGTCCGAGAGCCCCTCACACCACGAAGTCGACCGCGGAGTAGACGCCGAACCCGAGCGTGAACGCGCCGACGAGCGACCCGATCCACGCGAGCACCGTGTACCCCATCTTCCTGCGGCTCACGCCGGCGTCGCCCGCGGCGTAGCCCGCGCCGACGATCGCGGAGACGATGATCTCGTTGAACGAGACGGGGATCCCGAAGGCGACGGCGGTCTGCGCGATCGCGAAGGAGGGAATGAGCGCCGAGATCGACCGCCGCGGGCCCATCGAGGCGTAGTCCTGCGAGATCGCCTTGATCATCCGCGGCGCGCCCGTCCACGACCCGGCCAACAGCCCGATCCCCCCGCCGACGAGCAGCGCCCACAGCGGGACCCCGACCTCGCTGAAGATCGGGACGAGGGGACCGATCGCGAGGCCGACCTGCGACCCCCCGGCGGAGAACGCGACGAGGCCGCCCATCGCCAGCAGGAACCGGCGCTGGGCGCCCTCGCGGTCCCGGCCGAGGTCCGCGTACACCGCGACGGTGACGAGCGCGGCGACCGCGAGACTCACCGCGGCCGGGCCCGCCGCGCCGATACCGAGCCCCGATCCGAGCGCGGTCGCGACCGAGGCCTGTTCTCCCGCGGGACCGAGCAGCGCGAACCCGACGTTCGCGAGGATCGCGCCGACGAGCCCGGCGAGCGCGGCGGTGAGCGGTCGTTGCGGAATCGCCTCGCCGGTAAGTCCGCGCGCGACGACGTACGCCACGCCCCCGCCGACGAACGGCGTGAGCACCCACAGCGTCATGATCTCGGCGTACTTCGGCCACGCCGGATCGCCGCCCATCGCGAGGCCGACGCCGACGACCGCGCCGGTGACGGTGAACGCCGTCGCGATCGGGTACCCGGCGAAGACGCCGACGGCGACCAGCGCGGCGGCCGTGACGAGCGCGACGATGGCCGCCGCGGCCGTGAGCGTCACCCCGCCGATCAGTTCGGTGCCGACCGCCTCCGTCACGTTCGCGCCCTGGAGTATCGCGCCGAGCAGTCCGAGGACGCCGACGATCAGGCCGGCGCGCATCACGGAGATCGCGTTCGCGCCGACAGCGGGGGCGAACGGGGTCGACCCCGACGATCCGGCGCCGATAGACCACGCCATGAAGAGGCTCGCGGCGGCGGCGACGAGCAGGGTCGCCGCGGTGGCGACGACCATCAGCTCCGCCCGTCGTTGTACCCCTCGTTCAGCCCCGTCACCGTCCGCCGGACGAGGAGGAACCCGAAGAAGAACAGCCCGAGAAGACCCACCAACAGGAGCACGAACAGCGGTTGGACCGGGAGCATACGCTCGAATCCGTCGGCACGCGGTTATAAGTTTCGAGGCGGGCGGACGCGCAATCCCCGGACTCCCGCGGCGCTCGCTCGACTCGTTCGGTGACTAAAACGCTCCTTTGTCTCTCAGCCACGTATATGTTGTCAGCCGAGTTACGTACTGGTGCGACCCCCCGCTTCGGCCCTCACCCGATCGAACCCTCCGACCGACGCGCCGGCGGTCGGACTCGCGCCCGCTCCCTCCCTGCCCGACTCCCCTCCGACCGATCGGCGCGACCGACCGCCGGCGACCGAACCCGCGCCGATCCGGGTCCGTCACCGCGCACACGATCGTCGGTCGCCCCGGCCGGACGCGGGGCGTCGCGTCCGGTTCCCGCTGACGCGGACGCCGACGCGCTCCGCCCGCTTCTCGTCGTGCCTCCCTCATCCGCTGTTCCCCCGTCCGCCGCTCTCTCGTCCGTCGCTCCGTTACTCGGCGTCGTCGCCCTCGATCCCGAACGTCTCGAAGGTCTCGCCCTCCGTCGTTACCAGTTTCCCGTCCACCCCGGTCTCGCCATCGCCTTCGACCGGGATCAGTTCCGCGTGGGCCGCGCGATTGCCTCGCGGCTGCGCGTGGCTGCCCGGGTTCAGTATCGGCAGGCCGCCCGAGTCGTCGAACCGCGGGCGATGGCTGTGGCCGCAGATCACGGCGTCGGCGTCGCGGCCGCGACCGAGCATGACGAGCCCGGTGTCGCCGCTGCGGTGGCGGTGCGTGACCGCGAACCGAACCCCGGCGTACTCGACGGTCCGCACCTCGGGGACCCGGTCGCGGATCGCCGCGTCGTCGTTGTTGCCGTAGACGGCCCGGAACTCGGCGGCGGCCGACCGGAAGGCGTTCAAGACGGGCTCGCGGTAGAAGTCGCCGGCGTGGACCACGAGGTCGGCCTCCCGGACCGCCTCCGCGGTCCGTCCCTGAAGCTTCGACTCCTCGCGTGCGTGCGTGTCGGAGACGACGACGAGCATACCGACCCTCCGCGCCGACGTGTTTTAAAAGCGTGCCTGCTACGGCGGCGTCGCCGGCGGCTCTGCCGCCGGCTGCCAGAGGCGCGTAGTGCCTCCCTGCGTGCCGACGAGCGCCCGGAGGGCGCGAGTCGCACGCGCGAGGGAGCGGTGAGCGCTCGGAGAGCGCGAACCGCGAGGCTGGGGAGGCGTGAGGCGCCGTTGCGGTGCCGTGTAGGGCGGGTCAGAGGGGCAGCCGCCCTCGCGGCTGGGGCTTTGGAAGTGTCCACCGTCGATCTGCTCTCACTCATTTATAAACGAGCGGCTGAGGCTTTGGAAGCGTTCTCCGCCGATCCGCTACTAACTGTTTACAAAAGAACGAGCCGAGAGCCGGGACCAGCTTATTCGTCTAACGAAAGCGCCGCGAGCAGCGACTCCAGTTGGACCTGCTCGTTGGCGCCCTCGGCGATCCGGTAGTCGGCCTCACCGATGCGCTCCATGAGCCGTACCGCCTCGCGCTCGCTCAGGTCGAACTCCCAGACGGAGCGGTGGAGCTGGTCGATCACGTCGCCGCCGGCCATCCCCGTCTCCGTGAGCAGCGTGTCGAGGGTCGACCGCGCCCGCGCGAAGTCGCCGTTCAGCGCGTCGGTCACCATCGACTCGATCTCCTCCGGCCGGGCGGTCGCCGTGATCGCGTACACGGCCTCCTCGTCGACCACGTCGCCGGTCGTCGCCGCCGCCTGAAGCGAGTTGATCGCGCGGCGCATGTCGCCGTCGGCCGCGTAGACGAGGGCGTCGACGCCCGCGTCGGTCACCTCGATCTCCTCGGCGGCCGCGATCTCGCTGACCATCCCGCCGACCGCCTCGTCCGAGAGCGGCGAGAACCGGAAGACGGCGCAGCGCGACTGGATCGGGTCGATGATCTTCGACGAGTAGTTGCACGAGAGAATGAAGCGGGTGTTGTCGGAGAACTGCTCCATCGTGCGGCGGAGCGCTGCCTGTGCATCATCCGTGAGGCTGTCGGACTCGTCGAGAAACACGATCCGGAAGTCGCCGCCGAACGAGGAGCGCGCGAACCCCTTGATCCGGTCGCGGACGACGTCGATCCCGCGCTGGTCGGAGGCGTTCAGCTCTAAGAAGTTACCGCGCCAGTTGTCCTCGCCGTAGATCTCGCGGGCGATGGCGGTGGCGGCGGTTGTTTTCCCCACGCCCGCAGGGCCTGAAAAAAGAAGGTGCGGCACGTCGTCCTGCGCGATGTAGCTCTGGAGCCGCTCGACGATCTCCTCTTGGCCGTGGATGTCGTCGAGCGTCTGCGGCCGGTACTTCTCGATCCAGATCTCCCGGCCGGTCGCGGTCGCAGCCGTCTGCTCGTCGGCCTCGCTCATTGCCCGATCGGAGGGTCGGCGGGGTGATAAACGAACCGAGACTCGGCCGGTCCGGCGGGGGCCTCCCCCGGCGCGGCGCGGGACCGGTTCGCCTACGCGAACTCGTCGATGAGTTCGGGCACCACGTCGAAGAGGTCGCCGACGATCCCGTAGTCGGCGATGTCGAAGATCGGCGCGTTCGGGTCGGTGTTGATCGCGATTATCGTGTCCGAGCCCTTCATCCCGGCGACGTGTTGAACCGCGCCGGAGATGCCGACCGCGATGTACACGTCCGGCGTGACGACCTTCCCCGACTGGCCCACCTGCCGGTTCTTCGGCAGCCAGCCGTTGTCGACGATCGGCCGCGAGGCGGACAGCGTCGCGCCGAGCGCGTCCGCGAGCTCCTCGACGAGCTCGAGGTTCTCCTCCTCCTCGATGCCGCGGCCGACCGAGACGAGCACGTCGGCGTCCGCGATATCGACGTCGCCGCCGCCGACCTCCTCGAAGCCCGTAACGCGGGCGCCCGACTCGGGGAGGTCGACCTCGGCCGTCTCGACGGTCGCGTCCCCGACTCCCTCCGCGGGCGGCCACTCGCCGCCGCGGACCGTGAGGACGAACCGGTCGCCGGCGACGTCGACGGTCGTCTCGACCTTCGAGCCGTACATCTCGCGGGTGACGGTGAGCCCGTCGTCGTAGTCGAACCCGACCGCGTCGGTGACGATCGGGACGCCGAGCGCCTCCGCGAGGGCGGGCGCGTAGTCGAGCCCGTTGACGGAGTTCGGCAGCACCACCGCGCCGGCGTCGACCCGGTCCGCGAGCGTCGAGACGGCCGCCTGGTAGGCGTTGTGGTCGAACTCCTCGCCGTCGTCGACGGCGTGGATCGCGTCGACGCCCTCGCGGTTGAGCTCCTCCGCGAACCCGTCGACGTCGCCGCCGACGACGGCCACGTGGAGGTCGCCGCCGCGCGCGTCGGCGAGCTCCCGGCCGGCCGCGATCGCCTCGTACGTGACATCTCGGAGGTCTCCGCGGCGGTGTTCGGCGGCGACGAGCACGTCGGCCATCACGCGCCCACCCCCTTGTCGCGGAGGACCTCGGCAAGGCGCCCCGCAGACTCGCCGGCGTCGCCCTCGATGATCTCCGCGTCCGACTCGCTCTCCGGCTCGTACATCTCGGTGATCGTCAGCGCGCTCTCGACGTCCGCGGCGGTCAGGCCGAGGTCGTCGAGGTCCTTCGCGGCGATCTCCTTGCGCTGCGCCTGTCGGATCCCGCGAAGGCTCGCGTACCGGGGCTCGTTGAGCCCGGTCTGGACCGTCAGCACGGCCGGGAGGTCGACGTCGGTCAGCTCCTCGACGCCGCCCTCCAGCTCGCGGTGGACGTGCGCGATCCCTTCGTCCGCGTCGACGTCGAGGCGGTTGACGACCGCGGCGTGCTCGAAGCCGATCCGCTCCGCGAGCGCGACGCCCGTCGCGCCGAAGCCGGTGTCGGCGGCCTGGACGCCGCCGAGGACGAGGTCCGGCTCCTCCTCGTCGACGACCGCCTCGAACAGGTCGACCTTCGAGGCGACGTCCGCGAACGACCCCTCCAGCGCCTCGTCCCAGACGCGGACGGCGCGGTCGGCGCCCTTCGCGAGCGCCATCCGGATCGTCTCGTCTGCGCGCTCCGGGCCGACGGTGACGGTCACGACCTCGTCAGCGATCCCGGCCTCGGCCAGTTGGACGGCGGCCTCGACGGCGTAGTCGTCCCACTCGTTGAGGTCGTACTCGAGGTCGGAATCGACGATTTCGGTCCCCTCGATCGCGAAGTCGTCGTCCGCCTCCGCGACCTCCTTGACGGTCACCAGAACCTTCATGATCGATACTCGGGCGGTCGCCCTGTAATGGTTTTCGGAACTGGAGGCGGCGGGCGAACGGTTTCCGCCCCCGCCGGCCGACGATCGGGCCCGAAACCGATGGGTCGGCGTCCGCTTCGGATCTCGTCGCGCTCGACGGAGGGGACGGCCGGTCAGTCGCCGCGGCCGTCTCCGCCGTCGCGGTCGTCTCCGTCGTCACCGCCCTCGTCGGGCAGCGAGATGAGGTTCTCGCGGCCGAGCCGGAGCTTCTCGACGCGGTCCTCGTCGGCCATCGCCGAGAGCAGCTGGGACACCTTCGCGTCCGACCAACCGGTCTCCGAGACGATGTCGGCCTGTCGCATCCGACCGCCGTTCTCGTCGAGGAGCCGCTCGACGCGCTCCTCGTCCGAGAGCAGCGAGAGGTCCGGCTCGTCGTCGCCGTCGCCGGGTCCGTCGGTCCCGTCGTCGCCGTCGTCGCTTCCCGGACCGCGGGCCGCGTCGGGGTCCTCCGTCGGGCCCCGCTCGGCGTCGCCCGTCGCCGCGTCGTCGCCGTTCGCGATCGGATCGCCGACGCCGTCCTCCCCGTCGTTGATCCGGCGGTACCCGACGACGCTCACGGCGACGAGGGACGCGGCGAGGACGATCACGGCCATCAGCATACCCCACGGGGGGCCCGCTCCGGCGGGGCCGTACACTATCCGCACGGGTTCGCCCCCTTCGAACGTCTGGGGGCCTTCGATGATCACGTCGCCGTCAGAGAGCTGCGTCACGGCGGTGCTCGGCGTTCCGGTGACGGTGTACCCCTCCGGCGTCGTCACCTCCAGCGTCTGGGCCGCTTCGAGGCTGCGCAGCCACGTCTCGTTGCCGGGCGTCGTCAACGCGTCGCCGAGGACGAGGCTCTCGCCGTCGCGCTCGAGGAACGCCGTCCAGGTGAACGTCAGCCGCAGTTCGCCGACCGCGGCCGCCTCCTCCGTGGCGATGTCGAACTCGGCGGGGTTCTCGTACACCTCGAACTCCCGCGAGACGTCCCGGATGGCCATCTGCCGGCCGACGTTACGGCCCGCCTGGCGGCGGAACCCCTTGAACAGCTCCGCGCTCGGACCGATCTCGCCGGCGCGGAAGCGCTCGCCGGCGGTCTCGAACGCGGCCGTCTCGTTTTCGTCCGCCAGCGAGTACCGCACCGCGACGGTCCAGTCGGCGCTGCGGTCGGGGTTCAGTTCGATCCGGATCCGCGTGGTCGACGGCGACGTGATGGCGTCGTCGGTCTGTCGTCGAACCGGTTCCGAGGGTGCTTCGATCGACTCGGGACCGACCGAGGCGTCGCCGCCGACCGAGGCGGTCGGCGGGATGTCGTCAGCGCCGGAGGGGGAGGGGGTCGTGCCCGCGCCGCCGACCGCGCCGCCGGCGCTCGCGACCAGTGCGAGCGCGAGGAGCGCGACCAAGAGCGCGCGAAGAGCGGGGTTCCGCATACGTCTCGGGTCACTCGCGCGCCGGGCAAAACGCTTTCCATCCGATACTTTTTGACGGGTCTCCACCCGAATTTCTCGGCCGAACGGACCGGACGCGGTCGCGGACGCCGATCCGCATCGATTCCGTCGGTCGGCCGCAGTGGGTGGACTTTTTGTATCGCGGGCCAAACCCTCGGACGATGAGAGCCCTCCAGATCGCCGCGGTCACCGTCTTGCTGCTCGTGGCCCCGGTCGCCGGCGTCACCGCGCCCGGCGTCGTCTCACCGTCCGTCGACTCCCCGGCCGCCGATTCGACGCGGTCCGCCGGCTCGGCTCCGTCCGCCGGCTCGGCTCTCGGTACCGATCTACGGTCGCCGGTCGTCCCGTCGTCGCCGGTCGCCGGACAGACGATGCCCCAGATCGACCGAGCGAACCTCACGCTTCGGACGCTGTCGACGCCGCCGGGCGCGGAGACGCGAGTCAGTATGTACGCCCGCGGCCCAGATCTCGGGTCGTCGCTCGGGTTCGCGACCGCCGACGCCGACGCCGCCGTCGAGACCGCCGCGGTCGTCAGCCGGATCGAGCGCACCGAGACGAACGTGGAGCGGCAACAGCAGATCCTCGCGGAAATAAACCGCGTCGAGCGCGCGGAGGTGGCGCTCAACAGCCGTCAGGCGAACGCCTTCAGCGCGCACGCCGCCGGCGAGATCACCGACCGCGAACTGGTCGACAGGCTCGTCCGCGTGGCCGCGACCGCCCGCGAGTACGACGAGCGGCTCGACGAGATCGACGCGCTCGCCGAGGCGACCGACGACTTCAGTTCGCCCGCTCGGCTCGACGAGCTTCAGGTGGCCCTCCAGGTGTACTCGGGGCCGGTCCGCGACCACGCCCTCGCGATCGCCCGCGGGCAGTCCCCCCCGAGCGACCTATACGTCGCGTCGAGCCAACGAGCCGTCGTGCTCGCGACGATCGTCGACGGTCACTACGTCCGCGAGGTGTTCCGGACGGACCGCTGGGACCGCGGCGGCGGCCCCATTTCGAACAGCGAGGCGATCGAGATCACCGAGGCGGCCTACCCCGAGACGGCCGCGCTCCGCGAACCCGACGCCTTCGGCGCGGGCGCAGTTCACCGAATCACGATTCCGCACGAGATCGGCACGCTCCGCACCTTCGTCAGCGGCGGAACCGAGCAGGTGTTCGTCGAACACCAGCGGATCGACCTGTCCGCGTTCCCCGACAGCGAACCGGTGTCGGAGACCGGCGACGGGTTCAACGTCACCGTCGAGCGGACGTATCCCGGCGGTCCGGTGACCGTCACGGTCCGCGACGAGGAGACGGGCGAGCCCGTCTCCGACGTCATCGTCACCAAGTCGGTCGGGGACGGCGATAGCAGAACCATCGGGACGACCAACGACGCGGGCGTCGTCCGGACGCTCTCGCCGGCCGAGACGTACCGCATCACGGTCGTCGACGAGCCCCGCGTCCTCGTCGTCGGTGACATCGAACCCCTCCCGACGCCGAGGCCGGTCGGCGGCGGGTGACCGCCCGCCTCGGGTCGTCGCCGTCCGAGCCGTCGGTCCTCGGTCTGGATCCGTCCTCGGGTCGTCGACTGCGGGGTCGACCCTTTTAGGTAAAACCGACACAGTACCGCCGTGTCACTAGCTGTTCGTCGCGCCGATCGGGGGATTGCGCCGGTCGCGGGCGTGCTGTTGATCGCGATCACGGTCGTGTTGGCCGGCGGCGTCGCGACCGCCGCGCTCGGCGGTCCGAGTCCGACGGTACCGCCGTCGGCGGTGCTGTCGCTGTCGGCGACCGACGACCGGATCGCGATCGACCACCGCGGCGGCGACCCGATCGACGTCGCGGCCGTGACGATTCGCGTCAGCGTCGACGGCGAACCGCTCGACAGTCAGCCGCCCGTCCCGTTCTTCTCGGCCGCCGGCTTCCACCCCGGACCGACCGGTCCGTTCAACGCCGCCAGCGACGACACGTGGCGGGTCGGACAGACGGCGTCGTTCCGCGTCGCCGGGACCAACGACCCGACGCTCGCACCGGGGAAGACGGTCACGGTGAGGATCACGACCGACGGGCAGCCGGTCGCGACGCTGGAGACCTCCGTCGAAGCGGGGTGAGAACGCTCGCGGGCCGGACTCTCGATTCCGGCCGGGTCAGCCGCCGGTGCTCCTACTCGGCATCGACCGTCGAGGCGTCCGCGTCGGCGGCGGTCGACCCCGACTCGCCGTCCGTTCCGTCGCCGCCCGGGACCCGAGCGACGGTCGTGATCGCTCGCGGGCTCTGCGGCGTCGCCCGCTGGATGTGGTGTTCGAACTCCTCGTAGCCGGCCGCCTCGAACATCCGGTCGGCCTCGTCGGCGTCGTAGAACAGCATGATCGCGTCGGCCACCCGCTGGAGGACCGGGTTGTGCGGGTAGTCCGGACCGACGACGAGCACCTGCCCGCCGGGCACCGCGACGCGGCGGAGCTCGCGGAGCCCCTCGACGGGGTTGGGCCAGTACTCGATGGAGCCGGACGACCAGACGACGTCGAACGTGTCGTCGCGGAACGGGAGCCGCTCGGCGTCGCCGCGGTAGAAGTTCACCCGGTCGTGTCTCCCGAACTTCTCGAACGCCTTCTCCATCTGGTGGACGCTCTGGTCGAGGCCGTGAACGTCGTCGGCGTGTTCGAGCAGCCCCTCCGTGCCGAACCCGGTGCCGCAGCCGACGTCGAGCACCTTCGGGTCGTCGCCGAACTCCAGCCACGAGAGCGCCTCGGCGCGCATCTCCTCGGTCCAGTTGAAGCGGTTGACCCGGTCGTACACCTTCGAGAGGTACTTGTAGAAGATCCGGGCGTTGGACTTGTTTTCGAGGATCCCCATTTACCGGTTCCTTGGGTCGCCCGCCCCATAACGACACGGATCCGCGGGCGGTTCGGAGCGCTCCGACGCGCCGCTTCCGACCGGCTTTTCAGCCCGCCGCCCCACCGACGGGTATGGACCCGACGACGAGCGGCCGGTTCCGCGTCCACGACCGCCGCCGGCGGCCGGACATCGACGACGACACGGACGCGACCGCCGATTCCGCTGCGGTCGACGACGGCGGCGCTGCGGCCGCCGACTCCGCCCCGAGTGCCGCGGACCCCACCTCGGCCGCCGCCGACTCCGACGGCACCGCCGATGAGTTCGTCCTCGTCGAACTCGCGGACGGGCCGGTCGACCCGACCGATCCCGACGCCGCGGACCGATACGACCCCCTCTACGCCACCGCGGAGGGGTACGAGGGAGACCTCGCGGACGCCGTCGACGCGCTCCGCCCCGGCTTCGTCGTCGACGCGACGCTGGCGTGGACCGACGGCTCCGCCCGCTTCCGCGAGGTCGAGGTCGTCCGCGAGACGCGGTTCCGCTTCGCGGACGCCGTCGAAGGGATGTTCGAGGCGGCCGTCGAGACGTGGCGACAGATCCGCGCCGAGGGCGAGCCCGTCGGCTCGATCACGACCCGCTCGAACGACGGCGACCCCAACGGCGCGCTGTACCTCTTCGCCGACGCGCCCGGCGGCGACACCTTCGACGAGGTCCGCACGGGGCGGCTCCCGATCGAACCGCTCGTCGCCCGCGTGAACGATTCCCGAGACGACGACGACCCGCGAGAGGTGTTCGTGTTACGCCCCGCGGACCACGAGTTCGTCGCCGTCTACGTCGTCTTCGACCGCGACGGCGTCCTCGCGCAGACGGTCCGAGACACGTACGACCTCGGCCCCGGCCTCGCGGCGGGACTCGACGCGAGCTACCCGGGCGGCGGTGACGGCGACCCCCTCGTCTCCGACGGTTCGGACGGCCCGGGAGAGGGCGACGAGTTGGACGGGGACGACGAGTTGGACGGGGACGACGATTTCGACGCGCTCGACCGGCTGTAGCCCGTCTCGTCGTCCCGCGACGCGCCGCCGCGCTACAGCCAGTCGGCGTCCGGGTCGACCCGGCCGTCCGGCGTCTCGCCGTTGAGAACGGCCGCCACGTCGGCCGCGCCGCTTCGGTTCAGGTCGTCTCTCGCCTCCTCGCTGTACCACGCCGCGTGCGGCGTGACGACCGTGTCGTCGCGGCAGACGAGCGGGTCGCCTTCGGGCGGCTCCTCGGCGAGGACGTCGAGGCCGGCGGCCTTTATCTCGTCCGCCGCCAGCGCGTCGAGCAGCGCGTCGGCGTCGACGACCGGGCCGCGGCTCACGTTGACGACGACCGAGTCCTCGCTCAGCCGCGCCAACGCGTCGGCGTCCACGAGTCCCCGCGTCGCGTCCGTCAGGGGCGCGTAGACGCCGACGTGGTCGGCGCGGTCGAACAGCGTCTCGAAGCCGACCTTCTCGACACCGTATTCGGCCATTTCGTCGCCGTCGACGAAGGGATCGTACGCGACGAGGTCGGCGTCGAACCCCGAGAGCTGCTCGGCCGCGCGCCGCGCGATGGGGCCGAACGAGAGCAGTCCGATCGTCGACGCGCTCACGCGTCGGATCGGGCGACCGGTCTCCCAGCTCCACCCGCCGCCGGCGACGGCGTCGTCGTACGGTTTCAACGAGCGGAGGCAGACGAAGAGCAGCGAGACGGAGTGGGTCGCCACCTCGTCGGTACAGTAGTCGGGGACGCGAGTGACGGTGACGCCGCGCTCCGCGGCCGCCGCGACGTCGACGTTGTCGACGCCGACGGCCGAGCGAACGACGACCCGGAGGTCCGTGGCGTCGAGGGCTTCCTCGGTGACGGGCGTGTTGATGTCGGTGACGACCGCGTCGGCGCCGGTCGCCGCCTCGATCAGCCGCTCGGTCGACCCCAGCTCCGCGACCTCGACGTCGACCGGCTCGTCGATCGCGTCGGCCAGGACCTCGCGGTACGTCTCCGGGTCTATCATCGGGAACGCCGACAGCACGACTCTGGGCATACGTCCTCCTTCTCCGTCGCTCCACTTGACGGCTGTCACTGACGCTGTCAGGCCCTCGTACGTCCGTTTCGATCGTGATAGATGTCGTTCCGCGCGTCGCGTTCCGATGGCTCTTTGCGGTCGCCGGCCGTACGCGTCTCCGTGAGCGACGAGCGTTCGAAACCCCCGATGCTGGTCCTGTTGGAGTCGCTGTCGTTTTACCGCAACGTTCGGATCGGGGCGGCGGTCGGCGCGCTGCTCGCGGTCCTGTTGTACCTCGTCAGGACCCTGGAGCTGCTCGGGCCGGTGATCGACACGCGCGAGTACCCCCTGTTCGGACCGGACGTCTGGTTCCTCCTGTTGGCGTTCGTGCTGGCGGCCACGTCGGCGCTGTCGGTCGCCGTCGGCCTCACGGTCGTGACGGCGGCCCGCGGTGCTCGCGGAGACGGGGCGGAGCGCCCCGAGTGACGGATAGGCGGCGCTCGGCGTCGTCGGTACGGGCGGCCGAAAGCGGAAGCCGTCCGGACGACCGGCGGCCGAGCCTCAGTCGGCGGTACAGGAGGCTTCGCTCTCGTCGGCCGTGAACTCCTGTGCCGGCTCCGTGAGCTTGTAGAGGTTCTGCCTGGCGTCCGCGAAGTAGACGTCCTCGTCGACGACGTCGATCCCCTCGAGCCGTTCGAGCGCGTATCGGACGGTGCGTGCCGACAGCATCGACTCCTGGACGATCCCCTTCTGGGTCAGCGGTCCGTTGTACTCGAGCACCTTGAAGACCAGTTTGGCGCTCGGCGGGAGGTCGTCGAGGCCCTCCGTTTGGGTTGCTTCCATCGTTACGAATCGAAACCGCACACGCTCATAAATGTTGATGGAGTATTCCCGCTAGAACGCCGTTTACCGGATGTATATTCCGCATCTGACGACGAAATCCGCCCAAAGGCGGCAAAAAAATCTCCTTTTACCCCGCTGGACTGACTAGTCAGTCAGCGATTTCGCTCGCGCGCGCTCCGACGGCGACGTTCGTCGCGTCGGATCGACGAGGGGTGCCGGCTCTCCGAGGCGGTCCCCCCTCGCACCCGACGGCCGGAACGAACGGCTTTTCACGGGCGCTCGCGGATCCGAACGCATGAGCGACGACTCGGGCCTGTCCGACCACGCGCGCGGCGTGGTCGTCACGACAATCTGCTGTCTCGCCGGGATCGCGGCCGGCGTCGTCTCGGCCGTCTACGTCGGCACCGATCCGGCGTCCGCCGCGAGCACCACCGCGGTGTTCGTGCTGGGCGCGTTCGTCATCGTCCAGTACCCGGTGTACAAGGCGATCGGCGTCGGTGACCTCGGGATCAAGGACAACCTCTACGTGGCGTTCCTCACGTTCACCCTCTGGTTTATCAGCTACACCGTCCTGCTGACGTCCGCCGTCGACCTGGGGGTCTGAGATGGCCGACGACAGCATCGCGGTCGTGGACCTCGAGCGGTGCCAGCCCGACCGCTGTAACTACGAGTGTATGAAGGATTGCCCGCCGAACCGGACGGGCAAGGAGTGTATCACGGAGCGGGGGGAGGACGCCGAGGAGGGCGACCCCGACCAGATCCACATCTCCGAGGAGATCTGCTTGGGCGAGACGTGTGGCATCTGTGTCAACTCCTGTCCCTTCGACGCGATCGAGATCATCAACCTCCCCTCCGAACTCGACGACGACCCGGTCCACCGCTACGGCGACAACGCCTTCTCGCTGTACGGCCTCCCGACGCCGGAGCCGGGCAGCGTCACCGGCATCCTCGGGCCGAACGGGATCGGGAAATCGACCGCGGTCCACGCGCTCGCCGGCGAGACGGTCCCGAACCTCGGTGACCACACCGCCGACGGCGACTGGGAGCGCGTCCTCGATCGCTTCCGCGGCACCGGCCTCCAGAACTACCTCGAATCGCTGAAGGCGGGCGACGTGACCGTCGCGCGCAAGCCCCAGTACGTCGACCAGATCCCGAACCAGTTCGACGGTAACACCCGCGAGCTGCTGGAGCGGACGGACGAGCGCGGCGCGCTCGACGACCTCGTCGACCGGCTCAACATCCGGCCGGTGATGGACCAGAACATCGACTCCATCTCCGGCGGCGAGCTCCAGCGCGTCGCCATCGCGGCGTGCCTCGCCCGCGACGCCGACTTCTACTTCCTCGACGAGATCACGCCGTACCTCGACATCGGCCAGCGGATGACCGTCGCGCGGCTCATCCGCGAGCTCGCTGACGACGACGCCGCCGACCGGTCGATGCTCGTCGTCGAACACGACCTCGCCATCCTCGACCTGCTGGCGGACACCCTCCACGTCGCGTACGGGGAGCCGGGCGCCTACGGGGTCATCACCGACCCGAAGTCCGTCCGGAAGGGCATCAACGAGTACCTGAAGGGGTACCTCGACAACGAGAACATGCGGATCCGGCCGTCGGCGATCACCTTCGAGGAGCACGCGCCGCGGGTCGCCTCGCGGAGCCAGACGCTGATCGAGTACCCCGACCTCCGGAAGTCCTACGGCGACGGCGAGTTCGAGCTCCACGTCGAGGGCGGCGAGATCAACCGCTCCGAGGTGCTCGGCGTCGTCGGTCCGAACGGGATCGGGAAGTCCACGCTCGCGCAGCTGTTCACGGGTGACCTGGAGCCGGACGAGGGCGCGCTCGACTTCGCGCTCGACATCTCCTACAAGCCGCAGTACATCGACATCGACCAGCACATGCGGGTCGACGCGTTCCTCTCTTCGATCACCGACGAGTTCGGCACCTCGTACTGGAACACGGAGATCGCCCAGCCCCTCCAGCTGGAGCGCGTGATGGAACAGAACCTCTCGGACCTCTCGGGCGGAGAGCGCCAGCGCGTCGCCATCGCGGCGTGCCTCTCCGACGACGCCGACCTCTACCTGCTCGACGAGCCCTCCGCGCACCTCGACGTGGAACAGCGCGTGCGGGCGACGACCGCGATCCGCCGGTACGCCGAGAACCACGACGCGACGGTGATGGTGATCGACCACGACATCTACATGATCGACCTCCTCGCGGACCGCCTGATGGTGTTCGACGGCGAGCCGGCCGAGCGCGGGCGCGCCGCGCCGCCGCAGGACATGCGCGACGGGATGAACGAGTTCCTCGCCGACCTCGAGATCACCTTCCGGCGCGACGAGCGCACCGGGCGCCCTCGGATCAACAAGCCGGGGTCGCAGCTCGACAGCCAGCAGAAGCGCGACGGCGAGTACTACTACTCCTCCTGAGCCGGCTTCCGGTCCGGCCTCCGCCCCCTCCCCGGCGGTCTCCTCCGCCTCGCCGCTACCCCGAGCTTTTCCTCGCCCGCCGCCGGACGCCCCGCCATGCCAGAGACGGACGCCGACCTGTTCGGCATGACCTGGGAGGACGCCGGAGACGCGATCGACGGCGCCGACTTCGCGGTCCTCCCGACCGGTAGCACCGAGCAGCACGGCCCGCACCTCCCGGTGTCGACCGACACGCTCCGCGCGGACCACCTCACCGCCGAGCTGGTCGACGCGGCCGACGAGTTCGACCTCGACCTGTTGCGGCTCCCGACGCTGCCGTACGGCCAGTCGGAACACCACATGCGGTTCCCGGGGACCGTCACCCTCTCGACGGAGACGTACGTCGACGTGGTCCGCGAGATCGGCGAGTCGGTCGCCGAACACGGCGTCGACCGACTGCTGATCGTGAACTGCCACGGCGGGAACCGGGAGCCCCTGTCGATCGCCGCCGACCGGCTCGGCCGCGACACCGATCTCACGGTCCATTTCGTCCACTGGACCGACTTCGCGGAGGAGGACCTCGAGGAGGCGTACGGCGAGGGGTGGGGTCACGCCGGCGACCACGAGACGAGCTTCGTGGAGCTGTACCGCCCGGACCTCGTCCGGACGGAGCAGAAGGAGCCGCAGGAGGCCGCGGAGATGCCTCGGACCCGGAGCTACGAGTACTTCGACGAGGTGACCGAACTGGGCGGACTCGGCGATCCGACGAACAGCGACCCCGACGCGCTCGAACCGATCGTCGCCGCGACGACGCGAGAGATCCTCGGCGCGCTCGTCGAGGACTTAGACGCGGGCTGGTGAGGGCGCCGCCGCGATCCGATCCGCGGTATCGAAGCGATTAAGCCCGGAACACGCGAACCCCGGCACATGCAACACCTCATTATCCGCGGCGACCCCGACATACGGAAGGACGCGGTGATCGAGCACGACGGCGAGGAGCTGGTCTGTTTCGGCATCAACGTTCAGGGCGGCTGGCACGGCCCGGACGAACCGCAGCTCTGGTGTACGGTCGGCACCGAAGACGAGCGCGAGGCCTACGACAAACGCGAGTACGTCCCCCACTGGCTCGACGTCGAGACGGTCGACGCCGAGGACCTCGACGTGATCAAAGCGAAGGGCGACCTCTCCGTTTAACCCCGCGACCGGTCTTTTCGAGCCCTCCTACCCGTCCACCGGCGGGTCCGCAAGCCACGCCTCGATGGCGCCGGCCATCGCGCCGCGCCGGTGGATAGTCCCCGAGTCGGGGTCGACGACCGTGCTCTCCGTGCCGGGCGCCTCCCCGCCGTCGATCACGGCGGCGACTCCCTCGCGGATCCGGTCGCTGAGTTCGCTCGGGTCCGTGACGCTGCCGGTGCCGGAGACGTTGGCGCTCGTCGCGGTGAGCGGACCGGTCTCGCTCAGGAGCGCCCGCGCGAGGTCGTGGTCCGGCACGCGGATCCCGACGCGGTCGCGGCCGGCGGTGAGCGCGTCCGGCACCCGGTCGCCGCGCTCGACGACGACGGTCACCGGCCCCGGGAGGAACGCGCGGGCGAAGGCGACGGTCAGCTCCGTCGGTCGAGTGTAGCGGAGCGCGGCGTCGACGCTCGCGACGCCGAGCGAGAGGGGGTTCGACCGGTCGCGGCCCTTCAGGTCGAAGACGCGTTCGACGGCGTCGGAATCGAGCGCGTCGGCGCCGAGCCCGTACACCGTCTCGGTCGGATAGACCACGGGGTCGCCGCGCTCGACGGCGGCGGCCGCCGCGCGCAGCTCGTCGGATCGGTCCGGCCGGTCGTCGCTCGTGTCGGCGGTCACGCGCGTTCGTTCGGCGCCGAGTTGAAAAAGGGTGACGAGTGTGTGCGCGTCAATCGGTGAGCCCGACTCCGCTCAGTCGACGAGGTCCGCGACCGCGTCGTCGATCGCCTCGGCGTCGGGGAACTCGGGGTGTTCGCTCGCGACCCACGCGTGTTCGACGGTGCGGTCGGCGTCGAGGAGGAACACGGCCGGACGGCTCTCCGTGATCCCGGTCATCCCGTCGATGTCCTGTGCGAGGCCGTACTCCTCGATCACGTCCGCGCACGGGTCGGAGAAGATCCGGACGCCGTCGCCGCGGTCGGCGAGCAGGCGCTTGTGGGCGTACGGCGTCGAGATCGAGACGCCGAGCACGTCGACGTCGTCGCTCCACCCGTGGTCGTCGACCGTGTTGTAGAGGTACGTCCCCTGGAAGGCGCCGTCCATCGGGTGGAACAGCAGGAGCGTCGGCCCGTCGACGACGTCGGCCAGCGCGCGGTCCTCCCAGTACTCTCCGTTCACCAGGGGGCGGGTGAAGTCTGGCGCCGTGTCGCCCTCGGCGACGTGGTCGGTCTCGGGCAGGGAGACGACGTCGAAGTCGGGCATCTCAGGCACCTCCCTCGGCGTCGACTGCGCGGCCCCCGTCGGTCGCCGCGTCGCCGTACGTTCCCTTCAGGTACTCGACGATGTTCGCGCTCTCGGACATGGTGACGCCGGTCTCCCGGTCGACGATCGCCGGCACGCTCCGGGCGCCGGAGACGCGCTTGACGACGTTGCGCTCGGAGTGCATCGGTTCGACGTACCGGGAGCGGTACTCGAGGTCCAGTTCGTTCAGCGTCCGGACCACGCGCTCGCAGTACGGGCACGCCTGAAGCCGGTACAGGGTGATCTGTGGCTCGCTCATACGTCCCGATTCGCCCGCGAGACGGGTAATCGTGTCGGCAGCGGCACCCTCGAACGCGGCGCGTCCGGGCGACCGTCGGAACGCGCCGCTCGGCGACCGCGAAGGGACGCGCCGCGGGTACTCGAAGGGAACGCTTTAATCGCGGGCCGACGGAAGACAAACGAACATGGGCTTGTCGTCTACTGCGCCGCTGGTCGACGTCCTCCAGGTACCGATGCCGGGTGACAGGGTCATCACCCTCCTCGGCGTCGTCGCGATCCTGCTTTTAGTCGGGCTCTCGGCGTTCTTCTCCTCGTCCGAGATCGCGATGTTCTCGCTGCCGCAACACCGCATCGACAGCCTCGTCGACGAGGGGGTGACGGGCGCGAAGACGATCAGCGACATGAAACAGAACCCCCACCGCCTGCTGGTGACGATCCTCGTCGGCAACAACATCGTCAACGTGGCGATGACCTCCATCGCCACCGCGCTGTTCGGGATCTACCTCTCCCGCGGCCAGTCGGTGCTGGCGACGACGTTCGGCATCACGACGCTCGTGCTGATCTTCGGGGAGAGCGCGCCCAAGTCGTACGCCGTCGAGCACACCGAGTCGTGGGCGCTCCGGATCGCTCGCCCGCTGAAGGCCTCCGAGTACGCGCTGTACCCGCTCGTCGTCCTCTTCGATTACATCGTGAAGGGCGTCAACGCGGTCATCGGCGGCTCGGCGGCGATCGAGTCGACGTACGTCACCCGCGACGAGATCCAGAACATCATCGAGACGGGCGAGCGCGAAGGGGTCATCGAAGAGGAGGAGCGGGAGATGCTCGACCGCATCTTCCGGTTCAACAACACCATCGCCAAGGAGGTGATGACCCCGCGACTGGACGTCACGGCGGTCGCGAAGGAGGACTCCGTCGAGGAGGCGATCGAGACGTGTATCCAGGCCGACCACGAGCGCGTCCCCGTCTACGAGGGGAACCTCGACAACATCATCGGGGTGGTCACCGTGCGCGACCTGGTCCGCGAACTCCGCTACTCCGAGGGGACGCCCTCCTTAGAGCGGGTGGTCAAGCCCACCCTCCACGTCCCCGAGTCGAAGAACGCCGACGAGCTGCTCGCGGAGATGCAGGACAACCGCCTCCAGATGGTGACGGTGATCGACGAGTTCGGCACCACCGAGGGGATCATCACCCTCGAAGACATGGTCGAGGAGATCGTCGGCGAAATCTTAGAGGGCGACGAGGAGGCGCCGGTGGAGTTCGTCGACGACAACGTCGCCGTCGTTCAAGGCGAGGTGAACATCGACGAGGTCAACGAGATCCTCGGGATCGACCTCCCCGAGGGCGAGGAGTTCGAGACGCTCGCCGGCTTCGTGTTCAACCGCGCCGGGCGCCTCGTCGAGGAGGGGGAGGAGATCGAGTTCGACCAGATCCGGATCCGCATCGAGCGCGTCGACAACACCCGGATCATGTCCGCTCGCGTCACCGTCCTCGACGGCGTCGGCGCGGCGGACGACTCGAGCGCTCCGGTGGAGTCGGTCGATTCGACCGACGAGGGCGGCTCCGTCGAGGCGGACGGCGACGGCGCCCCGGCCCGGAACGACGTGGAATAGGACGCGGAACACGACGTTTTTGAGGCGGAGCGATCGTTCATAAATTCTGACGGCGGATCGGCTACGGACCCTTCGGGCCCCGCACCGCACGGCACCTCACGCCTCCCCAGCCTCGTCGCTGGCGCCGCCGGCGCCAGCGACTCCCTCGCGCGTGCTCCTCGCGCCCGCTGGGCGCTCGGAGGCACGCGCCACCGCGTGATTCCTACCGGATAGTCGCAATCGGGTAGTTCGGCCGCCCGCGAGCCGCTCCGCAGCCCGACCGTTCGTGTGTCCGTGAGCCGGTTCGTGTCCGTGAGCCGGTTCGTGTCCGTGAGCCGGTTCGTGTCCGTGAGCCGCGTTCCGGTCTCAGACGGCGTACGCGCGGGCGGCCGCGACGAGCGCCTTCCGGTAGTCGCTCTCGGAGGGGTCGTGGCCGAGGTCGAGGAATCGCCCTTTGAACGCGTCGACGTCGACGGCGTCGGTGTCGCTGCCGGCGGCGCGCGCGAGGTCGTAGATGCGGTGGTCAGGGCCGGCGATGTCGTGTCGCTCGATCAGTGCGAGCGCGAACGCGGCGTTGACGGCCGTGATCTCGGGGTCGGCGCCGGCCGTCACCGGCGGCGATCCGGTGCGCGACACGTCGGGCCGGTCCGCGACCGCGGCCGCCAGCGTCGACTCGAGGAACCCGAGGAGCTTGTCCGCGGGCGCCACCGAGAGCGTGATGTCGTCGGCGTAGATGTCCTTCATGTGGTTCGCGATCTGGTAGCAGTGCGCGAGCTTCCGGCGCTCGACCTCCTCGCCGGAGAGGCCCAGGTACAGCGCCTCCTCCGTCGACTGGAGGTGTGAGGGGTGGCCCTCCTCGTAGCGCGCCATGTGCGCGAACTCGTGGATCGCCAGCTCGCGCGCCATCGCGCTGGTGGCGGCCCGTCGGGAGACGTTCAGGACGTGGTGGTCGTCGTAGTGGCCGGCCCAGGTCCGCTCGTCGGGGTCCTCGCGGACCACCACGCGGACCGGCGCCTCCACGGAGTGTTCGGTCTCGAAGAGGTCCGCGGCGCCGAGGAACGGATCGGGGGGAACGTCTCCCTGGACGCGAAGATCCATGCGTACAGTTCGCACGGGGGGAGGCGGTAAGTCTCTTGCGCTCGTGGAACCCCGTTCGCCGACGCGCCGGGGGCTCGGCGTGCCGCTGTCCCGAGACCCCCGCCGAACCGGCGTACGCTTTTGAGCCTCCTGTCCGAACTTCGACCCATGCGAATCTACGCGGCCTACGACGACGGGCTCCGGATCGTCGACCCCGAGACCGGCTCGGTCGAGACGCGCCTGTCCGGCCAGCGGGTCGAGTGCCTCTCCGTCGCGAGTCCGGGTCCCGCCGACGAGGCGGGGACGCTCGGGGACTCGGCCCCGCGCGTCCTCGCGGGGACGTTCGACGCGGGGCTGTTCCGCTCCGTCGACGGCGGGAACCGGTTCGCCCGCACCGCCGACTCGATGCTGGGACCCGAGGGCTCCGGACCGGACGCGGTGACCGCGGTCGCGACGAGCCCGCACGACTCCGGGATCGTCTGGATCGGCACGGAGCCCTCGCGAGCGTACCGCTCCGCGGACGGCGGGGAGACGGCGGAGCGGGTCGGCGGGCTGCCCGACCTCCCGTCGGCGCGCGAGTGGTCGTTCCCGCCGCGGCCCGACACGCATCACGTGCGGTGGATCGAGCCCTCTCCGGCCGACCCGGAGCGGTGGCTCTTCGGCATCGAGGCGGGCGCGCTCGCCGTGACGCCCGACGGCGGCGAGACATGGACCGACCGCCCGCCGGGGTCGCGCCGCGACACTCACGCGATGGCGACGCACCCGGACGCGCCCGACCGCGTCTACGCCGCCGCCGGCGACGGCTTCGCGGAGAGCGGCGACCGCGGCGACTCGTGGCGCGTCCGCGACGCCGGCCTCGATCACGGCTACGTCTGGGGGCTCGCGGTCGACCCCGGCGACCCGAACACCGCCCTGGTCAGCGCGGCCGCGAGCGCGACCGCCGCCCACCGCCGCGGCGAGGCGTACCTGTACCGCTATCGTCGCGATGCGGAGGGTGAGGTTGCGACGACGGGGCCGGGAGGCGACGCGGGCGCGTTCGAGCGCCTCGACGACCGCGGGGTCCCGACGGGCGAGGGGACGTACCGGGCGGTGTTGGCGGCCGGGCGATCACCCGGGGAGGTCTGGGCGCTCTCGAACCGGGGGCTCTTCGTCACCCGCGACGCGGGCGACTCCTTCGAACGGGTTCCGGTCGACCTCCCCGACAGCCCGGGACGAGCGCTGGCGGTCGCCTGAGCGCTGTGAGAGCGGGACGGACGAACCTGAACGCGGTCGGCCCGGTCAGTCCCGGACCGCGCCGACGACGAGGTAGACGACCGGCGTGTCGAGGACGGCGATCGCGAGCTTCAGCAGGTACTGGCCCACTCCGAGCGCGAGCAGCACGCTTCCCGGGAGCGGGTTCCCGACGCCGAGCAGGAGCGGCGCGGCGTAGAAGGCGACGCCGACGAAGATGGCGGTGTCTATCGCCTGACTCGTGGCGGTCGAGCCGATGTTGCGGAGCCACAGCATCCCCTCGCCCGTGCGGTCCCGGATCGCGTGGAAGACGAACACGTCCCAGTTCTGGCTGACGACGTACGCCAGCAGGCTGCCGGCGACGATGTTCGCCGCCGGCCCGAGCGCGGTCTGGAAGGCGCTCGACACCTCGGGGTCGACGCCGGGCGCCGCGAGCGTCGACCACACCAACGCTAACACGAGGAAGTTCGCGAGGAACGCGACGTTGACGACGACCTGCGTCGCTCGCCGCCCGTACAGCTCGGCGTAGCAGTCCGACGCGAGGAACGTGAGCGCGTACGCGAGCGCGGCGCCCGGCAGCAGGATCTCCGTCCCGACGATCGGGAGCGCGAACGGCAGCGGCAGCGCGAGCACCTTCGCGGCGGTGACCTGTGCGGTCGCGAGCGCGACCGTGAACAAGGTGATCAGCGCCACCGCCGCGACCGCCGACCGGTCAAGCGGGTCGGCCCGGAAGGGACTGTTCTCGCCGCCCGCGGTCCGGCTACTCATCGGTCTCCTCCGCCGCCCCGGCCGCGGTCGACGAGGAACCGCCGTCGAGGCGGTCGTGGCGGGCGTCGATCTTGTCGAGGAGGTCGAGGTTCTTGCGGATCGACGCGCGCACCGCGTCGCTGCGGTTCACGAACTTCCCGTCGTCGCCGACGTGTTCGTCGAGGTCGGCGAGCAGTTCCGCCGGGATCTCGACGCTTATCTTGGGCATACTCGCGTCGTGGACGCCGGGTAGGGATGAACGTTATTATCCGGGGATTATCGAGGGGCACTCTTGATGCTCGGATCGGTGGTCCGTCGCGCCTCGGGGCGGGTCTCCCGGAGCCGCCCCTCGCCCGCGCCGCACTCGTAAACCGCTACGTTCAAGTGGGTTTACGAGTCCGTTCAGCCATGGCAACGAACACGGAGTCCGTCGACCTCGTCGGCGACGAGGCGGCGACGAACCTCGCGCGCGCCGCGCTGTTCGCGGCGCTCGTCGGCGCGTTCGCGTACGTCACGTTCCCGAACCCGGTCTCGCCGGTGGACGTGACCCTTCAGGTGCTCGGCGTCTTCCTCGCGGGGATCTTCCTCGGTCCGGTGTGGGGCGGCGCGTCGCTCGTGCTCTACCTCGCGGCCGGGGCGCTCGGCGCGCCCGTCTTCGAGGGCGGGTCGGCCGGCGTCGGCGCGCTCGTCGGGCAGACGGCCGGCTACCTCTGGTCGTACCCGATCGCCGCGGCGGTCGTCGGCGCGGTCGTCCACCGCGGCGCGGCGCTGCGCGACCTCCGTTCCGTCGGCCTCCCGTCGCTCGTCGGCGCGATGGTCCTCGGCACCGTCGTCATCTACGGGTTCGGCGTCGCCGGCCTGGCGATCGTCCTCTCGCTCGGCCCGGTCGAGGCGATCGCCGTCGGCGCCGTCGCGTTCCTCCCGGCCGAGGCCCTGAAGATCGCCGCCGCCGTCGGCGTCGTCAGGTCCGACGCGATCGCCGCGGCGTGAGGCGACCGTGAGCGCACGCGGGGCGGGACCGTGATCGACCTCGACGGCGTCACGTGTCGGTACGGGCGGGGCGAAGACAACGCCGAGAGCGAGGGCGCAACCGCCGCGGTCGACGAGGTCTCCCTCGCCGTCCCCGACGGCGAGTTCCTCGTCGTCGCGGGCGCGAACGGCTCGGGGAAGACCACCCTGGTCCGGACGTTCAACGGGCTCGTCGAGCCGGACGCCGGGCACGTCTCGGTGAACGGGACGCCGGTCGAGGAGGACCTCGTCGCCGCGCGCTCGGCGGTCGGGATGGTGTTCCAGGACCCGCGCGACCAGCTGGTCGCCGCCACCGTCGGCGCGGACGTCGCGTTCGGGCCGGAGAACCTCGGGCTCTCGCACGACGAGATCGACCGGCGGGTCGACGAGGCGCTCGCGGCCGTGAACATGGCGGGCCGGGAGCGCGAGCGGATCGACTCGCTGTCGGGCGGCGAGCGCGAGCGCGTCGCGATAGCGGGGGCGCTCGCGATGGAGCCCGACCACCTGGTCCTCGACGAGCCGTTCACCGGCCTCGACGAGCCCGCCCGGCGGTCGGTCGTGGCGCGGCTCCGGGCGCTTCACCGCGAGGGGACGAGCGTCGTCGTCGTCACCCACGACCTCCGCGACGTGGCCGCGCTCGCAGACCGGATCGTCGGACTCGCGGACGGGCGGATCGCGGTCGACGCGCCGCCCGAGGAGGCGGTCGAGTCGCTCCCCGGGCTGGACGTGCGGGTGCCCGAGGGCGGCGGCATCGGTACCCAGACCGAATGACCCTCTCGTTCGTCCCCGGCGACTCGCTCGCCCACCGGCTCGACCCCCGGTCGAAACTGCTCGTTCAGGTCGCCTTCGCGGCCGTCGCGTACGCGTACACCACGCCGCGCGGGCTCGCCCTCCTCACGCTCGTCGCGGTCGGCTGCCTGCTTGCCGCCGACGGCGGGCCGCGGGACCTGTGGGGCTATCGGGTCGCGTTCCCGGTCCTCCTCTTCGCTCCCCTCGTCGCGGGCGCGACGCTCGGCGCGCCGTGGTTTCGGGTCGAGCGCGCCGCCGTGACGGGGCTCGCGAGCTACCGCGTCCTCCTGCTGCTCGTCGTCGCGGCCGCCTACGTGCGGTCGACCCCGGTCCGGGAGTCGCGCGCGGCGGTCCAGCGGACGGTCCCGGGTCGACCGGGCGTCTTCCTCGGCGTCGGCGTCGCGCTCGTCTTCCGATTCCTCCCACTGTTGAAACGCGACCTCGCGGCGACGCGGGCGGCGGTCCGCGCGCGGCTCGGCGCGGAGCGCCCCCGGCGCGAGCGGATGCGGCTCGTCGCGGTCGGCGGGCTCTCGCGAGCGTTCTCCCGAGCGGACCGGCTCGGCACGGCGCTCGTCGCCCGGTGTTTCGCGTGGAACCCGACGCTCCCGCGGCTGGCCTTCCGCCGCGTCGACGCCCCGGCGCTGGCGCTCGCCGCGTCGATGTTCGCGGCCGCGGTCCTGCGGCTCGCCTGACGCTCCGCGGCAGGCGCGCTTCGCGGGCGCTGCGCCGTCGTCGGGCCCGGAACCGCGTGAACGCCGAGCGACGACCGCCGCGTTGTGGCAAGTTTTAACCCGACCGTATCCCGGTGATCGATCATGATTCCCCTACAGGCGGCCACCCGCGAGACCTTCTGGACTATCGGTCCGGTGGGGAAGGCGGCGTTCTACTGGCTCGCCGCCGTCGCGGTCCTCGTCTTCCTCTACGGCGTTTACGCCCGGTTCGCGGCGTACGCGCGCGGGAGCGCTGACCCGCGGGATCGACTGTCGAACCTCCCCGGTCGGGTCGTCGCGGCGACGAAGACGGTCCTCGCGAACGAGAACCAGTTCGACGGCGACCTGTACACGGGCGTGATGCACACGTTCGTCCTGTGGGGGTTTCTCGTCTTACTCGTCGCGACGACCATCCTCGGGATCGACATCGACCTGTACCGCCCGCTGACGGGCGAGTCGTTCTGGGTCGGCGAGTTCTACCTCGCCTACCAGTTCGCCGTCGACGCGTTCGGCCTGCTGTTCGTCGTCGGCGTCGGCATGGCCGCCTACCGCCGCTACAAGACCCGCGAGGACCGACTGTGGGGAAAACACACCTCCCTCGAGGACGACGCGTTCGTCTGGACGCTGTTCCTGCTCGGCGTCGGCGGCTTCCTCGTCGAGGGCGTGAGCATGGTCGGCCAGGCGCAGCGCGCGACCGAGACCGTGAGCTTCGTCGGGATGGCGCTCGCGACCGGGCTGGAGGCGGCCGGGCTCACGGCCGCGGGCGCCGAGGCGATATACGGCGTCCTCTGGTGGAGCCACTCGCTGCTCGCGTTCGCGTTCGTCGCGTGGATCCCGTACGCGAAGCCGTTCCACATGATCTCCTCGTTCGCCAACGTCGTCGCCCGCGACGAGAAGGCGGGCGCGCGGCTCCCGAACGTCCCCGCCGACCTCGATCACACCAACGCGGAGTCGCTCGACGACTTCACGTGGAAGGAGCTGATGGACGGCGACGCCTGCACGAAGTGCGGGCGGTGTACCGACGCCTGCCCCGCCGACACGGTCGGTCGCAACCTCGACCCGCGGAACGTCATCCTCGACCTGAAGGCGTATCGCGAGTCGGTGAGCGACGATCCGGTGGCGGGGAGCGGGGGCGAAGCGATGGCGACGGACGGCGGCGTCGCGAGCGCAGATGGTGGTACAGTCCCCATCGTCGCCGACGAGGGCGGCGTGGTCGACGCCGAGTCGATGGAGTCGTGTATGTCCTGTATGGCGTGTATGGACGCCTGTCCGGTCGACATCGAACACCTCACCTCGTTCACGAAGCTGAACCGCCAGCTCGTCGACGAGGGGGCGGTCGACTCGAACCTCCAGGACGTGTTTCAGGACGTGATGCAGAAGGGGAACACCTTCGGCGAGCCGCAGTCGGCGCGGGGCGACTGGACGGACGACCTCGACGACGGCGTCGAGGTCCAAGACGCCCGCGAGACCGAGGTCGAATACCTCTGGTACGTGGGCGACTACCCGAGCTTCGACGACCGGAACAAGAAGGTCGCCCGGGCGCTCGCCCGCCTGTTCGACGAGGCCGACGTGTCGTTCGGCGTCCTCTTCGACGACGAGAAGACCGACGGCAACGACATCCGTCGGATCGGCGAGGAGTTCCTCTACCTCGAACTGGCGGGCCACCACGTCGAGACGTTCGCGGACTGCGAGTTCGAGAACGTCGTCTGTACCGACCCGCACTCGTACAACACCATCAAAAACGAGTACCCCGAGGTCGACTTCGCGGAGTTCGCGGACGACCCGATGATGCCGTTCGACCGCGAGGAGCCGTGGAACCCGGCGGGAGAGATCGACGTGTTCCACTGGACGCAGGTGGTCGAGGAGCTGGTCGAGGACGGTCGGCTCGGCCTCTCCGGCGACGAGCTGGACTACACCGTCACCTACCACGACCCCTGCCATCTCGGCCGGTACAACGACGAGTACGAGGCGCCGCGAGAGCTGATCCGCGCGACCGGCGCCGACCTCCACGAGATGCCGCGCTCGCGCGAGGACTCCTTCTGCTGTGGCGGCGGGGGCGGCGGGCTCTGGACCGAACACGAGGAGGACGTCAAGCCGAGCGAGGAGCGCCTCCGCGAGGCGGTCGAGGACACCGACGCGGGCGCCGCGATCGAGAAGTTCGTCGTCGCCTGCCCGATGTGTACGACGATGTTCGAGGACGGCCGGAAGACGGGCGACTTCGAGGACGAGGTGGAGATCGTCGACGTCGCGGAACTGCTGATCGAGGCGGTGGCGGCGGGCTCGTAGCGGGCGGCGGCCGGCTTTCGCGTGGCCGTCGAGACTACGCGCGTCGCGACCGCTGGCCCGCCGCGTCGTCGGTCCGCCGCAACAGCGCCCGTCCGGGGGCGCGGTCGCGGACGGGCGCGTCGCCGAGGTAGTCGACGAGCGCGTCGCGGAGCAGGGCGACTCCCTCGTCGTCGAGCGCCGCGCCGCGCTCGATCGACTCGATCGGACGGCGGTACGAGAGGTCCTCGTCGGTCGCGCTCCGCGCGGCGTTGAGCAGCGCGGCGTGAGCCACCCACGCCTCCTCTCGGGAGGTCGTCGGCGCCGGCGGCCCGTCGGTCGTAGGAGGCGTCATTCGTCCGGCTTCTCCCGGTACGAGGACTTAAAACCACGTCTCGGTTTCCGTCTCGGTTCGGCGTCGTCGCCTCTCGACTCCGACTCCCCGGAGCCGTCTTCGATCCCAAATCGCGATTTTCCGGATCGCTATATAGAGTATATATCTTCACATAGCCGTACCGGGTCGTACGGGTCGCCCCGTACCACTCATAGTATACTACTTAATCGAACGACGACCACCGTTCGGTGATGGCTTCTAGCCACGACGCGGACACAGCGGGGATCACGCGGCGCAAATCGCTCGCGGCAATCGCCGGTGCCGGGGCGCTCGGGCTCGCGGGCTGTACCTCCGGAAACGGCGGCTCCGGAAACGGCTCCGGCGGCGAGACCCTCTCCGGAGACATCCGGATCTCCGGGAGCAGTACCGTCTATCCGGTCGCTCAGGAGGTCACTCGCCAGTTCGCCGAACAGCACTCCGAGGTGAGCTTCAACCTCACCCGGGACGGCAGCGGGGGCGGGTTCAACAACGTGTTCATCCCCGGCGACAGCGACATGAACAACGCGAGCCGGCCGATCACCGAGAACGAGCTCCAGCGCTGTCGCGACAACGGCATCGAGCCGGTCGAGTTCTTCCTCGCGCAGGACGCGCTCACCGTCGTCGTCAACAACGAGGCCGATTGGATCGACTCGATCTCGCTGGAGGAGCTCCGGACCATCTGGTCGCCGGACACCGCGCCTGAACTGTGGTCCGACGTCAACTCGGACTGGCCGGACGAGCCGTTCGACCTCTACGGGCCGGCGAGTACGTCGGGGACGTACGACTACTTCATCGAGGCGGTCATCGGAGAGACCGAGGCGGACCAGGACATCCGCAGCGACTTCGAGGGCACCGAGGAGGACGACCTGATCGCGCAGGGCGTCTCCGGGAACCGATACGCGCTCGGCTACCTCCCCTTCGCGTACTACACGAACAACCCGGACACGGTCAAGGCGCTCAGTCTCAGCGAGGGCGGCAGCGACCCGGTCGAGCCCAGCCTCCAAGCCGCACAGAGCGGGAGTTACCCGCTCGCTCGGCCGCTGTTCAGCTACGGCCACATGGGCAAGATCCAGGAGAAGAACCACCTCCAGGCGTTCATCGAGTTCTACATCAACGAGGCCGCCAAAGACTACGTCGCCGAGGACATCGGCTACGTGCCGGCCAGCCAGGACATGGTCGACAGCAACCTCGCCAACCTCGAGGAGGCGATCGCCGGCGAGTACGAGTACAGCGCGTAACGCCCGAAGGGGAACGCTGATTACACACCTCACGTTTTACCAATCTGAATGAGCAACGAATCGGACAGCGGGGTCGGGTCGCTCCAACGGAGCGGGTTCGTCGTCCGTAAGGAACGGCTCTACGGCCGCCTGATAGCGGCGAGCGCCGGCTTGACGATACTCGTAACCGTCGGGATCATCCTCGCGCTGTCGGGACGGGCGCTCTCGTTCTGGTCGCAGATATCGCCGATCGCGTTCTTCACCGGAACGAACTGGAGCCCGGTCATCGCGAACTCGTACGGCGTGCTCCCGCTGATAAGTGGAACTCTTATCGTTACCATCTTCTCGGCGTTGATCGCGCTCCCAATCGGCTTGGCGGCGGCGGTATACCTCAGCGAGTACGCGAGCGATACGGCCCGATCGATACTGAAACCGGCCTTAGAGATCCTCGCCGGCGTGCCCACCGTGATCTACGGTTACATGGCGCTCGTGTACGTGACGCCGCTGATAGACGGGTTTCTTCCCTTCTCACAGACGATCATCTCCGAGGGGTTGGCGACGACCGTGCCCGACGTTCCCCTCATCCCGGAGGCGGTCCCGCTTCTTCCCGAGTTCACACTGACCGTCTCGGAGTTCACGCTCGTCATGCCCTCGCTCGGCACGTTCAACGCGCTGTCCGCGAGCGTCGTCGTCGGGATCATGATCATCCCGATGGTCTCGTCGATCAGCGAGGACGCGCTGAGCGCGGTCCCCGACAGCCTCAGACAGGGCGGCTACGGGCTCGGGTCGACGAAGTTCGACGTCTCGACGCGGATCGTCGTCCCCTCGGCGACCTCCGGTATCGTCGCGTCGTACGTTCTCGCGATCTCGCGGGCCATCGGCGAGACGATGGCGGTCACGATGGCGATGGGAATGAGCCCGCAGATGCCGTACTTCCCGAACGTCCTCCGCAACCTCGCGGAGTCGAGTCAGACCATCACGGCGGCGATGGTCCAGATCGCCGGCGCCGACTCCTACGGGAGCGGCCCCACCTACGAGGCGATGTTCGCGCTCGGAATGACGCTGTTCGCGATCACGCTGATCATGAACGTCCTCGCCGAACTGGTCAGACGGCGCTTCCGGGAGGAGTACTGAATGGCGACCGAAGACTCCACCGGCGACCAACTCGGCCGAAGCGCGGCGCTCCGGCTCCAGCAGCTGAAGGGACAGCTCTTCGAGGTCGCGCTCGTCGCGGCGACGCTCGTCGGGATCGTCTCGCTGCTCGTGTTGTTCGCGTACATCTCGGTCGACGCGTTCCGGCCGGGGACCGCGTCGCCCGCGTGGTTCCTCGTCTACCTCGGCACCCTCGTGGCGCCGACGGCCGCGTTCACGCTGTACGCCCGTCGGAGACCGGCGGTGCGGACGGCCAACGCGGTGGCGTTCGCGGCGGTGTTCGGGGGGCTCCTCTTGAGCGCCGTCACGTACGCCGTCGTCGACGCGCTCAGCCCCTACGACGTGTTCATCTACGGCGTCTTCGCCTCGCTCCCCCCGATGCTCGTCTTGGCGTACGACCGGACGACCGAGGGTCAGGCGTACACCGGACCGCTCATCCTCGTCTCGATCCTCGTCGGCATCGGCGTCGCGGCCGTGGTGGACGGCCCGATCAGCGGGCCGCTCGGGATCGCGGCGGAGTGGATCATGTACTTCGGCCTCGTCACCGTCCCCGCGGCGCTCCTCGTCGGGACGCTGACCGCCTCGCGCCGCGGCCGTCGCACCGGTGCCGTCGCCGGGGGAGCCGTCGCCGCGGGCGGGCTCGCCGTCGCCGGGGCGTCGATCGCGACCGGGGCCAACGCGTCCCTCCTGGTCGTCCTCTTCTCGGCGTTCGTCGTCCCCACGGGCTACGTCGTCCGGCGGTCCGTCCGAACCAATCCCGCGGGACGTGTCGGCCTCGCCGGGCCGTTCGTCCTCCTCGGCGGCGCGCTGCTCGGAGCGGCGCTCGTCGAGCGGTTCGGGATCGAGACCCCGGACACGTTCCTCACGCCGACCCTTGTTCTGGAGTCGTGGGACGGGCTGACCGCGAGCAACGCCGGCGTCTATCCGCAGATCGTCGGCTCGATCATCATCGTCGGGTTCATGGCGGTCCTCGCGTTCCCGGTCGGGATCGGCGCGGCCATCTACCTCGAGGAATACGCGCCGAACTCCGGATTCCGCGGCCGGCTCGCGACGCTGTTGGAGGTGAACATCTCGAACCTCGCCGGCGTCCCCTCGGTCGTGTACGGGCTGCTGGGGCTCGCGCTGTTCCGGCGGACGCTCGGGTTCGGGACCGGCATCGTCGTCTCGGCGTCGGGGACGCTCGGACTGCTCATCCTCCCCATCGTCATCGTCTCGACGCAGGAGGCGCTGCGCTCCGTCCCCGACGACCTCCGGCAGGGCTCGTACGGCATGGGCGCGAGCCGGTGGCAGACGCTCCGCGAGGTCGTCCTGCCCGAGGCCATTCCGGGGACCCTCACCGGAACGATCCTCGCGTTGGCGCGGGCGATCGGCGAGACCGCGCCGCTCGTCATCATCGCGGTCGCCACGACGACCTACAGTCCGCCGAGCGGGCTGTTCTCCAGCGCGACGGCGCTCCCGCTACAGATCTTCGCCGCGTCGGCCAACGCGAAGCCGGAGTTCCGACACGGGGTCGTCCCGGCGGCGGCCGTCGTGTTGCTCACCCTGATGCTGCTGATGAACGCGACGGCAATCGTTATCCGAAACAAGTACGGACGTGAGACCTAACCAATGAGCGAATCAGACAGTTCCCCGAAGATCCAGACGACCATCGAGACCGGCGACGAAGCGTCGCGGGACGCCCCGCTCGACGCACGTGACACGGTCATCGAGACGCGTGACCTGAACGTCTACTACGGCGACGAACAGGCGTTAGACGGCGTCTCGATGGAGATATTCGAACACGACGTGACCGCACTGATCGGCCCCTCGGGCTGCGGGAAGTCGACGTTCCTCCGGTGTATCAACCGGATGAACGACATGATCGAGGTGTGCCGAGTCGAGGGCGACGTCGAGTTCGGCGGTAAGAACGTGTACGACGACGACGTAGACCCGGTCGCGCTCCGACGGAAGATCGGGATCGTGTTCCAGAAGCCGAACCCGTTTCCGAAGTCGATCCGCGACAACGTCGCGTACGGCCTGAAGATCCAGGGCTACGAGGGCGACGTCGACGAACGCGTCGAGGAGTCGCTGAAGGCGGCCGCCCTCTGGGACGAGGTGAAAGACCAGCTCGACTCCTCGGGACTCGACCTCTCCGGCGGGCAACAACAGCGGCTCTGTATCGCCCGCGCCATCGCGCCCGATCCGGAAGTCATCCTGATGGACGAGCCGACCTCGGCGCTCGACCCCGTCGCGGCCTCGAAGATCGAGGACCTCATCGACGACCTGGCCGAGGAGTACACCGTCATCATCGTCACGCACAACATGCAGCAGGCGGCCCGTATCTCCGACCGGACCGCGGTGTTCCTCACCGGTGGCCGGCTCGTCGAGTACGACGACACCACCAAGATATTCGAGGATCCCGAAGAGCAGCGCGTCGAGGACTACATCACGGGGAAGTTCGGGTAGATGCCCCGCGAGAACTACCAGGAGCGGCTCGACGAGCTCCGGGACGGCGTGGTCGCGATGGGCGAGACCGTCTGCGGCCGGCTCGACGACGCGGTCGAGGCGGCGGTCTCGGGCGACGACGAGCTCGCCCGCTCGGTGATCGAGAGCGACCACGAGGTCAACGAGACGTACCTCGCCCTCGAAGACGAGTGTACGGAGCTGCTCGCGCTCCAGCAGCCGGTGGCCGGCGACCTCCGGCTCGTCGCCGCCTCCTTCAAGATCATCACCGACCTCGAACGCGTCGCCGACCTCGCGACGAACCTCGCGGCGTACGGCGGCCCGGAGGGCGGCGTTCACCCCGCGGTCGACGTACGCGACCTCGGCGATGGCGCCCGGGAGATGGTTGCCGACGCGGTCGCCGCCTACGCGGCCCGCGACCCGGACGCCTGTCGCGAGATCGCGGCGAGCGACGACGCGTTCGACGAGCGCTGTCGGGAGGCGAGCGAGGCGGTCGTCCGCGAGCTGCTGGAGGCCGACCGCGCCCGCAACGCGGCCCGAGACGGCGCGGCGCCGACGGACGGCGAGGCGCTCGAAGCCTCCCTCGACGACGTGTCGCAGGCGCTGCTCGCGGTGCGCGACCTCGAACGGATCGCGGACCACGCGGTCAACGTCGCGGCGCGGACGCTGTACATGATCGAGAACGACGACGAGCTGATCTACTGAGCGCGGCTCGCGGTTCGCCCCGGCGCGGGCGGACCGGCTTTCGTCTCGACGCCTTCGGGAGCGCTAATCGACTCCGGCCCCAGTGACCGTACTGTAGGAGCTCGTCGGAGCCCAGTCGCTCGCCGTCTGGATCGCCTTGGGCGCGATCGGGTTCCTGCTGACCTGGAAGGGCGCGAACGTCATCGAGTCGACGACCTCGAAGATCAGCGACCGCTTCGGCGTCTCGCAGGCGGTTCAGGGCGGGCTCATCGTCGCGGCCGCGACGTCGTTCCCAGAGCTCGCGATCATCATTATCTCGGTGGTCGTCCTCGACGACTTCGGCGTCGGCGCGGGAGCGCTCATCGGGACGGCGGTGTTCAACATACTCGTCATCCCGGCCGCCGTCTCCATCACCACGTTCCTGACCGAGTCGACGCTCCGAACGATCGTCGGGTAAGCGGGCGGTGAGGCGGCTCGGCCCGCGATCGCGTACGAGCCGCTCGGCTACTCCCTCCGAACGCGGACCTCGATGCCGTCGGCGTCGGTGACGGCGATCCCGCCCTCGCGCTCCTCGACGGCGAGCTCGACGCGCCCCTCCTCCGCGACCGCGTCGAGTCGGTCCCGGACCGCGTCCAGCGCGGCCGCGTCGGGCACGACCACCTCGAACCACGCGAGCCCGCGCCCGGCGGCGGGGGTCGTCCGCCCCCGCCACGTGTTCGCGCCGAGGTGGTGGTGGTAGCCGCCGGCCGCGACGAACCGCACGTCCGGGCCGCTCATCCCCACCTCGAAACCGAGGCCGTCGACGTAGACGGCCTCGAACGCCGACAGCGAGGTCACTTCCAGGTGGATGTGCCCCACGTCGGTGCCGGTCGGGGCGCGGTCGACGAGGGCGGCGGAGTCAGCGCCGTTCCCGGTCGCCGCGGCGGCGACCCCCTCGACTTCGAGCGGGTCGGTCGCCATTCGTACCGTTCCGCCGTCGTCGACGGGCCACTCCTCGCGGGGCCGGTCGCGGTATATCTCCACGCCGTTCCCCTCCGGGTCGTCGAGGTACAGCGCTTCGCTGACGAGGTGGTCGGAGGCGCCGTCGAGCCGCCACCGCTCCCGCACGCGCCCCAGCGCCTCGCCGAGCGCGGCCCGCGAGGGAACCCGGAACGCGGTGTGAAAGAGCCCGGCGTCGGTCCGGCTCCGGGCGGGGCGGTCGGCGTCGCGCTCCAGGAGTAACAGCGGCGTCTCGCCCGCCCCGAGCGTCGCGCGCTCGGCGTCGCGGTCGAGGACTGCGAGGCCGACCACGTCCCGGTAGAACGCGGTCGTCTCGTCGAGGTCGGCGACCCGGAGCGCGGCGCGGCCGATCCGCGCCTCGGCCGGGAGTCGGTCGTCGCGGTCGCTCGCGGCCGTGGCGGAGTCGCCATCGGCGTTATCGGTCATTGGGCGGGGTACGGTCGCCCGCGCGTTCAACGCGTCGGTCGCGGATCCGGCTCGGACGACCCTGCCCCCCTCGCCCGAACCTTCCCCATCGTCCGTTAGAATCAAACCCGCACGCGACCCAGCATGAGGTATGAGCGCCGAACAGCAGGAACGGGCCGTCCGGTGTCTGGTCGCGAAGGTCGGGCTCGACGGCCACGATCGGGGCGCACACGTGATCGCGCGGGCGTTCCGCGACGCCGGCTTCGAGGTCGTCTACTCCGGGCTCCACCGGGCGCCGGAGGACATCGTCCAGGCGGCGGTCCAGGAGGACGTCGACGTCCTCGGCATCTCGATCCTCTCGGGCGCGCACAACACGCTCGTCCCGAAGGTGATCGAGGGGCTCAAGGAGTACGACGCGTTCGACGACACCCTCGTCCTCGTCGGCGGGATCATCCCGGACGAGGACGAGGACGAGCTGAAGGAGCTGGGCGTCGCCGAGGTGTTCGGCCCCGGGACGCCGATGGAGGAGACGATCGAGTTCATCCGGAACAACGTCCCGGAGCGCGCGTAGATGGCCGGGCCGGACGCACCCGCGTTCGCGGACGCGCCGTCGCTCTCCGACGCGGACGCCGCGCTCGTCGAGGACCTCCTCTCGGGGAGCCACCGCGCGCTCGCCCGCGTCATCACCAAGATCGAGAACCGAACGCCGGGGTACCGCGCGGTCGTCTCCGCCCTTCACGAGCACACCGGCGGCGCGGACGTGATCGGCATCACGGGCTCGCCGGGCGCCGGGAAGTCGACGCTGGTCGACAAGCTGGCCGCCGCCTACCGCGACCGCGGCGACACGGTCGGGGTGATCGCGGTCGACCCCTCCTCGCCGTACACCGGCGGTGCGGTCCTCGGCGACCGGATCCGGATGGGGTCGAACGTCGGTGACATGGAGGTGTTCTTCCGGTCGATGAGCGCGCGCGGCCAGCTCGGCGGCCTCTCGACCGCGACCGCGGACGCCGCGAAGGCGCTCGACGCCTTCGGGAAGGACGTCGTCGTCCTGGAGACCGTCGGCGCCGGACAGAACGAGGTCGACGTGGTCCGCACCGCCGACACGGTCGCGGTGCTGGTCCAGCCCGGCTCCGGCGACGACGTACAGACGCTGAAGGCCGGCATCCTGGAGATCGGCGACGTCTTCGTCGTGAACAAGGCCGACATGGACGGCGCACAGCGGACGGTCGCCGAACTGAAGGAGATGGTTCACCGGCGGGACGGCGGGACGACGGGCCGCGGCGCCGGTCACCACGGGCCGACCTCGACGGCCTCGGCCGGTGCCGGCGGATCCACGGCGGACCACCGGGACGGCGGTCGCGACGCGGATGGTTCCGCGGCCGCCGGGTCCGCCGACGACGGCTCGGACACAGACGCGTCGTGGACGCCGGACGTGTTAGAGACCGTCGCGAACACCGGCGAGGGCGTCGAGGCACTGATCGAGGCGTTCGACGCGCACGCGACGTACCTCCGCGAGTCCGGCGAGATCGAAGCGACCCACCGCCGTCGGTACGCCGAGGAGATCCGAACGCTCGTGCGGGCCGACGTGGGCGCGCTCGCGACCGCCGAAATCGAGCGTCGCGGCGGGATCGACCGGCTCGCGGAGCGCGTCCGCGACCGCGAGACGGACCCGTACGCGGTCGCGGAGGCGATCGTGGGACCGATCGCCGACTGCGTCGACGAGGTCGCGGACGGCGAGCCCGACGACTGACGCGTCGGTCACCGCCCGGGGTCGCGGCGCCGCCGGGTTCGACCGCACCCACGGGTTCGACCGCACCCACGAGTTCGACCGCGCCGCCGGACTCGACCGCGCCGCCGCGTCCCACGAGTATAAGTCGCCAGCGAACCAACAGTTTTCCATGAAGCTCAGGAACCTCCTCGGCAGCGCCGTCCTCGGCGTCGGCGCGCTCGCGGCGCTCAACACCGGTCTCCGGTACGAGGGCGAACTGGAGTCCCCGCTCGACGGCGACGACGGCGTCTTCCGTTGGCGCGGGATGGACGTCGCGTACACCGAGGCGGGCGACCCGGACGACCCGGACCTCGTGTTGCTCCACGGGATCAACGCCGCCGCCTCCTCCGGGGAGTGGCGCGCGGTGTTCGACGACCTGGCGGCCGACTACCACGTGATCGCGCCCGACTTCCCGGGGTACGGCCGCTCGGACCGGCCGCCGCTCCGGTACTCCGCCGCCCTGTACGAGGACTTCGTCCACGACTTCCTCACCGAGTTCGACGAGCCGGCCGTCGTCGCCTCCTCGCTGTCGGCGGCGTACGCGGTCGCGGCGGTCGACGACGGCGACGCGGACGGCGGCGTCGAGCTGCGCGGGTTCGTCGCCGTCTGTCCGACCGCGACCGCGGGACCGAGCCCGGCCAAGGGGTGGCTCCGCGAGCTGCTCCGCGCGCCCCTCGTCGGGCAGGCGCTGTTCAACGTCATCTCGTCGAAGCCGTCGATCCGGTACTTCAACGCCGACCACGGCTACGACGACCCCGGGAATCCGAGCGCGGAGTGGACCGACTACGAGTGGCGCACCACTCACGCCGAGAACGCGCGGTTCGCGCCCGCCTCGTTCGTCTCGGGGAGCCTCAACAGCGAGGTCGACCTGGCGACCGCGCTCGCGGACCTCGACGTCCCCCCGACCATCGTCTGGGGCCGGGAGGCGACCGTGAGCCCGCTCACCGACGGGCGCGACCTCGCCGACGCGGCCGACGCCCGCCTCGTCGTCTTCGACCGCGCGCGGCTGCTCCCGCACGTCGAACACCCCGACCGCTTCGTCGAGACGGTCGAGGAGGCGCTCGTCGCGGGCAAAACGGCGTAGGGGCCTTCCGCTCAGCGGCCGCCCCGCTCACGCGTCGCGGCGCACGTACAGCGTCTTCTCGCAGGCCGCGTGGACCGCCCCTTCCTCGTCGACGAGCGAGACGAGGTACTCGCGGTCGGTCGACTCTCCCGGCCCGAGCGCGTCGCGGATCGCCTCCGTCTCCGCGGTCGGCAGGTCGAACTCCGCGTACAGCGCCTCGCGGCCGGGCTCGATGAACTCCAGCGCGGCCGACTTGTCCCAGACCGTGAAGCCGTCCCCGAGGATCCGGCGGAGCATCGTCATGTACACCGGGTCGATCGCGCCGTAGATGCTGCCGCCGAAGATCGTCCCGACCGCGTTTCGGGTACGCCAGTTGAACGGCACCCGGATCCTGACGTAGCGCCAGTCGGCCGCGATGTGGTCGACGCGCGCCCCGGTACCCCGGTACGCGGGCAGAAGGTTGAATCCGAGCCGCCAGAGGCGGGTCCGCCCGCTCTCCGCCGGCGGGTCCTCGCGCAGGGGTCGCGGCTCGGGGTCGCGGTCGACCCCGGTCGGGGAATCGCTCACGGCGATCCGGGACGGCCCGCCGACAAACCGGTGTCGGAACCGGCGACAACCCGCCCGGAGTTGTCGACGTCTAACGCTCGGTTACACGGACACCGTGGCGCGTGCCCGCGAGTGGTCGTCCCCGGCGACCGCGAGACGGCACGCGCGAGGGAGTTAGTCGCCCGAAGCGGAGCGAGGGCGACTAACGAGGCTGGGGAGGCGTGGGGCTGCGGTGCGGTCGCGGTCGGGCGGGACTCAAAGGGGTAGCCGTGAGGACGAAGCACGGCGCAGTAAGCACCGCAGCGAAGGAGCGAGCAACGCGAGCGACTGAGCGAGGCGCGCAACAAGCCGCGCGAGTCCTCACGGCTGGGGCTTTGGAGCTGTTCGCCGTCGATCCAAAGTTGGTCACGTATCGCCGAGCGGCTGGAGCTTTGGAGGCGTTCACAGCCGATCTGCCGGGTGATATCTATAAACGAGCAGCCGGTCTTCGACCGCGTTCGCCGTCGATCCGCCAGCAACCGTTTATTCACCGATAGCCGTCACCTCGGGAGCGTTCGAATCGAGGTCGCTCCCATCCGCCGCCGATACTCCCCTCACGTAGTCGGCCCGAAACGGGTATCCCCGCGCGACCGCAACCGGACACCGATGGAGTGCGACAAGTGCGGAGCCGACGCGATTCACCACGCCGCCTACTCCGGGGCGCACCTCTGTGGCGATCACCTCCGGAAGTCGGTCGAGAAGCGCGTGAAGCGTCGGATCCGCGAGGATGGTCTCCTCGATCCGGACGCGACCCCCGACGACCCCGACCGCTGGGTGATCGGGCTCTCCGGCGGGAAAGACAGCGTCGCCCTGACGCAGATCCTCGACGACGTGTTCGGGAAGGACCCCCGCGTCGAGATGCTCGCCCTGACGATCCACGAGGGGATCGAGGGGTACCGCGACGCGAGCGTCGACGCCACGATCGAGCTGGCCGACGACCTCTCGCTGCGTCACGAACTGGTCTCCTACGAGGAGGAGTTCGACGTGCGGATGGACGACGTCGTCGAGGACGACCCCGAGGACATGGCCGCCTGCGCGTACTGCGGCGTCTTCCGCCGCGATCTGCTCGAGAACTACGCCGCCGAGTTCGACGCCGACAAGCTGCTCACCGGCCACAACCTCGACGACGAGGCGCAGACCGCGATGATGAACTTCCTCGAGGGCGACGTCCGACAGGTGGCGAAACACTTCGACGCCTCGCTCGGTCCCTTCGACGAGCGCGAGGCCACCGACGCGTTCGTCCCGCGCGCCAAGCCGCTCCGCGACGTGCCGGAAAAGGAGATCGCGCTGTACTGTCACGTCCGCGACCTCCCCACGCATATGGCGGAGTGCCCCCACGCCGAGGAGGCGTACCGCGGCGAGATCCAGTCGACGATCCACGAGTTGGAGGAGAACCATCCGGGCGCGCGCCACTCGATCATGGCCGGCTACGAGGAGCTGTCCGCGCTCGCGGCCGACGCCTACCGCGGCGACGCCGGAGCGGGCGGCCCGGGCGACGAAACGGGCGAAAACGACGGGGGAAGCTCCGCGCTCCGCGAGTGCGAGCGCTGCGGCTCGCAGACGAGCCGAGACGTCTGTCGGAAGTGCCGCCTGCTGGAATCGATCGAAGCGGTCTGACGGGACGGCACCCTCGTTCGCAACCGGTCTCGAAAAATGCCGGTCGGCCGTTCCGGGGTTCGACTCAGCGGATGACGTCGAGCCCGTTGTTCTTCTCGATCGGGTCGCTGCCGCCGTCGGACTCCCACGCGTCGCGTTCGGTACCGCCCGAGACCGCCGGCTCGCCCCTGTTGTCCGCGGCGCCCGCGGTCCCCGAGGTCCCGTTCGTCTCGGCCGCCCGGGAGCGCGAGTCGCCGAGGTCGTCGGCGTCGACCGCGGCCCGGGACTTGTCAGCCTGCTTTTGGGTGGAGGGGCCGAGCACCTGCGCGCTCTGGACGCCCGTCATGATCGCCATGACGCGCACCTTCCCCTTGTACTCCTCCTGAATGCGGGCGCCCCAGATCACGTTGGCGCTCGCCTCCAGCCGCTCGGTGATGTTGTTCGCGATTCCCTCGGCCTCCTTCAGCGTGAGGTCTGGGCCGCCCGTGATGTGGACGAGCCCGCCCGAGGCGCCGCGGTAGTCCACGTCGAGCAGCGGGTGGTTCATCGCGTCGTTCACCACCTCTTGGGTCTTGTTCTTGTCCTGGGTCTCGCCGACGAGCATGACCGCGACGCCGCCCTGATTCATGATCGTCGACATGTCGGCGTAGTCGAGGTTGATGAGGCTCGGCTGCGTGATCGTCTCCGAGATCCCCTTCACCGTCTCCGCGATGATCTGGTCCATCACGGAGAACGCCTTCCCGATCGGCAGGTTCGGGACGTAATCGAGCAGTCGGTTGTTGTCGAGGACGATGATCGAGTCGGCCTCGTTGCGGAGCGTCTCTAGCCCCTCCTCGGCCTTCACGGTGCGAGCGCGCTCGACGTTGAACGGCGTCGACACCATCCCGACGACGATGGCGCCCTGCTCTTTGGCGATCTTCGAGATGACCGGCGCCGCGCCGGTTCCCGTGCCGCCGCCCATCCCGGCGGTGACGAAGACGAGGTCCGCGTCGCCGAGCACCTCCTTGATCGTCCCCTGGGCCATCTCGGTGGCGCGTTCGCCCATCTTGGGGTCGCCGCCGGCACCGAGCCCCTGCGTGAGCGACTTGCCCACGAGGATCTTGGTGTCGGCCTCGATCATCTTGAGGTGCTGTTTGTCCGTGTTGATGGCGACGGTGTCGGCGCCGTCGACGCCGATGTTGTACAGTCGGTTGACGGTGTTGTTCCCGGCGCCGCCGGCACCGACGATGACGATCCGGGGGTCCCCGAACTCGTCGTCTCCCATGTCGACGTCGTCCATGTCGCGCTGCTCCGCTTCCGCGTTGTCGAGTGCGTCCTGAACGAGATCTTGCATCAGTTTACACCTTCGCCCAGTTGCGGTTGCGGCCGCGCTCGTCGCGCTCGCCGTCCTGCTCGTTCAACATGTCGCGGACGGCCGACCGGATCGCCTCGCTCCGGTTCGGGAACTCGCCCGTTTCCACCATCTGTTCGACCTCGTCGATCTGCTGTTTCGGGATTCGTAGTGTCACACGCTCCATTGGTATTCCCCCGGTAAGACGGCGAACACGCGACGCGTGTGTCTTACAGCCCGGAACCGCCCGGATGCGGGGCGGCACCCCACATCGGACGCCCGCTGTAAGACGACCGTCTTACGCAACTGAACTCATCGAGCCCAATAATATAAAACTACCGCTGATTGTAAGACATACTGCTAAAAAACCCGATTTCGAGCGTATACGTGCGGTCACGGACCCTATCTGTCTTTCAAAACGTCCGCCGCCGGGGTCCGACGCCCGCAGCCGGGGCAGAACGCCCAGTCGGTTCGGAGCTCGTCACCGCACTCGCAGAACGCTCTGTGCGACTGCTTTTCTCCACAATTTGGGCAGTAGACGTGGTCTCCGGGTACGATCTCTCCGCATCCGTCACAGGCGTTTTCGCGCCTTCGCGCGCCCGGATCGGTTTCGCTCGTCTGTCCGCTCCGCCCCCCCTTCGTCTTACGCCCGTCCGGTTCCGTCTCCCCGCTCGTCTCACGCGTCACACGAACGTCCTCGTCCGATTCGACGGATTCGCCCGTCGGAGCGTCGAGCGTGACGTTTACGTTGATGTCGCCGGCGTTTCCGGGCGCACGTGTCGGCGCCGTCGCACCGCCCGCCGGGCCGAGCCGCTCGTCGAGCGCGGCATCGAGCCGGTCCGCGATCAGTTCGTCGACGCGGTCCGCGAGTGCGTCGTCGACGCTCGCCGTCGACGCGTCGGACGCGTCCTCCGCCCCGTCGACCTCGTCGAGGTGCGTCCGGAGCGCCTCCCGCATCACCTCGCTCTTGGAGGCGTCACACGCTTCCAGCCGGTCGACGAGGTCGTCGTCCGCCCGGAAGGTGATCTTGCTCATACCCGAGTGATTCCTCCGGTCAGTACAAGTATCTTCCCCCGTTGTCTGACACGTTTCACGGCACCGAAACGTTCCGCGGATCGGCGCCGATCCATGCTATTTGGTCACACGTGTGTCTGACGCAGATTTATACGCGTCGCGCGAGCAGACGTGTGTATATGAGCAACCGCGTCGAGGACCTCGAACGGCAGGTCGCGGAGCTACAGGCGGCTGTCAACGGGCTCACCGAGGAGCTCGTCGAAATGAAAGAGCGCGTCCGACAGCTGGAAGACGAGCGGTCGGTCGCGGTCGAGGCGGACGCGGCCGAGCCGAACGCGGCCGAGCAGGCTGCGGGTTCCGAGGCGGGCGCAGCGGCGTCGGAGACGGAGGAGCCCGCGACCGAGGAGCCTGCGGCTGGCGACGCCGCGACGCAAGCGGTGTCCGGCGGCGAGCGGACGACCCACTCCGACGACCACGTCGACGTCTTCGAATCCGTCGAGGGATCGGCCGACGCGGCCGGCGAGGACGAGACGACCGCGGACGACGCGGGTGAGGGAGACGATGTCGTCGTGCCCGAGCAGTCCGCGACGACGCCCGACGCGGACGCGTCGACCGACGAGACCGACGACGACGACGGCGAGTCGAGCGACAGCGACATCATCGTCGCGTGAGCGGTCGTCCGACCTAATGCACATCACTGAAGTCGTTCTGGACGGGTTCAAGAGCTTCGGGCGGACGACGAGGATCCCCTTCTACGAGGACTTCACCGTCGTCACGGGACCGAACGGCTCCGGGAAGTCAAACATCATCGACGGGGTGTTGTTCGCGCTCGGACTCGCCCGCACCCGCGGGATCCGCGCCAAGAAGCTCACCGACCTCATCTACAACCCCGGCCACGACGACGGCGAGGCCGCGGACGGGCCGAACGAGGCCTCCGTCACGGTCGTGCTCTCCAACGAGGACGGGACTCTTGACCGGTCGCAGGTGGTCTCCGCCGCCGGCACGGAGAACGTCGGCGACGTCTCCGAGATCACGATCAAGCGCCGCGTGAAGGAGACCGAGGACAACTACTACTCGTACTACTACCTCAACGGGCGCTCGGTGAACCTCTCGGACGTCCAGGATCTGCTCGCGGCGGCGGGCGTCACCCCGGAGGGGTACAACGTGGTGATGCAGGGCGACGTCACCGAGATCATCAACATGACTCCCTACCAGCGCCGGGGGATCGTCGACGAGATCGCCGGCGTCGCGGAGTTCGACGAGAAGAAGGCGGCCGCCTACGAGGAGCTCGATACCGTCGAAGACCGGATCGGCGAGGCCGACCTCCGCATCGGCGAGAAGGAGGACCGGCTCGATCAGCTCGCGGACGAGCGCGAGACCGCCCTCCAGTACCGGGAGCTCCGCGACGAGCTCGAGGAGTACCGGGGGTTCCGGAAGGCCTCCGAGCTCGAGGAGAAGCGCGACGCGCTCGCGGGCGTCGAGGACGACGTCGACGAGGCGGAGGCGGACCTCGCTGACCGCCGCGAAGAGCTCGACGCCAGACAGGGAAGGCTCACGCGCTTAGAGGAGGACTTAGCGGACCTCAACCACGAGATCGAGACGAAGGGAGAAGACGAACAGATCGCGATCCGCTCGGAGATAGAGGAGATCAAAGGCGAGGTCTCGCGGCTGGAGGACAAGATCGAGTCGGCCGAGTCGCGCGCCGAGTCGGCCGAGAACGACCGCCGGCAGGCGTTCGTCCAGATCGACCGGAAGGAGGAGAAAATCGAGGAGTTGGACGGCGAGATCCGCGAGACGAAAGTGGAGAAGGCGTCGGTGAAATCGGAGCTCGCGACGAAGCGCTCCGAGCTGGCCGACGTCGAGGCCGAGATCGAGGGCGCCGACACCGAGTTCGACGAGCTGAAAGCCGAGCTGTCGGAGAAGAAGGAGGCGGTCGAGTCGCTCCGCGAGGAGAAAAACGAGACGCAACGCGAGAAGGACCGGCTGCTCGACGAGGCCCGCCGGCGCTCGAACGCGGTGAGCGAGGCCCGCGAGGAGCTGGAGGACGCCCGGGAGTCGATCCCGGAGCACAAGGCGCGGATCTCCGAGCTGAAAGGCGAGCTCGACAAGGCCGAGAAGAACCGGGAGACCATCGAGGACGCGGTCGCCGACCTCTTCTCGGAGAAGGCCGAGACGGAGGAACGCCTCGAGGAGATCGAGGAGACGCTCCGCGAGAAGCAGAACGAGTACGCCAAGTTGGAGGCGGCCGCCGACGAGCGCGGCGACGCCTCCTGGCCCCGGGCGGTCACCGAGGTGAAGAACGGCGGCATCGACGGCGTCCACGGCGCGGTCGGAGAGCTGGGGTCGGTCGCGGCCGAGTACGCCGAGGCCTGCGAGACCGCCGCGGGGGGCCGCCTGGCGAACGTCGTCGTCGACGACGACGGCGTCGGCTCGACCTGTATCGACTACCTCAAGCGGCGCAACGCGGGCCGGGCGACGTTCCTCCCCATCTCGAAGATGGACGACCGGAGCCTGCCGCGGAAGCCCTCGCTCCCCGGCGTCGTCGACTTCGCGCGCAACCTCGTCGACTACGACGCGGAGTACGAGTCGATCTTCTCGTACGTGCTCGGCTCGACGCTCGTCGTCGAGGACATGTCGACCGCCCGCGAGCTGATGGGTGACTTCCGGATGGTGACGCTCGACGGCGACCTCGTCGAGAAGTCGGGCGCGATGACCGGCGGCTCGGGCGGCGGTTCCCGCTACTCGTTCACGAAGTCCGGCGGCGGCAAGCTCGAGCGGCTCGCGACGGAGATATCGGACCTCGAAGACGAGCGGCAGTCGGTTCAGGCGGAGATCGACGCGCTCGACGACGACATCGAGGACGCGCGCGACCGGAAGGCCGACGCGGCCGAGCGCGTCCGGTCGCTGGAGGCGGACGTCGAGCGCGCAGAGGACGACCTCGCGGACGCGGAAGCCCGGATCGAGGAGCTGGAGGCGGAGCTGGAGGAGCTGGAGGCGGAACGCGAGTCGGTCGACGAGCAGATGACGGCGTTGGACGAGGAGCTCGCGGCGACCGACGCCGAGATCGACGAGCTCGCCGGGGAGATCGACGACATCGAGGCCGAGCTCGCGGACTCGAAGATCCCGGAGCTCTCCGAGCGCGCCGACGAGGTCCGCGCCGAGATCGACGATCTGGAGGACCGGATGGACTCGTTCGACAGCCGGATCAACGAGCTGGAGTTGGAGAAGGGGTACGCCGAGGACGCCCTGGACGACCTCCACGACGACGTCGAGGAGGCGCAGAACGCGAAGGCGGAGGCGGAGGCGGCGATCGCCGAGCACGAGGCCGCGATCGAGGAGAAGGAGGCGGAACTCGACGAGAAGCAGGAGGCGATCGCCGACCTAGAGGCGGAACTCACCGAGCTGAAAAGCGACCGCGAGGAGCTCCGCGAGGAGATCCGCGAGGCGACCCAACAGCGCGACGAGCAGCGGTCGCTCGTCGCCGAGGTGGAGTCGGACCTGTCGGACCTCACCGACCGCCGCGACCGCCTGGAGTGGGAGATCGACGAGCTGGAGTCGCAGGTCGGCGCCTACGACGCCGACGAGATCCCCGACCTCGACGAGGTGGAGTCGCGGATCGAGGAGCTGGAGGCCGAGATGGAGGCGCTAGAGCCCGTGAACATGCTCGCGATCGACGAGTACGAGGAGGTACAGGAGGCGCTGTCCGAGATCCAGGAGCGCCGGGACGTGCTCGTCGAGGAGCGCGACGCCATCGAGGAGCGCATCGAGGGGTACGAGGCCGCGAAGAAGGAGACGTTCATGGAGACGTTCGAGTCGATCAACGATCACTTCGAGGACATTTTCGCGCGACTCTCGGCCGGCAGCGGCGAACTCGTCTTGGAGAACCCCGAAGAGCCCTTCGAGGAGGGGCTGACGATGAAGGCCCAGCCCGCGGACAAGCCGGTCCAGCGCCTCGACGCGATGAGCGGCGGCGAGAAGTCGCTCACCGCCCTCTCGTTCATCTTCGCCGTCCAGCGCCACAACCCGGCGCCGTTCTACGCGCTCGACGAGATCGACGCGTTCCTCGACGCGGTCAACGCCGAGCGCGTCGGCGAGATGATCGAGGAGCTGGCCGAGGAGGCCCAGTTCGTCGTCGTCGGCCACCGCTCGGCGCTGTTGGAGCGCTCGGACCGCGCCATCGGCGTCACGATGCAGGGCGACAACCTCTCGGCGGTGACCGGGATGCAGTTCGGCGACGACGCCGACGAGGAGGGGGTGAGCGCGGATGACTGAGGAGGGAAGCGACGGCGCGCCGGGCTCGGACGCCGACGGCGGCGTCCCGGACCTCGACCTGACGAGCGAGCGCGACGGCGCGGATCCGTTCGCTGACGACGGGCCCGACGCGGACGGTCCCGATTCGGCGGACGGCTCCGAGTCGGCAGCCGAATCCTCCCCGGACGGGACCGACGGATCCGCCCCCGACGTGGACGCGTCTCCCCCGGACGGGACCGACGACGACGAGGTCGAGCCCGTCGAACTCCTCGTCCAGCTCGCCGAGGAGGGCGAGATCGAGCCGTGGGACATCGACATCGTCCAGGTGACGGACGCGTTCTTGGAGAAGCTCGACGAGACGGACCTCCGGACGACCGGGCGGGCGCTGTTCTACGCCAGCGTCCTGCTCCGGATGAAGAGCGACGGAATGTTAGCCGACGACGACGAGGACGAGGAGCCCGAGCCGGAGCCGTGGGAGGTCGCGATGGAGGGCGGCGAGCCCGACCCGGCCGCCGACGGCTTCGATCCCGTCGACAAACTCGAAGCGGAGATGGACCGCCGGCTCGACCGCAAGAACACTCGCGGGTCGCCGGAGACGCTCGACGAGCTGGTCCGCGAGCTGCGCGAGGCCGAGCGCGGCTCGTGGTGGAAGGACTCCCGGGAGTACGACACCTCGGAGTCGCCGCACGGCCACGCCCGCGGCACGCAGACGCTCGACTACCGCGACGGCGACGAGTTCCGGGAGGACGGGGAGCCGACCGCGGGCGAGGCGACCGACCGCACCCACGACGAGGACATCGAGGAGGTCATCGTGGAGATCGACAACGCCCTCCGGACCCGCTTCGACCGCGGGCGCACCGAGGTGCTGTTCGCGGAGATAGAATCCGCCGGCGGGCGCCCGTTCATGACGTACCTCGCGCTGCTGTTCATGGCCCACCGCGGCTCGGTCCGGCTCCAGCAGGACGACTTCTTCGGCGACCTGTGGGTGAAGGACCCGGCGGCGATGGCCGGCGAGTCGGAAGCGATCGCGGACTGATACGCGTTTAAGAGGATAGCTGTCTCCAGAACCCTCGCCGTTCTCCTATCCGTAGATAACACCGGACGTTCTGTGAACTCTTCTGAAGCCCCAGCCGCTCGCTTATAAATGGCTGATAGCTGATCGCCGGAGAACATCTCCAAAGCCCCAGCCGCGCTCGACTCCCACAGCTCGCTGCGGTCCTCGGTCAGTCACTTCGTTCCCTCCCTGCGGTCCTTGCGTCGCTGGGGTTCGTCGAGCGCGGCTGCCCCTTTGAGTCCCACCCAACCACACAGCACCGCAGCCTCACACCTCCCCAGCCTCGCCGCTCACGCCCTGCGGGCGTTCGCGGCGTCCCTCGCGCGTGCTGTCTCGCGGCCGCCGAGGGCGGCCGCTCGCAGGCGCGCGCCACCGCCTCGTCTATTTATAAATAATCGCCCAGCAGCGGCTCGACGCGTTCTTTGGTTTCTTCCGGAATCGCCTCCGTCGGCGTGTTGACGGTGCCCTCCAGCGACGTGTGCGCGTCGCACTCCAGATCCTCGGGGAGCGACCGTACGGCCTCCTCGACGGCGGCCTTGATCGCCGTCTGGTTCTTCTCGGCGTTTTCGAGGACCTCTTCGAGCGTCACCTCGCTGTCCGCCTTCCAGACGTCGTAGTCGGTGACGCCGGCGATCGTCGCGTACGCGATCTCGGCCTCGCGGGCCAGCTTCGCCTCCGGGATCGCGGTCATGCCGACGAGGTCCCAGCCCTGGCGCTTGTAGAACTCCGACTCCGCGCGCGTCGAGTACTGCGGCCCCTCGATACAGACGTAGGTACCGCCCTTCACGACCTTCGTGTCGGCGGCGTCCCCGTCGGCGCCCACCGCGGACTCCGCGGCCTCGGTGAGGTGGTCGACGAGTTCTGGACTATAGGGGTCCGCGAACGGCTGGTGGACGACGACCCCGTCGCCGTAGAAGGAGAGCTCGCGGCCCTTCGTCCGGTCGTAGATCTGGTCCGGGACGACGAGCGTCCCCGGCTCGAGCTCCTCCTTCAGGCTCCCCACCGCGTTCGACGCGAACACGTGGGTGACGCCGGCCTTCTTGAGGGCGTACATGTTGGCGCGGTACGGGAGGTCCGTCGGCGAGGCGCCGTGGTCCGAGCCGTGGCGCGGGAGGAACGCCACCTCGCGGCCCGTGTCTGCGAACTCACCGATCGTCACCGCGTCGCTCGGCGCGCCGTAGGGCGTGTCGTACTCGACCTCGCGCACGTCGTTCAGGGGGAGCGCGTCGTAGATGCCGCTGCCGCCGATGAAGCCGATAGTTCCCATACCGGGAGTGCGCCCGCTCGCCACTTATACGGACCGAACCCCGTCGCTCGGGGCCTCGGTCCGCTCACAGCAGCCAGCGCACGGCCGCGAGCGCGACCGCGCTCACGACGAGCAAGTGAACCAACACCGCGCCGACGGGCGCGGGGCCCACCGCGCGCATGTCGTCGATCCGGATCGAGAGCCCGAGGCCGACGAACGCGAGCGCGAACAGCGCGTCCGACACCCGCCCGATCGACGCCAGCGCGGCCGGCGAGAGCAGTCCGCTGTTGGCGACCGCCGCGACGGCGAGGAAGCCGAGGAGGAACTTCGGGAACTCCGCCCACAGCCGTCGCACGCCCGGATCCGCCGCGGAGCGAGCCGTGTACGCGACCGAGTACGCGACCGCGACGCCGCCGAGCAGCGAGTTGCGCGCCAGCTTCGTCACGGTCGCCCACTGGCCCGCCTCGGGGGAGTAGGCGAACCCCGCGGCCGCGACGGGGCCGGTCGAGAACATGCTCACGCCCGCCCAGACGCCGAACTGCCGGCCGGTGAGGCCGAGCCACTCGCCCGCCAGCGGGAACGCGACGAGGGTCACCGCGTCGAACAGGAGGATCGTCGCGGCCGCGAAGGTGATCGAGGCCCCGCGGGCGTCCAGCACCCTCCCGATCGCGACGACCGCGGAGACGCCGCAGATGCTCGCGCCGGCCGCGAGCAGCGAGGAGGTGGGCGATTCGATCCGGAAGAGGACGCGCGCGACGACCTCCGCGAACAGGAGTCCGCCCGCGACGAACGCCACCACGAGACCGAGGACGGTCGGGCCGGCGGCCAGGAACTCCTCGACCGCGACCGCCGCGCCGAGCAGCACGATCCCGGTCTCCAAGAACAGCTTGTCGGCGCCGACGCCCGGCTCCGCGACCTCGGGGATTCCGACCGAGTTCCCGACGCCGACGCCGATCGCGACGGCGACGACGAGCGGTTGGATCCCGGGAACGGCGCCCGCGACGACCGTCGCCGCGACGGCGCCGCCCGCGAGCAGCGCGAGGCCGGGCAGGTACGCCCGGATCGCCGCCGCGATTCCCGTCACAGCGCCTGTCCGACGAGGTGCGCGGCGACGATCCCGAGCCCCAACGCGAGCGCCTGCCAGCCGCGATCGAGCGCGGTCCAGCGATCGACGAGCGAGGGGTCGGCTCCGTCGGTGGCGCCCGACCGCGCGTCCGTTCCGTCGGCGGCGTCCGATTCCATACGCGTGGCTCGGTGCGCTCGCATTTATGCGGTGGGAATCGCGGCGTTCCCGGGGCCGAGGGATCACGGCGCCGAGCGACGACCGAAAGAGGCAGGACGCGGGAGGCTGTGGTGCCCACAATCGATGCCCACGACCCAGATCAAAGACTCCGTCCACGGCTACATCCAGCTGCCGGACGCGCTCGTCGAGGGCGTCGTCGACACGCGGCCGTTCCAGCGGCTGCGGTACGTCCGACAGCTCTCTGCGACCCACCTCGTCTACCCGGGCGCCAACCACACCCGGTTCGAGCACTCGCTCGGCGTCTACCACCTCGGGCGGACCGTCTTCGAGAACCTCCGCCGACAGTCGTACTTCACCCGGGACGCCGCGGTCGACGAACTCGAGGAGATACAGCGCACGCTGGAGTGCGCCTGCCTGCTCCACGACGTGGGCCACCCGCCCTTCTCGCACCTCTCCGAGGGGTTCCTCGACGAGGGGGCCCTTCGGGAGCGCGTCGCGGAGACCGGCCTGGTCGACGCTTTCGACGCGGCCGGCGTCGGCGGCGCCCCGCTCCGCTCGGCGAACCCGCACGAGCTGCTCGGCTGCGTGATCATCGTCGAGGAGTACGGCGACGCGCTCCGCGCGTTCGACGTGGACCCCTTCGAGGTGTGCGCGTACGTGCTCGGCTACAGCCTCGCGTACGAGCGCGGCGAGCCGTGGCAGTACGGGGTCGGCGCGCAGCTGCTCCACTCCCCCATCGACGTGGACCGGCTGGACTACATCACCCGCGACAACGAGATGACGGGCGCGGGCGTGTTGAGCTTCGACGTCGAGCGCATGGTCGACGCGTACACCGCCCACCCCGAGGCGGGTCTCGCGCTCTCGGAGAAGGCGCTGTCGACCATCGGCAACTACCTCGAAGGGCGGATCGCGTTATACATGTGGGTCACCCAGCACCACAAGTCGGTGTACGCGAACCGGCTGCTTCAGGCGCTTCTGGGCGAGTACGAGCGCAAGACCGGAGAGAGCCCCGTCACGGTCGACGGCATCCTAGACCGCGAGCTCGACGACAACGCGGTGCTCGAACGGCTCCGGGTCGCCGCCCGCGAGAACCCCGACTCGACGCTCGCGTCGATGTACGACCGCTTCCGCGGGCGGCGCTTCCCCGCCACCTGCTGGAAACACCGGATCGCGCTCGCCGACCGGGTCGGCGGCGACCTCGACGACGACCTCCCGGTGGACGGCGACCCGCTCGACGCGTTCACCGACTGGCTCACCGCCGGCGACGACCGCCTGGAGCGACTCCTCGCCGACGCCCTCGACGTGCCGGTCCACGAGGTGTGGATCGACCGCTCGTACGTCCCCGCCTACGACCCCGACGAGCTGGAGGACATCCCCATCGCGTACGGCGGGACGACGCGGTCGGTCGCCGACTGGGGGCTGTACGGCGACCGCGCGTTCGACGTGCCGATCCCCTTCGTGTTCGTTCCCGACGGGACGAAGCGGCGGGCGATCCGCGTGCTCAGGGAGGCGTTCGTGCGAGAGGTCACGGAGGAAGCGCGCGCCTAGAGCCGTGTTCGTTACTCGGACGGATGGCGGCGAAGGACCGGCCGGTCCCCGGACGGATCAGTCGTCGGCCTCGGCGGGGACGCGGTCGTCCGCGTCGGCGGTGGCGTCACCCTCCCCGTCGGGCCGCGGGAAGTTCTCGATAGTCGCGTCGCGGAAGGCGGCCTCGTCGAACTCGTACTCGTCCTCGAAGAAGCCGAGCACGGTCTCGACGTCCGTCATCGCGTTCTTCAGCGCGGTCGACGCGCCGGGCGAGGGGGTGATGTTGAACAGGATGCCGTCCTCGACGATCTTCGCTTCGCCCATGTCCAGCTCCTTGTTCTCGGTGTCGACGATCTGGGGGCGAACGCCGCCGTACCCCTTCGCGCGGTCGATGTCGTCGAGGTCGACGCTCGGAACGACCTTCTGGACGTCCGGCAGGAAGGCGCGCTTGCCGACCACCGGGAGGTCGTACACGAGGTTGCGCACGACGTACGGGAAGAGGATGCGGTCAGAGAGGATGTTGACGTAGCTCAGCACGGAGTCGGGGTTGAACCCGAACACGTCGACAAAGTCGCTCACGGTCGAGAGGTGGCCGCGCTCCAGCGCGGGCACGAGCTTCGCGGTCGGGCCGAACCGGGTGACGCTCCCGTCGTGGACGTCGGCGTCGCCGTGGACCGCCGCGAACGGGAGCTTCTTCATCTGGAGCGTGTACACCTTCCCGTTCAGCAGGTCGTCCGCGAGGAAGAAGCTCCCCGCGACCGGCAGCAGCGACATCCCCTCGCCGTACCCCATCTCCTTGGCGAACTGGAGGCTGTGCGACCCGGCCGCGACGACGACCGCCTCGGCGTCGAACTCGCCGTCGTCGGTGTCGACCGTGAACCCGTCGCCCCGCTCGTCGACGTTCGTCACCGTCGTTCCGAGGTGGACGGAGACGCCGTCCTCCTCGCGGGCCGCGTCGACGAACGACTCCGCGACCGCGCCGTAGTCGACGACGTAGCCGTCGGGCGTCTGGAGCGCCTTCAGATCCGTGTCGGGGTCGCGCCCCTCGACGACCTTCGGCTCCAGCTCGGCGATCTCCTCGCGGCCGATCTCGCGCAGCTTCGGGAACAGGTCGCCGAACCCGTTCTCGCGGTAGCGCTCCTCTAACTTGGCGACCTCCTCGTCGCCGACGCCGAGGACCATCTTGCTCCGCTTGCTGTGCATCTCGCGGTCGGGGTCCGACCCCTCGAGGTAGCCCGCGAGCAGCTCGGCGCCCTCCTTGACCTCCTCCGCCTTCTCCAGGGTGTAGTTCGTCTCGATGTCCCCGAAGTGGAGCGTCTGGGAGTTGTTTGTCCGGTGTGAGTTGATCGCGGCGATCTCCCGTTCCTTCTCGATCAGCGTGATGTCGTCGACGTCGGTGAACTTCGCGACCGTGTACAGAAGCGACGCCCCGCTTATCCCCCCGCCGATGATTACGAGATCGGTGTCAGACATGCGTGGTGAAAGCTCACCTCGTGAGAGGACCTCCCCCGTTAACCCTTTTACCATCCTCGCGCGAAATCGAGGGGTAGAGGGCCTACGAACGTCGATTGTGGGAACGACGATCGTCGAACCCACTCTCGGTCACGCCACCGTCCACCGCCGGCTAGTCCCCTGCGGCCGGTTCGGTCGGCGGCTCCGGCGCTGGAGCGGGCGGCTCGTGGGTCCCGAACTCGGGGTGGGTCTCCTCCATCCAGACGACCACGATCGCGCCGGAGAGGAACATCAGGACGGCGGTCAGGTAGAACGCCGCCTCGGCGTTGACGAACTCCATCGCGAGCCCGATCAGGATCGCGCCGACGGCGTAGCCCGAGTCGCGCCACATCCGGTAGACCCCCATTCCGGCCGACCGCCAGGTCGGGTGGGCCGCGTCGCTCGGGACGGTCATCAGGTTCGGGTATAAAAGCGCCATCCCGAACCCGGAGACGCCGGCCAGCGCGGCCCACGCGAGGTATCCCTCGACGAGGACCATTCCGAGGACGCCCGCGCCGGCCAGGAACATCCCGGCGATGACCGGCGGTCGCCGGCCGATCCGGTCCGCGAGGCCGCCGGTGCCGATCTGGAGGAAGTACATCGCGCTGTGGACGCCGACCACGGCCCCGACCGCCGCGATGTCGAGCCCCTGGTTCAGCAGGTACAGCGGGACGGCGATCCAGAACAGCGTGTCGACGAAGTTCTCGACGTGGCCCGCCTGCGCCGCCGCGAACAGCGTCCGGTCGCCGTAGGTCGCCCGCTTCAGGACCTCGTTGAACGGGAGGTTCGCGTCGCGGTCGTCGTCACCCCCCTCGACCTGCGCGTACTGGACGGTCTCTCTGACCAGGAACACCGAGACGAGGAACGCCAGGACCACGACGACAGCGAGGAAGTAGAACGGCTCCGGCCGGAGGCCCCACCGGCTGGCGATGACGCCCGTCACCCAGGCGCCGACGGCCACGCCGGTGTAGCCGAACGACTCGTCGATGCCGACCGCGAGGCCGCGCTGGTCGGGGCTCGCGAGGTCGATCTTGGCGTTGATCGCCATGCTCCACGTCAGCGCCTGGTTGATCCCCAGCAGGACGTTCCCGACGGTGATCCAGCCCCAGCTCGGGGCGGAGATGAGGATGACCGGCAGCGGGAGCGCCGTGACCCACCCGGCGATGAGCACTGGTCTGCGGCCGTACTCCTCTCCCCACTTCCCGGCGTAGAGGTTGAGGATCGACTTCACGATCCCGAAGGAGACGACGAACGAGCCGATCACGAGGAACGACTCGACGCCGAGTACGTCCTCCCCCAGCGCGGGGACGACGGTGCGCTCGGACCCGATGGTCAGGCCGGTGGCGAACACCAGCAGGACGTGGAGCGAGAACTGCCAGCGGTGTTCGCGGATCCCCTGTTTGATGTCGGTTGCCGTGCTCATTGTCACTCGGCCGCGCAGTTGTTCGGCCCCAGCTCCAGCTCGGCCAGCTCGTCCGCCGGAACCGACTCCTGTCCCACGTTCGTGCGCTTGACGCGCTCGAAGTTCGGGGGGTGGTCCGGGACGTCCGACGCGAGCTCCTCGACGAACGCCTCGCGGTCGCGGCGGAGGTCCGCGTTCCGGCGCTCGACCTCACCGAGCGTCGCGGTCACCGGCGGCTCGGGCGAGCCGGGGTCGTGCGCCGGGAGCACGACCGCGTCGTCCGGCCGGTCCAGCAGCCGCCGGAGGCTCTCGTACAGCGTCGCGGCGTTCCCCTCGACGTCGGCGTCCTCGATCCCGGCCTCGACGCCGAGTTCGACGCGACCGACGCTCTCGTGGAAGAGGGTGTCGCCGGTGAGCAGCGCCGCGCCGCCGACGTCGAACGAGACGCTCCCCTCGCTGTGTCCGGGCGTGTGAACGACCTCGACGTCGAGCCTGCCGACAGCCACGGTCTGCCCGTCCTCGATCGGCGCCGCGTCGAGGGCGAGCGCGTCCTTCGGATGGAGGTAGTAGGAGACGCCGTAGCGGTCGGCGAGTTCCGCCGCGCCGGAGACGTGGTCGGCGTGGGCGTGCGTGTCGAAGACGCCGACCAGATCGGCGTCGTGCTCGTCGAGGATCGCCTCGTACTCGTCGAGGTAGTGCGACGGGTCGAAGACGGCGGCCTCACCCGCCGAGACGAGGACGTGCGAGAGGCATCCCTTCCCCGGACGCGCGACCTGGACGAGCGTCCCGTCGAGGTCGACCGGGACCTCCGCGTGCCGGTGGACGCGGCTCCAGCCGTTCATTCCGTCCGCGAGCGTCACGGCGTCGTAGCCCAGCTCGCGGAGGACCTCCGTCGCCGTCTGTGAGACGACGCCCGCGGCGCAGACGGTCACGATCTCCGCGTCATCGGGGAGATCGGAGAGGGCCGGCTTGGCGCTGTCGGGGTCCTCGGTCAGTTCGTCGTACACGTCGACGTTGACGCTGCCCGGGATGTGCCACTCCTCGAACTCCGCCTCGTGACGGACGTCGAGGACGAGCGGCCCCTCGTCGTCGTTTCGCAGCTGTTCGCTGAGCGCGTCCGGCGATAGCTCCTGCATCGTACACCGGTATAGCGGGGAGAAGGGGATACGGTCACTGCCGGACATGACCGGCACCGTTAATGCGTGTTAGTTCCAAAATTCCGTATGAGCCTGTACGAGGCCTCGATCCGAGTGAAACACGAGTGTCCGTACCGGGAGATCTCCGAGCGACATCCGGATCTCACCATCCGCGAGTGGCCGCTGAGCGACTGTCAGGTGCTCGAGATCACCGCGGAGACGACGCCGACGGACGCGCTGCTCGACGAGATAGATCAGATCGGAACCGTCCTCCACGAGTCCGCGGACGACGACGGGTACCACGTCGTCACGCAGTCCTGTCTCTGCTCGCTTGAGGAGTCCGTTATCGATCGCTTCGAGAAGCACAACTGCCTGTATCAGTCGCCGACCATCTACCGGCAGGGCTGGGAGCATTACACGGTGGTCGCGTTCGACGGCGCCGACATCCGAGCGCTGCTCGGCGACCTGCGCGCCGACAGGGAGATCGAGCTGCTCTCGAAGACCGAGATCTCGGAGACCCAGATCCCGCACAGCATGCTGGCGCCGGCGAACCAGCTGTTCGAGGACCTCACCGACCGACAGTTGGCGGCGCTCCAGTTGGCCTTGGAGCGCGGCTACTACACCCAGCCGCGCCAGACCTCGCTGCGCGAGCTCGCCGATCAGACGGCGGTCGCCCGCTCGACGTACGAGGAACACCTCCGGAAGGCGGAGAACAAGCTGCTCACGAGCGCGGGACAGTACCTGCGACTCGTCACCGCGACGTCGACGGGCGACCCGCTGGAGGTCGAAGAGACCCGTCGGGCCGAACGGGCCGCGGATTAGTTCGGCGACGGGAAGCGGGACCCTCGGGCGCCGACGAACTCCTCAGGCGCCGACGGAACCGCTTCCGTTCGAGGGCACGGAGTCGTCGAGCGACCGTAACCCCCTTTCGTCGGTTCGGCGAACACGACTCATATGACCGACCCGTCCGACTCGGACGCGTCGCCGCTCTTCGAGGCGAAGGCGTTCGACGAGCCGTCCGTCTTCGATCCGGATGCCCTCCTGAAGAACGCCCGGCGACAGAAGGATCTCCCGGAGCGCCCGGTCCCCGAGATCTGCGTCCTCGACCCGGACGGCGACGTCGTACGCCACCTGACGGCGACCGGAGCGGCGGAGCGAGACGAGACGTGGCCCGGCTACCACACGGACCTCTACCGGTTCGAACGAGACGGCGAGGAGTTCGGGATCGTCGGCCGCGCCGTCGGGGCGTCGTTCGCCGTCCTCGTCGCGGAGCAGCTGTTCGCCGCCGGCTGCGAGTTCCTCGTGAGCGTCACCTCCTCGGGACGGATCGTGCCGAAAGACGACCCGCCGTACTTCGTGCTCGTCGAGCGCGCGCTCCGCGACGAGGGGACGAGCCACCACTACCGGTCGGCCGGCCGCTACGCCTCCGTCGACCCGGAGCTTGTGGACCCGGTCGAACGCGCGTGCGAGGCGGCGTCCAGGCCGGTGTACACCGGGGCGACGTGGACGACGGATGCCCCATTCCGGGAGACGGAGACCGCGATCGAACGCGCCCGGTCCGAGGGGGTCCTCGCGGTCGAGATGGAGGCGGCGGCCCTCTACGCGTTCGCGGCGGTCCGGGACCGCCCGGTCGTCTGCTTCGCGCACGTGACCAACCAGATGGGTCAGACCGAGGAGGAGTTCGAGAAGGGGGACGCGAACGGCAGTCGAGACGCGCTGGAGGTGATCGAGGCGGCCGCGGCGGCGTGGCGGGCGTCGAACTGAACTCACTCTCCGTCCCGAGCGGTCCGATACCGCTCCCGGATCGCCGCGAACAGCGCTCGGCCGGTCTCGGTCCGGAGCCGGGGCTCGCTCGTCGCGAAGAACTCGTCGAGGTCGTCGTACTCGCGGAACGCGTCGGGGTCGCCGCGCTCCGGGTCGTACCGGTCGCCTCGTTCGTAGACAACTGCTTGGAGGCAGGTGTCGAGCAGGTCGCACTCCTTGACGAGAATCGCCTCCGGCGACTCGCGGGCCTCGTACGCCTCCCACGCGTCTCGAAGGCGTTCGGGGAGCGGGCCGGCGAGGTCGCGGATCGCGTCGCGCTCGGCGGCGACCTTCGCCTCGCGGTCGACCGCGTCCGCGGTCGAGTCGGGACGGGTCGCGTCGTCGCCGCGGTCCGCGACGTCGGCGGCCCGAGTCGCCACGTCGCCCGTCTCCGCCTCGGCGACGTCGTGGACGACCGCCAGCCGGAGGGCGCGGTCGAGGTCGACACTCGGGAGGCCCCCGCGGAACCGGTCGCCGAGCGCGACGACGAGGTACGCGACCCCCCACGAGTGGGCGGCGACGGACTCGGGGTCGTCGACCCCGCGGAGCTGCCAGCCGGTGCGCCGCTCGTCTTTCAGGTCGTACGCGGCGAGCACGGCGTCGAGGGCGTCGTCGCGGCCGTCATCGTCGTCCGCGCCTCCATCGGCCCCGTCGTCTGCGGCGTCCATCGCTCGGACCCGCTACTCGGCAAGCGCCCAGGCGTCATCGCCCGCCCGTTCGGCCACGTCCCGCCGAACCATCTCCTCGATAACCTCGTCGAGGCGGTCGGGCTGGGCGACCTCCATCTCGATCCGGCCGATGCCGTGGTACTCCTCGAGGTAGTGGCGCAGGTCCTCCCGCGAGAACGCCGACTCGTCGGCTCGCTCCATCGCGCCCTCCGTGAGGTCGACCATGTCCTCGAGGAAGTTCCACGGGTAGACGACCCACGTCCACTGTTCGAGCCGCTCGCCAACGAAGTCGGGCTGGAACTCCGAAGTGCCGAGCAGCTGGAGCGTCGCGGTGCGGATCTCTGCGGCGTCCCGCTCCTCGACGTACTCCTCGGCGCGGCGGATCGAGCCGCCGGTGTCGGCGATGTCGTCGATGATGAGTACGTCCTTCCCCTCCACGCTCCCCTCGGGCATCGGGTAGCGGATCTGTGGCTCGCCGCTCTTCTCGGCGGTCCCCACGTAGTGTTCCATCTTGAGGCTGGTGAGGTCGTTGAGCCCGAGGAAGTCGCAGACGCACCGCCCCGCGAACCAGCCGCCGCGGGCCAGGGCGACGACCACGTCCGGCTCGAAGTCGGCCCGCTTCACCGCGTCGGAGACGTTGCGGCAGAGCCCGTAGATGTACTCCCAGTTGGTGAGCGTACAGTCGAAGTCGTCCGGGAGGTCGCTCATACGAGCGTACCTGCCGGCCGCGCGCTGATAAGGGTTTAGCTCCGCCGGCGCGCGCGGCCGCGAGCGCCCCGCGAGTTCGCCCGCCGTCACCGCAGCGCCGAGATCAGCGCGATGCCGCCCGCCAGGAGCAGCGCGAGCGCGGCCACCGGCTGGCCGCCGCCGACCGCGAGCGTCACCCCGTAGACGAGGCCGGCCGCGAGCGCGCCGACGAGCAGGCCCGACCCCGCGTGGACCGCGACGTTCCGCCGCGCTCGGGCGCCCCGACCGACCTGCTCTCCGAGGCCGACGCCGTGGTCGGCGACGTCCCACGCGACCGCGAGGCCGACGGCGGCGACGAGCAGCGCCTCGGGGGGAGCGCCCCGGTACCCCGCGAGCGCGAGTCCGACCACGCCGACGGCCGCGCCCCACGTCAGGACTCGGGCCGATCCCCGGAGCGAGCCCCCGAGGAACCCGAGCGCGGCGACGCCGAGCAGCGCGCCGCCGGTCGGGCTCGCGACCGAGGCTGCGGTCGCCGCGACCCCCGCCGCCGCGAGGCTCGCGGCGATCGCGACCGTCGGCGGCCGCGCGTCGATCTCGTGGGAGTCGGCGCCGGCGTCGTCGCGGCTCTCTCCGCTCGCTCCGCGTTCCCCGTCTCGAACCGCGTCGCTCATCGCGACCACCGCCTCGTCGCGGCCGCGACCGCCACCGGGAAGGAGTCGTCGCCCCACTCCAGCGCGCGGATCCCCGCCGACCGAAGCGCCCGTAACCGCTGGCGGCGCTCGAAGGTCGTCAGCCGCTGGCCGGCGGTCTCGGTCGTCGTCGGATCCGGCGAGAGCACCGTCACGAGGTGACCGTGCGCGTCGATCCGACGGGCGAGCGACGCCGCGGTGTCGTCGACGAGCGGGGTGAAGAACAGCACCTGCGCGTCGGCGGGGATCCGCCGCCGGAACCGCCGGAGCCACAGCGACCGGTAGAACCGCTCGTCGCTCGGGGTCGGGGCCAGCGCCGGGTCGGTGGCCAGCGTCTCGCGCCCGCGGGCCGCGTGGACGGTTCCGCTCCCCGGCGGGAGCCAGCAGTCCAGCGGCGACAGCGCCGCGATCCCGACTCGGTCGCCGCCGTCGAGCAGCGCGGAGAACGCCTGTCCGGCGGCCGAGACGCTCGCCTCTACCGCCGTCTCGGCGTCGGGATCGGCGGCGGCGTACGCGGACTCGCGGGCGTCGACGAGCAGCACGACGGTGGCGGCGCGCTCCTCGCGCAGTTCGACGGTCGACAGCTCCCCCGTCCGCGCCCGCCGGTTCCAGTCGATCCGCTTGAGCGGGTCGCCCCGGCGGTACTCCCGGGTCGCGTGGAACTCGACGCCGGCCCCGCCCACGTCGGTCGGCACCCTCCCGTGGTGGACGGTCGTCAGCCCGCGAAGCGGGAGGTCCCCGCCGGCGGACAGCTCCGGGGTACAGGCGATCGCCGTCGGCGCGTCGAAGGCCGTCGTGCGCTCGCGCGCACCGGCCGCGTCGCGCGTGATCGCGGTCATCGCTTCCCACTCGTGATCGCCGCGGGCGGCGCGCACGGTGTATTCGAACGTCACCGCCGTTCCCGGCCGCAACGCGGTCCCGACTCGGGCCGGCCCGTCGACGACCGCCAGCCCCGGCGGGACGCCGTCGACGAGCCGGAGGTCCGGGAGCGCACCCTCTCCGACGTTCTCCGCGCGGACGGTGACGCGCACCTCGTCGCCCGGCGCCGGCGTCTCGTCGCTCACCGACCGCGTCACCGCCAGCGTCGGCGTCGGCGCGTCGCCGGCCCGGGCGTAGACGGCGTAGCCGACGCCGACGGCGCCCGCGAGCACCAGCGACGACTGCCGAACGAGCACGCCGAGGCCGACGAGCGCCAGCGCCGCGCCCGCGATCCCCAGCCAGCGATCCGTCTCGATCTCCCGTCGAGACTCCCGATCGGTCGGGGCGCCGGCGGACTCCGCCGCGGCCGCGTCAACGGACTCCGTCGCGTCCGCGTCGCCTTCCGGTCCGGTCGCGTCGCTCTCCCGTCCGGTCGCGTCGCTCTCCCGTCCGGTCGCGTCGCTCTCCCGTCCGGTCGCGTCGTCCGCGCTCGGGTCGCTCTCCCCGTTTCGATCCGACGCGTCCGAATCGGACGCGACGGCTGCTCCCCGCGGATCGCTCACGCGTCACCCCGCGACTCGATCCGTTCGATCTCGTCGATCACGGCCCGGAGCCCGTACCAGTAGTTCGACCGCCCCCGGACCCCGGCGGACAGGCGGACGCGCAGCGGGTACGCGGTCCGCGTGTCGAAGAAGGCGGCGGCGGCGCCGTCGTCGGTCCACGTCCCGTCGTCGACGGCCGCCGCCGCCGCCTCCCGAGAGCAGTTGCGGTCGCGGGCGACGGCGGTGACCGAGACCTCTCGGATCCGGTCGCGGAGGTCCCGGCGGTCCCGATAGCCGCCGGGCGCCGGGCTGGCGGCCCGAGCGATTCGCTCGTCGAGGGCCGCGCCGGGCACCGCGGCCGGCGCGCGGCGCTCCGGGTCTCCGGGATCCGCCGGGACCCGCCGTCGCTCTCGGCGCGCGTTCGCGTACCGAATGCCCTGAACCACGCCGAGGACGCCGATCAGCGTGACGACGGTCGACGTGGGGGAGATCGCCGACGCCACGCCGCGGTCGAGCGCCGCGAGCAGGCCGACGGCGACCGCTAGCACCCCCGCGACGGCGAGGGGGCGCACTACCGGTCACCCCCGTCGGACGCGGCGCCCGCGGCGGCGACCCGACTGCGGCTCACGACTCCCCCCCGTGCCGTTCTTCGATCTCGCGCAGCGCCTCGACGGCGCGGCGCTCGCGGTCGTCCGTCGCGTCCTCGCCGCCGTACCGCACGCGCTCGAACACCTCGGTGAGCGCGGTCACCGGCGCCTCGTCGACCCCGGCGTCGACCGCGGCGGTCGCGAACTCAGCCGGCGTCGACGAGGCCGGGCGGTCGACGTCGAGCGCGTCGGTCATGTCGCGCCACGCGCGGTACACCTCGTTGTCCGCCTCAGACGACTCGATCCGGTCCGCGGCCTCGCCGGCCGTCCGCCCGATCGCGTCGAGGTCCGGCGGCTCCTCGGCCGGTGGATCGGGCCGGCCGCTCCCGTCGCCCCCGGTCCCTTCGTCGTCGCCGCCGGCGAGGAGGAGGGCGGCGACGCTCGCGACGACCGCGACGGCGATGACGACCGCGAACAGGATCTGCGGTGCCGACGCCGCGCCCTCCCCGCTGCCGAGTCCGCTACCGCCGACGGCGCCGGCCGGCAACAGCCCGGTTCCGTTCCCGCCGAGGCCGAGCGCGGCCGAGACGGCTCCCGCGCCCGAACCGCACGTCGACAGCACCCAAAAGAGGAAGGCGACCGGCGTGCCCATCACGCCGGCAACGGTAACGCTCACGAACGGCGACGCGGTGTCGCGGTACGTCACGGCGGCGATCAGTAGCACCCCGAAGACGAGCGCCGCGACGGCCGGTGGCTCCCTGAGGAACGGGAGGCAGATCCCCGAGACCGACACCGTACCCGCCTCGCCCGACGAGGTGAGGATCCCGGGGGTCCCGCTCCCCTCTCCGACGCTCGGGGCGTCCCCGGCGCCTCCGCCGAACCCGCCGCTACCGGTGTCGACGGCGGTGTTCAGCGTCGCTGCCGCGACGCCGAGCGCGACGAGGGCGAGGAGGGCGACGACGACCGCGACGAGGGCGTCCCGCTTCACGTCCCCGAATACGCCGGCCGCCACGAATAGCTTTCGGCGAGCGGCGGGCTGCCCGCGCGCTCGGTCGGGGCGCCCGCTACGCGCCCTCGCTTCCGTCCACGAGGTCGTCGAGCGGCGTGGTCGGGAACAGCGCGCCGACGTCGGGGTCGGGGTCGACGAGGCGGTACGCGGTCCCGTCGCGCTCGACGACGCCGGCGGCCGCGAGGTGGTCGAGGTGCGAGAACGCCTCCCCGGGGCCGTGGAGGACGTGGATCTCCTCCAGCGAGCCGAACAGCGCGGCGGAGACCTCCCACGCGGTCGCGGGCCCCGACCCGTCGAGGACCTCGATCACCCGGCGGGTCCGGTGGCGGTGGTGGTCGAGGATCGCCGCCGCGCGTCGGCTCGGGTCGTCGATCCGTCGGCGGTGGCCGGGGTGGGCGGCGTCGAAGTCGCGGGCGACGATCCGCGCGAGGCTCTCGGCGTAGGCGGCGAGCGCCCCCTCGACGCGCACGTCCGCGCCGCCGACGTTCGGGGTGTACTTCGGGAGGAGCGCGTCGCCGGTGAAGGCCTCCTCCGTCGCGTCGTCCCCCGCCACGGGGTCGTGGCCCGGCACCGTTCGCGGGTCGAACGCGAACCCGGAGAGCCCCGCGGTGTGGCCGGGGAGGTGGAGGACCTCGAGCCCGACGCCGCCGGCCCTGATCGCGTCGCCGTCGGAAACCGTCGTCACGTCCGCCGGTCGCCCCGAGAGGTCCGCGCTGACCGCGTCGAAGAAGCCGCTCAGGCGCTCCCGGTCGGCGTCGGGCATCCCCCACCGCTCGAACGTCTCGCGCTGGAGGTCGCGGTCGGCGAACAGCGGCGTCTCGGTCCCGTCGACGAGTGCCGCGTCGGCCTCGTGGACGTACACCTCGGCGCCGCCCGCGGTCTGAATCTCGCCGGCGAGACCCGCGTGGTCCGGGTGCCAGTGGGTGAGCGCGATCGCGTCGACATCGCGGAACGAGAGCCCGTGCTCCGCGAGACCGTCGACCAACTCCTCGCGTACCGCCGGGAGCGCGACGCCGGTGTCGACGAGCGCGGTCGCCTCGCCGTCGAGGAGGTAGACGTCGTTCGCGCCCTCGAAGACGGTGTTGCCGAGCTGGATCCGTTTCACACGGACCCCTCGCCCGCCGGCCATTTCACGGTTTCCACCGCGGCGCGCGAGTCGCATCGGTGGCCGCCGCCTCGCCGCCGATCACTCGACGTGGACGCCGGTGAACTCGAAGCGCGCCCCGCCGTCGGATCCCGCGGTGACGCTCACGTCCCACCCGTGCGCCTCGGCGACGCGTTCGACGATGGCGAGGCCGAATCCCGTCCCGTCCGGGTCCGTCGTGTGGCCGGCTTCGAGGACCTCCTCGCGTTCGTCCTCGGGAATCCCCGGGCCGTCGTCCGCGACGTAGAACCCGTCCTCGAGGTCACCGACGGTGACGGTGACCGCCGAGCCCCCGTGCGAGACGGCGTTCCGCAGGAGGTTCTCGAGCAGCTGTTTGAGCCGGCTCCGGTCGGCGCGGACCGCCGTCGTCGCCTCCGCGCGCAGGGCCGCGTCCGCGGTGTCGACGCCCGTCCAGCACTCCTCGGTGACCGCGCCGAGGTCGACCGGTTCGAGCGACTCGACGTCGACGCCCTCGCGCGCCAGCGTCAGGAGGTCGTCGATGAGCGTCGCCATGCGGGCGTGGGCCCGCGCGACCGCGTCGAGGTGTTCGGCGTCGCCCTCCTCGCGGGCGAGGTCGAGGTGCCCCCGCGCCACGTCCAGCGGGTTCCGGAGGTCGTGCGAGACGATGCTCGCGAACTCGTCGAGCCGCTCGTTCTGCCGCTCCAACTCCCGCTCTCGGCGCTTCCGCTCGGTGATGTCCCGGATGACGCCCACCCGGCCGAGCTCATCTCGATCGTCGAGGTCGGCCCGGCCGGTGCGGTCGGTTTGGCCGGTTCGGTCGGTTTGGCCGGTGCGGTCGGTTTGGCCGGTTCGGTCGGTTTGGCCGGTGCGGTCGGTTTGGCCGGTGCGGTCGGTCCGGCCGAACCGCATCTCCGCGGGGAACGAGTCGCCGTGTTCGGTCTCGAACTCGTACTCGATCACGCCGGCGTCGCGGCCCTCCTCGCGCATCGCCGCGCGCTCCCGGCGCGCCCGCTCCGCGGTCTCCTCGCTCACCCAGTCGTAGATGTCCGTTCCGAGGAGTTCCTCGCGGTCGACGCCTTTCATCTCCGCGTACCGCTCGTTGACGTAGACGATCGTCCCGTCGGATCGAATCGCGTAGACGGCGTCGTCGAGCGACTCCAGGATCGTCTCGTACCGGCGCAGGTCCCGCGCCTGCCGACCCTCGTCGCGGTCCCCCATCTGTGTTCGCCTCGGACTTCAGGCCGGCCGGTAATAAACCATCGTTGCGGCCGTCCCCGCTTCCCGTCCGCCTCGACCCCGATCCGTTGAGGCTTTGCTTCTCCCGCCCGTTCCGGTGGTATGGAGTACCAACCGGGCATGTGTAACATCGGACCGACCCAACAGCGACGGCGGCTCCTCCTCGGCGTCGGGTCGCTGGTGGCGGCCGCGGCCTACGTCGCGGCGGTCGTCGCGCTCGCGTGGCCGCGGTGGGCGCTGATCGCCTCCGTGCTCCCGCTGTACGGCGCCGCGATGGGGGCGTTACAGTACCGCGAGCGCTTCTGTATCGGCTTCGCCGGCATGGGCGTCTTCGACGTGGGCGACGGGGCGAACGAGATCCAAAACGAGGAGGCGCTCGCCGCGGACCGCAAGAAGGCGGTCCGGCTCAACGCGAAGGCGGTGGGAGTCGGCGTTGCGGGGACGGTGGTCGTCTTCGCCGCGGTGACGATTTTCCTATAACTGGTCGCGGGAGCGCGAGTCGATCTGTTATAAATTGTCGGTTGCGGATCGGCGGCGAACACCGCCAAAGCCTCAGTCGGGAGGAGATACGACAGTGGTTGTAATAAATAACTGATCGACACGAACAACATCGAAGCCCCAGCCGTGAGGCGGGCGCACACTCGCTGTGCTCCTCGGTCGCTCACTTCGTTCGCTCCCTGCGGTGCTTGCGTCGTCTGCGCCCGCCTCACGGCTGCCCCTTCGAGTCCCACCCGACCGCACCGCACAGCGCCTCACACCTCCCCAGCCTCGTCGCTCGCTTGGGGCTCCCTCCGGTCGCCCGCACCGCTCGCAGGCACGCGCCACCGCACAGCACCGCGATCCGTGTGTGGTCACGGAC